>CAYOXK010000024.1:0-30776 GCA_964407915.1 uncultured Gammaproteobacteria bacterium
ATGCGTTTACTGCTGGCACCACCATCGGCCGCATTCTTGATCACGCAGGCCAAGCCGTAACGGTGCGTGGCGACAACGGCGGTGGCGATCCGCTCAAAGCGTCTGATGGTGTTAGTGTTGAAATTGGCAATGACAAAGATGGCGGTAACCCGCAGGTGGAAATATTGGGCATCGAGCTAGAACTCGAGCCCGGAACTATATTCGATGCGTCGTTTGGATAGGCGTTGTGCCGTTGTCAGGATGGGTGCTTGACGCGTTTCCTTAAAACTTTGAACTTAGCCCACGGCTAACTTCGCCGCCTGCTTCCACATAAAGGCCGGCATAGGTGTAGCTAAGCGCCAGGTAATATTCATAGGTTGCGACCCGGAGCTCGAGACAAAGCTGACTTCGCCAAAATTAACAAAACCCATAGTGCGCCCCCACTCATCTTGGCTTTGTTCGCGTACAAACAAAAACAGTCTCTTATTCAACGTTTGGTGCTGAATATATTCCAAACCTTTGCCGCGATCTGGGCGGGCGCTATTCTGTGACTGCCAATGAAACAACTGCTCGCTAATGGCGTAGTCGTGGTACATGGTTGTGGGTGAGAATTGCTCATCGCTTTTATTCAGCGTTACAAACAACAATTCCACATTTTGCTCTTTGAGCGCCAAAACTCCTTCGCGCGCGGGTGATTGCTTGTCGAAAGTTGTTGCCCCAAAGCCCGCTAGAATTTGTTCGCGTGCATAACGAGCATGCAGCCTGAGCGGATTGTTAGCTAAATCAGTCATGGACGGCTGTTCATGTTCAGCTCTATCCATCAAGATTTGCAGAACATCGTTAAGCTCTTTTTTAAGATCAGTGTGGTTTAAGGCGGCTAAGCTCTCATCAAGGTCAGCATAGCCTAGCTTTGAACCGGGAGATTGCCAAAAATCGTAGTGACACATCAACGCCATGCGAGGGTCTGTATCGTTGCTTAGCGCAAAATTGTTGTTACACAACTGCTGCAGGAATTGGAAATACTCAAATGAATCACTGCTTAAAAGCCGAGTATTGATTGCGCGGTAATAAGCATTTTCAATCACAGTGTCGATTGCTTCCCGCGCGATGGATTCAGTAGTGCTCGCGACCAAGCTCGTCCAAGTAGTACCTTTCTTGTATAAGTGCTCAAGCTGCACCTGTGGATAGATTTTTAGAAAATTAGCGAGCGAGAGCGGTAAATCCGACTGGTGTGGAAACTGCGTGATTAGTCCTCTTAGCCGCTGCTGATTAAGCGTTGCTTGGCTGATATTTCTTAGCACTATCTCTTGAGTACGTTTAGATAGTTCTATACGGCAACCCAACGGAGCATGTGGGAAGTCTTGTTTGATCTCTTCGTCAATCGCTCGATTAGTCTTACCCACCAGCGCACGAAACCGGCTTGAAAAATCATATTCGGGGCGTGAATTTCCGACAAAATCCAATACGGTACAGCACTCCTTTCCTTGTGCTAAACGCAGCCCACGCCCAAACTGTTGTAAGAACAGTGTAAGACTTTCGGTTGGGCGCATAAACAAGAGGGTATCAACTTCGGGTATATCCACACCTTCGTTAAAGATGTCCACCACGAATAATATCTTGATGGCGCCAGAGCGAAGCGCTTGTTGCATTTGCTGGCGTTCGTCACTGTTGTCGCTAGTGAGCACAGCACTAGGAATGTCTTTGAGCTGGAATTGCGTGTGCATATAGTTGGCATGTTCTCGACTCACACAAAAGCCTAACGCCTTCATTTTATTGATATCGGTTATTACTTCACTAAGACTGCGCAGTATCTTATTCACCCGTGCTTGGTTGTTTGTATACAAATCACTCAGTTGCCCAACATCGTAACGACCTCGACTCCAACTTACGTTGCGTAGGTCGGTGTCATCGTCTATCCCAAAATATTGAAAGGGGCAGAGGTGTCGGCGATTAATGGCTTCGGGGAGGCGAATCTCGGCTGCGATAACGCCGCCGAAATCGCTCAGAATATCGGCCCCATCGTGGCGTTCGGGCGTGGCGGTTAGGCCGAGCAGGATGCGTGGCGAAAAGTAAGCTAATAGTGCCCGATAACTGCTCGCAGCAATATGATGCACCTCATCGATCACAATGTAGTCGTAGTAGTCTGGCGTAAGCGGTAAATTAGCCAACTGATTGTTGAGTGTTTGAATGGACGCAAATAATTGTCGATGATGGCTCGGAACCGTGCCGCCTACCCAGAGTTCGCCGAAGTTGCTGTTTTTCAAAACACCTCGATACGCTTCTCTTGCTTGCTTGAGGATTTCTTCGCGATGAGCAATAAACAAAAACGTTGCATTCGGGTTTTGTTGAGCAAATCGGGCGAAATCAAAAGCCGAAATTAGAGTTTTTCCTGTACCAGTTGCGGCTACCACTAGGTTGCGGTACCGCTGATGCAAACTTCGTTCAACTTGCAGCCGTTCGAGTATTTCAAGCTGATGGTGATACGGTTTTACATCAAAAAAGTATTCGGCGTTTTTCTGTGGTTGGAGTCGATCTTTTTTAAGTGCTTGATTGAGTTGCTCTACGCTACTCGGGCTCCCATCAAATACTTCAAATTCATTGGCCGCCCAGTAAGTCTTGAAGGTGCTGAGTGATTTATTAATAATGTGCGGAATCTCTTGTGAGGTGATCTTAAGATTCCATTCGAGCCCATTAGTGAGGGCTGAATGCGACAAGTTAGACGAGCCAATATAGCCAGTATGAAAGCCCGTATCGCGCACGAATAGATAACTTTTAGCATGCAGTCTTTCTTGATTGGTGCGATAGCTCAACTTAACCTCGGTGTTGGGTAAGCTAGCAATGTACTCAACGGCCTTGGCGTCGGTTGCGCCCATATATGTTGTGGTGATGACCTTTAGCTTACCGCCATTTCGTGTGAACTCCTCCAACTCTCGACGAAAAATTCGAATCCCCGACCATTTTATAAATGACACGAGCCAGTAGATTTCATGGGCCGACATAATCTCGCGCTTTAGTTCTGACTCCAACGAGAGACCTGCGTTGCTACCACTAAAAAGCTCGCTTTGCGTTAAGCCTGTTAGTGGAAAAATGTCTTGCACGTACTTCTGTAGGTCGGTTGCTATTGGGTTTGTTTGCCCGTACAGCGCAGTTAGGATTTTGCCTTTGCTCTCGACTAAATTGTCATCGATAAATTCAGCGTCTTTGCTGTGCTCCTTAACCCACATTAATAGTTGATTGGAGAGTTTAATTTGTAGCGCTAGTTGTTCATCACCAGCGGGTACGGAAGCTAGAACGACTTCTAAAATATGGGTGAGATGACGCGATAGCCAAATAGCGGCTTCGGCTTTTTCAACAGGTCGTTCGCCTACATAGAACTGATTACGATCTAAGCGTCGCTCAAGTAGTTGAGTAATTAATTGTTCGTATATCCCCGTTTGCTGCATCGATTAACCTATTGCGCTAAAAGTGAGGTGCGCGAATGACGCTTCTGACTTTCACGCGGGTCGGACGTCAACCACTACAAAACCCACAAATGCACCAACGCAGCCACCAAGGCAAGCGCGAGCGCAACAACTATCTTAGGGCCACCGAAAATCATCCATTGCGCGCTAGGGAAGGCAAACGTTCTTCTTAGGGCGTCCAGCTTTAGACCGTGATGATCGCTGCCGATTGTGGCGGGCAGTATCTCGAGTAGATCGCGACGGCTGCGATAGCGCACCATGCCTGCGGCCGTCCAATGGTCGCCATCGCAATCGATGCTCTCAATATTGCCAGCCGTCGCCTTCGCTACAAACACAGGATGGCCTGCGCGCTTTAATAAGTTGCCGAGAAAGACTTTTTGATACGCGCTGAGCTTGGCGCGAGATTGGTCGTAGGGCTTTTTTAACTCCAACAAATTCACCATCACAAAATCACGACCGTCGTCGTTGGCGAAAAAGTCGCAGATGGTTTCAATACGGTTGGGCGAATGGCCAATGTGGTCAGACAAAAGGGCACGAATTGCCACCACTTCATCCGGCGTGATTTTCTTTTTAAAGCCAACATACCAGCACCAAAACAAAAGATAAGCGATGGCACAGGAGGTCCAGATTAACAAAGGCGTTAGCATTTTAAGATGGCCTTGGAAGGAGTGATTCGTAAGGCTACTAACGTTACCACGAGACAATGCGTTTGGCCAAAGTCTCGGAAGAGGCTTTTAACACAAACTCCGCTACAAAAACTACGCGCTAGAGAGCGGTTTAACAGGCCGCACTCATGTTTTATTCGGCTCTGAATCCCAATAAATAGCCTTTACTTGATCTTGTCGATCTCGTTGGCTTTAGCCTCGGCTTGGCTGGTTAATTGCGAGTACAGTCGAATATCGCCACGGCGCTGCGCTTGGAGCGCTTGCTCGAGTAGTTTTAAGTATTCGCTTTGTAGTTTTTTAGTTGGGTCTTTTTTAAATAGGGAAAACATCTTAAGTTACTCCAATTTTTTGCAAATCATATCAAGCCTGTCGTGTAGGCCACTTGTTATGTGTGAACGCCTGCTCACAGCCATCGCTGAGCGGCATTTAATAGCGCAAAAAAAAGCCAGCGGGGAGAGCCGCTGGCTTAAAGTTTTACTACAGGGGGGAGGATCTAAAAATCGTATTTCACTTCAAAACGAATTTGGTAGCGTGATGCATCACCCACTCGAGCGAATGGGGTGGTGTCATCCAAGTCTACGTTGCCTGGGAATGGTACTTGCTCCAAGATGCCCCAGTCGTCGTTCAACAAGTTGGTCAAGTTGTCGATAATAAACGACGCAGTGGCTTTATGGTCCTCAGCAAAGCCGCCAAACTCTTGTGACACTTTCAAGTCAAGCTTCGTCCACGATGGGCTATTAAACCCATTGCGTGCGGCGCCTGGCTCTAACACATTGGGGCTAAAGTCTAGGAATGGCGTGAAGCGGTATGGGTTGATCGTGCCGTTGAATGCCCGGCTGTACGGCAAACCACTGTTATGTTGGCCCACTAGCGAGATGGTCGTTACGTTATCGCCAAACCATTCTTTTTGCCACGTAAGTACCGTCACCAAGCGATGCTCGATGTTGTAATTAGAGGTCGATAATACTTGCTCTTGTGGGTCAAAAAATGCGCGGTTTGTGTAGTTAGAGAAGGCTACTGAGCTTGTCATTGGCTGCACGTCTTCAGCGTCTGAATAGGCGTAACCCACTCTGAAGCTAAAGCCATTTTCAAACACTTTCGACAAGTTGATCGACGCAGTAACCGACTCGTTACCTACATCGCTATTGGTTAACACAAAACTGGCTTCTCGCGCGCTTGAGTATTGTGGGTAACCAAGAGCAGTTGTACCAACTTGGTCCAGATCGCCGCGTAGCACGATTGCTGTATCTTGGCCTTCGGTAATCAACAAGTCAGCTTGTATCACATAGTCAGACTCAGTGATGTGCGTCATGCCCAATGCAATCTTCAACTCTGATGGAATTTCAAAGTTTGGATCCAGATAGTTGATTTCAAAGTTATCCCCTACGCCACCCTCTACCGCGCGTACTAGTTCAGACGGTACACCATAGCCTGGACCGTTCGGCACGCCGTCTTCCAACAGTAAATACACTACGTCCGCGTCAAATAGCGAGCGTGAACCATCGGTATAACCAAACGAGCGACCACGTTGGCCAAACTGCAGTACATTGTTGGCCGAGAAGTTGTTTGACAACCACACGTTAGGATCGCCGCCTGAGAACAAACCTAAACCGCCGCGAATAGATGTTGCATCGCTAAGGTCAAAAGTAAACGCGATACGCGGTTGCAACAAGCCTTCGCCGTCTAAGTTAGTTGAGTTGGAAAACCCGTACTCCTCAGTAAATGCGGCATTCTCGCTAGGCGCATCATTGGTGGTGTACCAGTCGTAACGCAAACCAGCAACCACTTCTAAACGGTCACTCAACGCAAACTCGTCTTGCAAATACACGGTGTTGATGTCGTAGCCCCAATCAGCGGCCGCATCAGCTGGATTGCTCGATGGCGCATTGTTGTAGTAGATCGCATCTGCCAAACCAGCTCTAAAATTGTCAATGCCATCGAAACGAATTTCCGTTTCGGTGTGCTGCACAAACAAGTTGAACACTTCCAAGCTCTCGCGTTCATAACCAAACGTTAGGCTATGTCCGTTGTCGGTAAGGTAGTTGCCCTTTAGCGCAAAACTTGTGGTGTCGTAGTTTAGGTCGTTGGCTTGACGGCTGTCGTCACCGCCTAAATACACATCAACTTCGTCAAGCTCTACGCGAATTTCACCAAAGTCAGTTCCGCCTACGCTGTCTTGGCGATTGTCTATTTCTAGGTAGCCAAGGCGAATTTCAGATGAAAACTTTTCGGTCCAATCTGAATACAGGCGTGCCGAGTAAGAATTGAGCTCGGTGCCACGCTCATACAAGTGATTTAAAAATTCAAACTCGTTGCTGCTGCCGTCTGACTGCACAGTGTTGAAGCCATCGTTGTGCATGTAAGTAAAAGCCGCACGATGTTGGTCGTTGATGCTCCAATCCAGTTTCACCAACAATTTTTCGTCGTCGTTGGCAATACTTTGTGGAATACCGCCTGGCTCGTATTGATACAAAGTACGGGCGATATCGGCAATCTCATCGAGCTCGCCTTGGGTAACGTCAATTTCATTCACTGCACCAGAACCGATAGGGCCACGATCAAACAGATTCGCACCATCGAGTTTTTCAGCGGCGATAAAGAAGAACAGCTTGTCTTCAATCAGTGGGCCGCCTACGTTAATACCGTAGCGCTTTTCACTGAAATCACCGGTGGTGATTGAGTCGCCTTCCAGTGAGTCGGCGCGCAAGTCTTGGTCGGTGTAATCGTAAAATACGCTACCGCTAATCTCATTGTCGCCAGATTTTGTAACCGAGTTGATGTTACACGCGGTAAAGCCGCCGTATTCCACATCAAATGGCGCGAGCTCTACCACAAGCTGCCCAATCGCATCGTATGAAAATGGGATACGCTCAGTGGGATAGCCGTTTGAGTTCAAGCCGAATGAATCGTTAATTTTAACGCCGTCAACGGTTAAGCTGTTAAAGCGAGAGTTTTTACCACCGCACTGTACAGCGTTAATGTCGCCGCGTGACTCATCTACGAACACGCGTGGATCAAGGCGTAGGATGTCGGTGATGTTGCGGTTGATCGCAGGGGCTGTTTGCAAAGTACCTAAATCGAATACTGCACTTGGGCCTACGGCAACTTGGGCTGCAGCAGAAGCTGCGCCAACTACCGTTACTTCCTCTATCGCGCTGCTGGCCATCAAACTGATGTCGTATTGCGATGTAGTGCCGAGGGTGAGTGAAACGTTCTCAATGGTTTCGCCCGCCATCGAGCCGCCTGATGCTGCGATGCTGTAACCATCGCCAATTGGCAAGTTGCGTACTGCGTAGGCGCCTGAGCTGTTGGTAGTAACGCGGCGAACTAAGCCCGTTAGCGCATTGGTAACAACTACGTCCACGCCCGCCACTGGGCTGCCTGTGGTGTCGGTTACCACACCGCGTACGCCAGAAACCGTCACTTGTGCTTGAGCTGCTTGCCCAACCACGAGTGCGATCACTAAAATGCTCATCGAAAGCGCTCTCATCCGCTTTCTTATGAAATGTAAATTCATGAGTAATGCTCCTAATCGTTAATTCAGAGTGAGGTGCTTTTTTCTATTCGGCTTAGTCGCAAGTTTGTAATTTAGGAGTGATTAGATACAGTGCGCGCGAGGTCATCCGAATCGAAAAAAGCGTCGATACATTAAGTTGGTGTTTTAAGTCAATGCATAAGACTTGTGGCCAACAAAAGGCTTTGACACACGTGCAACATTGGCGCGAAACAAACCCGCCAATATCAACCGCCGTATGGTAAGCGGGCCAGCCGCTAGGTAAATGACGTTCTTGTTATGGTTGTGTTACGACTGCGTTGCGAATGTGTGACATTGCGTTTGTGTAACCGCAACACGGTGGCATTCAAGCATGTTTACAGCTAGAGTCCACTTTTCGTATCCCGATCAACTACCCGACTACGTTAAATGAAAAATTTGCTGGTGAGTGTATTAGCGACGTTCGGTTTATTGATCGGGATGCTGTCGATGGCGACACCCATTCCAGGCGGCACGGTGCTGGTTGCCGTGTGCATTTCGATTTTGATTTTCACCAGTTCGCTTGCTCGCACGGCGGTGCTAGGCTTGCGCGCTAACGTCAGTTGGATCGATAAAGCTTTGTTGTGGGTGGCGAATGCGGTGGGGCACCGTTTTCGATTTATTCGTATTGGCTTGCACCGAACTAATCCCTCACGAATTAGCGATATTCGAGCGCGACAGTCACAGATGCGTAGCCAGCAAGAGACCGCGTCTAATCCAGATGATGCAGAGGTTGTAGAGGCAACAGAGGAGCGTTCGCCCAATGACTAAATTTTTGCGCATATGCGGGATTGCTATTGGCTTCGTAGGCAACACTTTGCTGGCGGCAGATTTGCCGTTAGCTGCGACCGAAACGCCGTTGCAAATGATCACGCTGGCGGCCCCGCTCGACCTTCCCGAAGCGGAGATTTCTGGATTAACCTGGTGCCAAGACCACCTCGTATTACTCCCGCAATACCCTGATTTTGCGGCCCGCGCACAGATGACTAACCCAGGCCCCTTTACCGAGCGGCAAGGCGATACTTACCTCTATTTGCTGTCGAAACAACAAATTAGTGAGGCATTACGCAATCCGCAACACGCGCCGCTTGAAGCAACACCAGCGGTTTTTAACGAAGCGGATGTGCGAGATCAAATAAGCGGTTTTGAGGGCTTCGAGGCCATAGTGTGCGACGGCGACCACGCTTGGCTCACGGTAGAGCGCAAAGAGCCAAGCTGGTTGGCGAATGTGAGTAGTGTGTTCGCGTATCATAGCGCGGTCGTTTTACAGGCTAAAGTCCTGTTTAATTCAGAACAGCCCAGCTTAACCATCCTGAATGAGCCGCTCATTTATACGGGTTCGCAGTCAAAACTTTTTAATGCTAGCGACGAGGCGCTTACTCAAGTCGCTAATCAGCTGATTAGCATTCACGAAGTGAACGGTAGCACCCATGTTGAAACCCCACGTGCCACGGTTATTGATCCCGCCAGTGGAGCACTTTCCAAAATAGCGTTTCCAGCGCTGCCGTTTCGTGTAACCGACGCCACCAGCGTCGATGCGCACGGGCGCTTTTGGGTAATCAATTACCATTGGCAAGGCGACCAACGTCATGCTCGCACCAACGATCCCATAGCCACCCTGTATGGACAAGGGCCCACGCACCAACAGCGTGGTCAGGTCGAGCGTTTATTGGAACTACAAATTACCGACGACGGTATTGAACTGTCAGGCGCACCGCCTATTCAGCTTGAGCTCGGCGATGATAAGGGGCGAAATTGGGAAGGAATCGCTCGCTTGCAAACAGCTGAGCACAATGGCTTTCTGCTCATTACCGATAAGTTTCCGCAAACGTTCTTCGGTTTTGTGCCTTTACCTGAGTAGCCGGTCTGTAACACTCTAGCGATACGGTGCTTGCACTGAGGTCTTGTTTCATTAAATAGACATATTTGTCGGTTACTCTTTGACGATTGCTGTTATCGCTACTTTTATTCCTATGCTCGCGCGCCAAACTTCACTCAATCTCTTATCTAATTCTCTTGGTTCTTTATTGTGTTCAGCCGCACTCGTTTTTGTTGCAGCGATGGGCTTGGTTAAGCCCGCACACGCGTGGGGCGAAATTGGCCACGATGTGATGTCGCGTGTCGCGGCGCAGCAATTGCAGCACTTGAGCGGTGACAACCAAGCGTTCACTCGGCCATTTAAATCCCGCGACCATATGTTGGCGCATTTATCGAATGTGCCCGATATTGTGTGGCGCTCGCCCGCGATGACCGAACAAGAGCGCAGTAGCAATTCCCCCACGCATTACATTAATTTAGAGCCTACGTATGGTGCGGTCGATTCAATCGAGGATCTTGCAACGGGCTACGCCGAGCATGTAACGCGCAGCCGTGCGGTAAATGTGGAGGACGTACTTGAACTGGGATCGCTGCCGTGGCGTATCTTGCAATTGCAGCAAATGATGGTGGCGAGCTTGCGTGCGGCTAAACAGGCAACCACGCCTAAAGAGATGATCGACGCTACCAATCAGGTGCTCTTATATGCGGGCATTATGAGTCATTTCGTAGGCGATATGGCCAACCCGCATCACACCAGCGTGAACCACGATGGCCAACTCACCGGTAACAAAGGGCTACACGCGTATTTTGAATCCGACATTGTTATGGCATTACCGCTAGATTTAATTGCTCAAGTGAATGCTACAGCAGGCCCCGATTTGCTTAACGCCACGGTGTTCAAGGGTTTATCCGCAGCGCAAAGACAGGCAGCGCTAAATGACCCCACTCAGTTGGTCTTTCTCGCTTTGGTCGAGAGCCATAAAAATCTTAACCGCTTAACCGAGCTCGACAACGCGCATTCGCGCATCGCCCCCAACACCGACCCCCAAAGTAAAGCGGAACGACGCCCACCAAACGACGTTAGCCACCACTATGCCGATTTTGTTGTAGAGCGCTTAGCCATAGGTGCCAGCGTACTCGCCCAACTTTGGTACAGCGCTTGGCAACAAGCCGGCAGCCCAGATTTGAGTGAATACCAAAGCTATGTGTATCCCGTGGCTCCGGCCTATATTCCGCCTGATTATTTGGATTAGTCCTGCCACATGAGGGGCTAACGCGAGAATTTTGAACGCATAGCTAATTAGCGGTCATGGTATGCAAAACATAACGTATAAGGTTACATTTTGTGCACCTATTCTCACGACCAATGGTTGGGTAAAACGATCAAATAGAATCAGGCCGCTTAGAAACTGGGTGTTACACCTAATTCAAGTTCACCGCTTCTAAGCGTAACGGACTTAACCCGCAGGTATTTGAGGTCTAGGCTTTCATGGTTCGCCCGTTCTACATTGGCACCCAATTGGCGTAGCGAGCTATTAGAGATGGGGATGGCACCCACTCGCAAGCTAAAATCGTCTTTGATGCCAAGCTGACCATTGCGCGCCACCGGTGTGCCGATAATCGCCACGGCCACGCGTGAGTGATCTAAAAAAGGAAACATCCGATTTACTTTCTCGACGGCACGACGGGCGTTGGGGTCAATTCGTTCAACTTTGTCCAAATTAATTACCGCCGCCAGCTCAATACCATTGGGCGTGATCGACGCATTCACGGCGTCGCTTACGGCGAGCACTTTGCGCCCGTCTGGGTCGGCCTGCAAGCTGGCCAACACCAGCGCATTGAATTCGGCGTCATTCAGGCGTAAACGTCCCGCGAGTACTTCAGCCAGTTTGCCGCCCAAAAAGCCTCTTGCGCCAGAGCGCGCCACTTCTTTATCTAGCTGCTCGATGATGCGGGTTTGTTGATCAACATTATCGTCGTACCAGGCAGGCAATGATTGCGCGGAATACCAAATGCCACCCGCGACTACAATCGCCAATAAAAACAAAATGCCGAGGAAACGTAGCATGGAAGCCCCGCGATTAGTTGTTTAAAAGCTTAAACACCACATTAAGGGATGCGGATACTTTTTGCGAGCCTAAGTGTTCGTCTGGGCCGCGGTCGCTGGCGCTCGCCATTTCCATCATAACCTTGCCGGAGCGCTCCTGTGCGAAAGGCACACTGGAGTGATGAGCTTCTACGGTTTTAACCTCGCCCAACTTGCGCCCAAATTGCTTGGCAATAAATTCCGCTCGCCGTTTTGCATCAGCCGCCGCTTTGGCGGTGGCCTCTTCGATCACGGCTGAAGGATTTTGCAAACCGCGCGCGATGGAGTTAATTTCAATTTGGGGCGCGTTGGCCAGCGCCTCGAGTAGGGTTGGTAGCTGTTCGAGGTCGTTGAGTTCAAATTGCAGGCTTCTAGAAACGCGATAACCCGTCTGGTAGCGCTTGCTTTCGCCATCCAAGGTCCGCCATTCGTAAACGGGGTTCATATTAAGCTGCATTAAGGTCAGGTCGTCAGTGGATAAGTTTTGCTTGTTAAGTAAGTCAAGTAAACCCTGATAATGACTGTCGGCTTGTCTCTTGGCCGCCGCCATTTGTTTGGCTTCGGCGCTAATGTCTAAGTACAGCGTAGCCTGGTCTGACTTTGCTTCCACTTCGCCCAAGCCCGACACCGATATGGTATCAATCGACGAGTCCGTAATAGGGTGCGTTTGGCTACAGGCCGTTTGCAGTGCCAGTAATAGCGTAATAAAGAGAAGAGTTCTAAACATTTGGTGTACCTCGGAATAAATTCTTGGCTGATTATGCCATTGTTTGCGGCATGGCTAGATAGACTACGGTCACAACGGTAATAAAAATAAACCTGCAGTACACCTACTATAAAGAAGCTAACCTTGCTAGATGCTTAACAACCGCCGCTCTTCGGTTGTTTTAATCGGGCTGTTGGAACTTCTGTGGGGTCACTATCTTATCGTTGTGATGACTTATATAAGCACGCGCATCGTGCAGCATTTTTAGTGCCACGATGAGCGCCAGCAACCACACGGGCGAGTCAAAGTAGTTCAGTAAAAAGGCCCCGCCGAGCAGACCGGCGTGCAGAGCGATTACATGTTTATAGGGCTCCGACATGAGCTTGCCAACGTCTTTATTAAAAACCTCGCCGCGCAAAATAAATTGCTCGATAAACGCAACCAAGTGACTCAACAGTAAACCCGCAATGCCTAACCAGATTACGGGCGCGTGCATGTGTATAAAGCTCACTAGTATGGCCGCACCTTCGGCCACTAGATCGAGCAATCCAGGAAACTCGCGGCCAAATACGTCTTCAGGGGCAATCGACTCAAACCCTAGAATGCTCCACAAAAACAGGCCGTGGCCTGTCCAGAACAGGCCGTAGTGGATAATAAAAAATACGGCGAGAAACAATTTTGCCCATTCGCTACGGTATACCACTACGCTCACCATCTTGAGCACATTAAAGGCGCCAATAATTAAATTCTCAATCCAAAACAGTGCGAGCACGAGTACCGCACTCCACCCGTAAAAAATAACGCCGACCAACGGTATAAGGTTGGCGAGGATGAGCACTAAGCCGGATGCATGGATAAAAGTCATAGGCGCGACCAATACTTATTATTTGATGGGGGTCTTTTTGCCCTGCTTATCAATGCACACGAAGCTGATGTCGTTCTCAAACAAAACCATTTCCGAATCGGTGTTGTAGCGTGCCCCATACACTTTAACCCCGTAGGTTACCGAGGTAGTGCCTACTCGGGTCTTAGTGCATTCAAAGCGCAGGATCTGACCTTCGCGAATCGAATGTCTGAACTCCACATTGTTTAAGCCAATTGTGACAAAGTGCTGTTCGGGAAAATCTAAACTAACGCGAATGTAGGCAATCTCATCCACCCATTTAAGCAGCGCACCACCAAACAGGGAGCCATAATCGTTGAGGTCGGCGGGTAGAACAATCTTGTAATGTTGCATGGCTGAAGGCTCGCTAGTGGTGGGTCAGGAATACTCGCAACTTACCACGACTTGTGCTGTAAGTTACCAATGCGGCCCACAATTTTGTACGCGGTTACACCTTTCACGCAAATCGTGTAGCGCATTGCGAACTACATGCACCGCTATAACTCAGTTAACTATACAATAAGCACTCATTCGTATGAGCATAGCTGTCGACACCAGAAGTTGTGTTGTACCCCGCAACGGTAAAGAATCTTGTAAATGAAACGTATACCCTCAGAAATTAAGCTGTTACAAACCTCGCGGATTCTGCAGGTAACCTTTGATGAGCAAACATTTAAGTTGCCTTGTGAATATCTGCGGGTACACTCGCCATCGGCCGAAGTGCAAGGCCATGGGCCAGGCCAAGAGGTTTTGCAAAAGGGCAAGGAACAGGTCAACATCGTTGCCATCGAGCCAATAGGCCACTATGCTGTACGCCTTATTTTTGATGACTCGCATAACTCCGGCTTGTACTCTTGGGAGTTGCTGTACGACTTAGGCATTAACCGCGTTCAGCGTTGGCAACGCTATTTACAGCGACTCGCTGAGGCACAGCATTTACGCATATCGCAAGACAGCGACCAATATTTAGTTTGAGCGGCTTGGCCCTCTATACACGATTATGAGCAATTCAACCAAAACGCATTTTGGCTTTAAAGAAGTTGATGTAGATGAAAAGCAATCGCTGGTTGGCGATGTGTTTCATTCAGTGGCACAAAACTACGACCTGATGAACGACGCTATGTCGCTCGGCGTACATAGAGCCTGGAAGTGGTTTGCCGTTGCGCAGAGTGATGTGGGCGCGGGCGACCACGTGTTAGACCTCGCATCTGGCTCGGGCGACCTCGCCATTAAATTTGCCAAAAAAGTCGGCCCCGAGGGTCACGTGTTCGTGACCGATATTAACGAGTCGATGCTTGCTGAAGGTCGGCGCCGTTTGACCGACGCCGGCATTGTTGCCAATGTGGACTACAAGATCGTTAACGCTGAGCAGTTGCCCTTTGCCGACAATCAGTTTGACTGCATTTCAATTAGTTTTGGCTTGCGCAATGTTACGCACAAAGACACGGCCTTAAAAGAAATGGTGCGTTGCTTAAAACCTGGTGGTCGCGTACTAGTGTTGGAGTTCTCGCAGCCCACGAACAGCGCATTCCGTTCGGTTTACGATGCTTACTCGTTTAACGTTATTCCCAAACTAGGCGAGCTGTTGGCGCGCGATCGCGAGAGCTATCAATATTTGGTGGAGTCGATTCGCAAACACCCGAACCAGGAAGACCTAAAAGCGATGATGTTAGAGGCCGGCTTTGATCGAGTACGCTATCACAATCTAACCGGCGGCATTGTGGCGCTGCACATAGGTTATAAGTACTAATGTTGTTAGACCTCGTTGAACTGTTTAGCAACCGTACTCTAGCGTACGATGCAGCCACGCAAACTCGTTTGGAGCGTTTGCGCGGTAAAACGATGTTGCTAACGGTGAAGCCAATGAATCAATCGTTGGCCGTTACACCGCAAAAAAAGGGGCTGGAATTTTCGCCTACGATTCCCTCGACGGTGGACGTAACGCTGCGGGTAACGCTGGGCGCGTTATTAAAAATTAGCCGCGATGGATTTGAAAACGCCGAACTCGCACCGGGCGAACTCGAAATAGTGGGTGACCCCATTATTGGCCAGCGGTTTGCGATGGTGCTAGCAGAGTTAAATATTGATTGGGACTCGTTACTGCGAGATCAATTTGGCGAAGCACCTGCGCAAGTCATTCAATTTGCAGCAGGCCAGGCGCGAGACTTTTTCGGCACTACCCGTGCCCATTTAAAACAGTTTACAAGCCGTTTGCTCACGCAAGACTTAGGCTTGGTAGCCAAACGAGAGGAGGTGGCCGAAGTGCTCGATCAAATTGATGATCTGCGTGCCGATAGCGACCGCCTTATGACGCGCATCGACCGCGTGCGACGTAAACTCGATATGGCTGCCACGTTATAGGGCGGCCACCCTTATCCCGAATATGTCTACCACGCTAAAGTCGGATAACAGCCTTGAGCCAAAGGACAGCCTTGAGCCAAAGGACAGCCTTGAGCCACCTAAAGAGCTCACCTCTAACCGACTAGCTCCCCCCAAACCAAAATTGGCGCGAATGTTGGAAGTGCGCCGAGTTTTCCAGCGCTACGATCTGCTTTCTTTGCTCGACGACTTAGATCTACCGCGCGGGGCACGTTTCGCGGCTCGCTTGAGTCTGGGTAGGGGTCGCGTGAACGATCTACCTCGTGGTTTGCGCTTACGACGCGCCTTAGAAGACTTAGGTCCCGTATTTGTAAAGCTCGGTCAGGCTTTATCAACGCGCCCCGATCTTTTACCTGCCGATATCGCCATGGAGCTCGCCAAACTTCAGGATGAGGTGCCCCCGTTTAATGCTGAGCACGCGTTGCGCATCATTAAGGCAGCCTACGGCGACGAGCTCGACAAAATTTTTTCGTACATCGACCCCCAGCCGTTGGCATCAGCCTCGGTGGCGCAAGTCCACGCGGCCACCTTGCAACCGGGGTTAGCGATTGCGGGGCAGGCGCGTAACGTGTCCTCCCAAGAGCCAAACGGCATGGTCACCCGCACATCCCCTGAACCCCATAACAACGTGGTGATTAAAGTCTTGCGTCCGGGCGTTGAAGCAACAGTGCGCAGCGACCTACAAGTTATGCACTTTATGGCCAAGTTGTTGCAAAAATATTGGTCACGCGGCCGTCAGTTTCGACCTCAAGAAGTGGTACAAGAATACGAACACACCATATTGGGTGAGCTCGATTTGCGTGTTGAAGCTGCGCACGGCGCGCGCATGGGCGCCAATTTTGAGGAGCAAGACATTATCTACGTGCCGCGTATCTATTGGGATTACACGCATCGCAATGTGTTGGTTATGGAACGTATTTACGGTATGTCGATGCGCAACCTTGCGCAAATACGCGCCGCAGGCGTAGATTTGCAAAAGCTAGCGGCTGATGGCGTAAATGTGTTTTTTAAGCAGGCATTTGAAGACAATTTTTTTCATGCCGACATGCATTCGGGCAATATTTTTGTATCGGAAGAGGGCAAATGGATTGCCATTGATTTTGGCATTATGGGCACCTTGTCCAACGCCGATAAGCACTATTTAGCTGAAATCTTGTTGGGCTTTTTTAATCGAGATTACGCCCGTATCACACGGGCACACTTTCGCTCAGGATGGATACCCGCCGACACCAAGCCTGAGGAATTCGAATTGGCAATACGCGTGGTGTGCGAACCTATTTTCGCCAAGCCGCTCAGCGAAATATCGTTTGGTAAAGTGTTGATGGAGCTTTTTAAAACCGTACGGCGCTTCGAGATGCCTGTGCAGCCCCAGCTTGTGCTGCTCTACAAAACCCTGCTTAATATTGAGGGGCTTGGCCGTCAGCTCTTTCCGGACCTGAATTTATGGGACACAGCCAAACCATTTTTAGAAAAATGGATGAAAGAACAGTTGTCTCCCAAAGCGTTGCTCGACGACCTAGTTACGCATTGGCCGTATTTGCGGCAAGAGCTGTTGAGCAAAGCCGAGCAATTTCGCGCCAGCGCCGCGAGCAGCTCAACTGCGCTTGATGCCCAAGAAGCGGAGCTAAGGTCGAAAGAAATACTCGTCAAGGAGCGCTGGCTCTATGTGGGTGCTGCCGGTGTTGTTTTATGGTTGACGCAGGGCTTCTTCGCAACCTCGGGTATTTGGTCGGCTCCCATCTTTTGGTCATTGCAGCCATTAGAGATAATAGCGAGCAGCGCAATACTGGTTAGCCTATGGCGAGTATCCCGTACTTGAGCCTCAATTCCCTCGCCTAATAAGTAACTATTATTTGCATTTTGTAATGCGCTTACGGTTGCGCGTGGGCGCAATTAGCGTGTATGTTCTCCTATCTGTGTCGCCCATTAGTGGCGATCGTTTAACAATCAGAACCTTGTACAAGGGTAGGAGACACAATGGGATTATTTGATTTTGCAGCCGATATCGGCAAAAAAGTGTTCGGCATCGGCGATGCAAATGCGGCCGATAAAATTAAAGAAAATATCGAGAAAAACAACCCAGGCGTAACGGATCTAAGCGTGAGCTTAGACGACGAAGTGTGTACGCTGTCGGGCACCTGTGATTCTGCTGCAGCCAAAGAAAAAGTGGTGTTGATGGCCGGCAATATGAAAGGGGTTGGATCGGTTAATGGCGATGGTCTTGCCGCTCCAGAACCTGAGGCCGAAGTTGAGTACTACACCATCAAAAGTGGGGATACGTTGTGGGCTATTGCCTCACAGTTCTTGGGTAACGGTGCTAAGTACACCGAAATTTTTGAAGCGAATCGCGAAGTGATCGAAGACCCTGATAAAATTTTTCCAGGTCAAAAAATCCGCATTCCAAAATAGTTTGGTAATACCTCCACGGAACGTGCTCTAAGTTCCGTAAAACAGCCGCTTTTAGCGGCTGTTTTTTTTCTCGTAACTTAGCGTATTGATTGGCTAAATCTGTTTAAGATAGCATCGAAACTAAGCTTTGAAATAAGACTGAATAACCTCTGCTGTAGAGCCAGGTTCGCCAATGATTTCCATGTGGCAATGCCCCCACTCTTCAGGAATCTCATACTCCCTTTTCGAGTTCAAAAGGGGTCTCGAAGAATTTGGCAGAGCATCTAAACTTCAGTGCTTCCAGAGTGCCGGTTACTGAGCGCAACTTAACGCGATCACCAATAAGGTTAATCTCCGTGTGTTGATTCGCTACAATTTTGGTGTTTTGCGCATGGCTGTGGTTTAGTTTTCGCAAATCACGAATATGCTCTATCGCTTGGTCAAATACTGAAGCCGCTTGCTCGTCTTCAAGGGCCAACTCTTCATACTCTGAAACGCTCTCAGCAAATCGACCGAGTTGTAAATTCAAGTCGATGATTTTCTGTTTCAGGCTGATGAGTAATTCTGTCGGTAAGAAACTGGCCTCCTCGTCGAGCATTCCCTCGAATAGCAAAAACATTTGCAGCACTTCTAGGTAGTCTTCATCACTGAAATGGTCTTGACCAAAGATGACTTCGAGCTTGGCTATTTGCGCCAGACTGTAGATGCTTAGATTATTAGTATCTCTCAATCTATTAATAAGATTTTGGATAAGCGGCACGTTTACGCGTGGTTTTTTAGTTGTTTGTTGATGCTTCGGTAAAGTTTATGAAATTCAGGAACTACAGCATCCTTCTCACGCATCATCGCAAAAACGATTCTAATGGTCTCGCGGGTTTCAATCGGAACGCCATCTAAAGTAGCGGGTTCATAAACGTACTGATTTACCGCATCTACCGCATTCTTTTCGAATGCTTTGTGTGTTGAGCGCAGAGGGATCGTTTCGAAAATTCTACCGTCAGTTCCAACCATAAAAGCGAGTTCTACCATACCTGCATGGGCCTTAGCCTGCCGACTTCTTGGGTACAAAGGTGGCGCTCGTTTAATTGCTTTGGCAGGCATATATCCTGTTTGAATTTCTTTCGTCGGCTCCGAACTATCAAGCGCAACTTCGATTTCGGGTCGATCTATGTTGACCCTTGCAGGTGGATGATCTTCGCTTTCCGCGTGTGCAGTTGGAAAGCCTAAAGAGAATACTAAAAACGGGATTAGATATTTATACATCGTGCTTTTAGTGTGCTTTGGCGCCAAGACGTGTAATCGGTGAGCGCGCTGGATCTGAGAACTAAATCTTACTACGCCCTCGCCTGATCAAGAACTCTCCATTGGCCATTAGTTGCATCACAATAGAACGGCAAGCAGCGGCTTCAGTGACTGTGAACGCCTCTGCACATGTATCGAACAGTGATTCACAGGTCAATCAGTAAACTATAAGGGCTAATAACAGTTCGTCCTTCGCCATGAAATATTCTAAATATCCCCACTTTAATTGTCTTCGCACAAGCCATCGCACTTTTGCCGCAGGTGCGCTACTCATTGTTTCGTTGCTTTCGCCACTGGTCAGTAGCGCGGTAGAGGTGGGTGAGCGTTTGGTGGGTAAAGTGTATGACGCGAATACCGGTGAGCCGCTATACATCGAGGAACACTCTAAAATTGAAACGCCTGATCAGCAACAGCTGGCAACCCGTTACTTTGATTTAAACGACAAGGTTATTGGCGAGCGAGTAGTAAACTATGCCGAGGGTAAAGTGGTGGAATATCGGTTGGAACAGCCACACCTTGGCCTGCAAGAACGTATTGAGCGCACCTCCGAAGGTCTGGATATTGAAGTGGTTAGGCCCGAACAACGTCGCGCCAAGCAAGTGCGTTATAAAAATCCAGAGAACATTGTTATTGATGCTGGTTTCGACGACTTTATTGTAAGTCAATGGGACACTCTGATGGCGGGCGAAGTGCTGCGCTTTCCGTTTGCGAGCACCGGCCAACTTGATGTGGTTTATCTGCAACTTAAACGCGTGGACGCGAACAGCGACTTGCTCGATAAAGCCGGTAAAGCTCGTTTCGAGATGAACATAGCAAATCCTCTTTTACGGCTACTGCTCGACCCCGTTCGCATCGAATATTACGCCCAGTCCCGCACCTTAGCTTCCTACCGCGGAATCTCTAATATTAAAGACGCCAATCAAGAGAACTACACCGTGTTTATTGAATTTGAGCATGCGCGTCAACCTCTCGAGTTGGCTTCGAGCGCCTATTAGGTTTTTATCGTAGGGCATCTACTATCGTTCTACTTAAGCTCTATCGTATTTAAATTGCCGTCGAACCCCCTATACCTGTTGAATCAACGGGCTCTCATCCCTATACTCCTAATCCCGACTAAATTAGTCGGATTAATTCACTTGGCGATCACGAATTAGCCTTTAAGGTTTACGCAATAGCAAAAACAGCGACCTGACCTGATGAAACTGACTACCCGCGGACGTTATGCCGTAACGGCAATGATCGATTTGGCTTTACACGCCAAGGTGGGTCACGTGCGCTTAGCGGAGATTGCCGAGCGCCAAGGTTTGTCTATGGCCTATCTGGAGCAGCTTTTTCGCAGCTTGAAAAGCGCTAAGTTGGTGGCGTCGGTACGCGGCGCCAAAGGTGGCTATCGGTTGGCGCGAAGCGATCACGAGATCTCGTTGGCCGATATTTTAATGGCCGCAGGCGAGCATTTGAATTTAGCGTGCGGCGCGGGAAAAACCTGCAACGAACACGACCCCTGTTTAACGCACGGTATATGGACTAATTTAAGCCGCGAGTTATTCGGGTTTTTAGAAAGTAAATCGTTGCACAGCTTAGCCAAGAGCCGAGATGTGCAAACCTTGGCAACGCGCCAGGATGTAACGCAGATCGGTAATATACCGGTCGAAATATTTCGCACAGCGGATACCACATTATGAACGAAGCACTCGCAACCAGAGCACAAGCACAAGATCCAGAGCTTAATCAAGAGCTGCGGCAATTAGTTAAGCGCGAATATAAAGAAGGCTTTGTTACCGACATTGAGTCTGACACGTTCGCGCCAGGTTTAGACGAAGACGTAGTGCGTCGCTTGTCTGAGCGCAAAGGCGAACCCGAGTTTATGTTGGAGTTTCGCCTAAAAGCGTTTCGCAAATGGCAGAAAATGAAAAAGCCTAAGTGGGCGAAAGTGGACTATCCCGAGATCGATTTTCAATCAATCTCCTATTACTCTGCGCCCAAAGACATGCCCAAGCTAGACAGCTTAGACGACGTTGACCCTAAGTTGTTGGAAACGTATGCGCGGTTGGGTATACCTCTTGAAGAGCAAAAAATGCTTGCCAATGTGGCCGTTGATGCCGTGTTCGACAGTGTGTCGGTACGTACCACGTTTCGCGAAACTTTATCGAAAGCGGGCGTCATCTTTATGCCCATTTCAGAAGCCGTGCACGCACACCCAGAGCTCATTAAAAAGTATCTGGCGAGCGTAGTGCCACCACAAGATAACTACTATGCGGCGCTCAATTGCGCGGTATTTAGCGACGGTTCCTTTGTGTACATTCCCAAAGGTGTGCACTGCCCAATGGAGTTGAGCACGTATTTTCGTATTAACGAAATGAATACGGGCCAGTTCGAACGCACGCTCATTATTGCGGAAGAGGGCTCGTATGTGAGCTATCTAGAGGGCTGCACAGCGCCGCAGCGCGACGAGAATCAATTGCACGCGGCGGTGGTTGAGTTGGTTGCGCATACCGATGCGCAAATTAAATATTCCACCGTACAAAACTGGTACCCAGGCGACGAAAACGGTAAAGGCGGTATCTACAACTTTGTTACCAAGCGTGGCATTTGCAAAGGCGACCGCGCCAAAATTTCGTGGACCCAAGTGGAGACGGGCTCGGCGATTACGTGGAAATACCCGAGCGTGATATTGCAAGGCGACCACACCGTAGGTGAGTTCTATTCGGTTGCGCTTACGCACAACAAGCAACAAGCCGACACCGGCACTAAGATGATCCATATGGGCAAGAACACGTCCTCAACCATCATCTCAAAAGGTATCTCCGCCGGTCATGGGCAAAACTCGTATCGGGGCTTAGTCAAAATATTAAAAGGCGCCGACAACGCGCGCAATTTCTCGCAATGCGATTCCCTATTGATGGGCGATCGTTGTGGGGCGCATACGTTTCCGTATATCGAAGTACAAAACCCCACGGCCAATCTGGAGCACGAGGCAACCACTTCGAAAATCTCCGAAGAGCAGTTGTTCTATTTAATGCAGCGTGGCTTATCGGAAGAAGCGGCGGTGTCGATGATTGTGAACGGCTTTTGTAAAGAGGTGTTTCGCGAGTTGCCAATGGAGTTCGCCGTAGAAGCGCAGAAATTACTGGATATATCGTTAGAAGGAGCCGTGGGCTAACCACAGAGAATTTTATGAACATTTTAAAAGTTACAGACTTACACGTTAGCGTATTTGGCACGCCCATTCTTAAAGGCATTACCCTAGAAGTAAACGCGGGCGAGGTGCACGCGATCATGGGGCCTAATGGTTCAGGTAAGAGTACTTTAGCCAATGTCGTGGCCGGCAGACCGGGCTATGAAATCACCAGCGGCAGCATTGAATATCAAGGTAAAGACCTTACTAAACTCGAGCCATCCGAGCGTGCGGCCGAAGGCATTTTCTTGGCGTTTCAGTACCCTGTAGAAATTCCAGGGGTAAGCAATATGGCGATGCTCAAAGCCGCGCTTAACTCTATTCGCAAGTATCACGGCCAAGATGAAATAAAAGCGGGTGAGTTTTTAAAACTCATCAAGGAAAAGGCCGAGTTGGTAGAAATGAAACAAGAGTTTCTAAAACGCTCGGTCAATGAAGGGTTTTCTGGCGGCGAGAAAAAGCGCAACGAAATTCTGCAAATGGCCATGCTTGAGCCAACCTTAGCGCTCTTAGACGAGACCGATTCAGGGTTAGATATTGATGCGCTTAAGAGCGTGTCGCATGGCGTTAATGCGCTGCGTTCACCCAAGCGAGCCATGTTGGTAGTAACGCATTATCAGCGTCTGCTCGATTACATTGTGCCCGACTACGTTCATGTGTTGGCAGGCGGACGCATAGTGAAATCAGGCGACAAGTCCTTGGCTCTGGAATTAGAAGACAAGGGCTACGGCTGGGTGCAAGACGAACTAAAAGAAGCGAGCTGAATATGATTGCTCTTGAGAACACCCAAGAATTGGCCGCCCACTTTGCGCAGCATTCAGTCACGGGCGGCGAACTAGCTTGGTTGCAAACATCGCGTGACGCCGCGTTAAGTCATTACCAGCAAGTGGGCCTGCCAGACGTTAAAGATGAGGAATGGCGTTACACTAATCTTCGCCAGCTAAAGGGCACGCCCCTGCGGGCAGTGAGTACAGCTGAGGCTTTACAGCCTGCGGTATTATCGAACCTTGAGCTGCCCGCCACTGCTCAGGCACGGCTCGTGTTTGTAGATGGCGTGTATGCTCGCGAGCTCTCCACGCCGAGTGCGGCGGGTCACGACCTTGCGCAATATCTAATGCCCATGTCGCAAGCGGTGCACGATTATGCCGATGTACTGCAAACGCATTTAGGCACTACGCTACCCAAGCTATCCGAGCAGCACGGTTTTACCGCGCTCAACTCCGCGTTCTTTCACGACGGCTACGCTTTAGTGCTCCCGCGTGGCACGGTAATCAGCGAGCCCATTGAAATTTTGTTTGTGGCTGGTCAACACGCACAAGCGCTGATGAGTCACTCCCGCAATTTGGTTGTGCTGGGTGCACACAGCGAGTGTACGATTGTGGAACGCTACATCGCGCAACCCAATTCGGTATATCTTGCAAATTGTGTAACCGAAGTTGTTGCGGGCGAGAACACGCACTTCGATCACTACCAGTTACAACAAGAGTCAGACGAAGCATTTCATGTGGGTGCGGTGTATATGAACCAAGCGGCTAACGCGCAGATCAGTACGCACAATGTTACGTTAACGGGACTCGTTACGCGCAATGACATCGTCAGTAATTTGCAAGGTCAGGGCGCACACATCGAAATGAACGGCCTAGTGATCGGTCATGGCCGACAGCACATCGATAGCTTTACGCAGATCAACCATTTAGTACCGCATACAACCAGCGATGAGTTTTATAAAACCGTGTTGGATGACACCTCGCGAGCGGTTTTTAGAGGCCGCATTGTAGTGGCGCAAGACGCGCAAAAATCCAATGCGCAGCAAACCAACAACAGTCTTTTATTGTCTGCCACCGCTGAAACCGATGCCAAGCCACAGCTCGAAATTTACGCAGACGACGTAAAGTGTTCGCATGGCGCAACGGTTGGGCAATTGGATGAAAAGTCGTTGTTTTATTTAAGTTCGCGCGGAATCAATGAAGAGTCTGCCAGAGCGCTACTTACATTCGCTTTTGCCAATGAAGTAGTAGAACGCGTAAAAGTAGCAAGCGTTCGCGAGGAACTTACGCAGTTAATTGCGGGCGAACTACTACAGGGCTTAGAAGAGCTTGTATAAGGATGCGAGTTAATACGCAAAGCCATTTTGTTTACACACTTAGGAATACATTGCTGACGAGGCGAGCATGACAGCAGTACACAATACTCAGATTAAGGCATTTGATGCGGTTGCGATAAAGCAGGATTTTCCCGCTTTGCAGCAGCAGGTGTGCGGCCATCCCTTAGTGTATTTAGATAACGGCGCCAGCACCCAAAAGCCACAACAAGTAATCGATGCGGTAAAGTATTTCTACGAGCATGACTACTCTAATGTGCATCGTGGTATTCATACTTTAAGCCAACGCGCCACCGACTGCTTTGAAGCTGCGCGAGAAACGGTTAAGCAGTTTATAAACGCGGGCTCGCTCGCTGAAGTAATCTTTACGCGCGGCACAACGGATTCAATTAACTTAGTCGCACAAAGTTATGGCCGCGCGCATTTAAGTGCTGGCGACGAAGTGTTAGTTTCAGCGATGGAGCACCATTCCAACATTGTGCCGTGGCAGTTACTGGCCGAGCAAATTGGTGTAATCGTTAAAGTGATTCCCATTAACGAACGCGGCGAAATTAAGCTTGATGAGTATCGGGCGCTGTTAAACAAACGCACCAAAATTGTGGCAATTACTCAGCTTTCGAATGCGCTGGGCACGATTACCCCTCTTAAAGAAATGATTGATGCAGCTCATGCTGCAGGGGCTGTGGTGGTGGTTGATGGGGCGCAAGCGGTGGCACACACCCATGTAGATATGCAGGCCTTGGATTGCGACTTTTACGCGTTTTCAGGACACAAGATTTTTTCGCCTACCGGCACAGGTGTGTTGTATGGCAAGCAAGCATTATTAGAGGCTATGCCGCCTTATCAAGGTGGTGGCGAAATGATTAAAGTGGTGTCGTTTGCAGGCACGCAATACAACGAACTGCCGTTTAAATTTGAAGCCGGAACGCCCAATATTGCGGGAGTGATTGGCTTAGCGGCGGGCATCGACTATGTAAGCAATATTGGAATGGATGCCATCGCCGCTTACGAGCACGAGTTGCTGGACTACGCCACGCAAAAAATGTTGAGCATCGATGGCCTGCGCATTATTGGTACGGCGCAGGACAAAGCGAGCATTGTGTCGTTTTTGATTGATGGCGTACACGCGTCTGACCTAGGTACACTTCTTGACCATCAAGGCGTAGCCGTGCGGGTTGGCCATCATTGTGCGATGCCCGTGATGGAATTTTTTGGAGTAAGCGCCACGACGCGCGCGAGTATGGCGTTTTACAACACGCATGCAGATATTGATACGTTGTATAACGCCACACTAAAAGCCGTTGAGATGTTGAGGTAAACCATGTCTGAAGCACTGCAAAAAAAATTACCCGAAGAACTGCATCCCGACATCGTCGAGGCTTTAAAAACCGTCTATGATCCAGAGATTCCAGTCAATATTTACGACCTAGGGCTCATTTACAACTTCACGGTTGATGACAACTATTTTGTGGATGTGTCGATGACCTTAACCGCGCCAGGCTGTCCTGTGGCCGAGACTTTTCCAGGCATTGTTGAAAACGCGGTAAAGAGTGTAGTGGGAGTGTCGGATGCGCGGGTAGAGCTCACGTTTGATCCGCCCTGGACCATGGCCAATATGTCTGACGAAGCTAAGCTTGATCTTGGATTGATCTAAAGGCTTGCCCGCACTCGTCGATCTCCAGCGGGTGTGGCGCCGCGTATAAAGTGCGCTAGAATTGGTCTATTCACCCAGACTGCTAGCTGACGATTAGAGGGGGCAGACCATGAGTCAATCGACCAACAAGCCATCGGCAAAGAATGCGCACCTAGCCGTATTCGACTATCGCGCTCTGCGTTTCGCAATGGGCTGTGTGGCACTAAGTTTAAGTTTTTTAGTAATGTGGATTGCGCAAGAACCACTTTCGTCCATCAGCGTGTCGTACTACACCCCAGCGCGAGACGTGTTCGTAGGTTGCTTGTTTATGGTTGGCACCTTTTTAATCGCGTACAACGGCCACTACTTACACGAAGCCATCCTGAGTAAAGTCGCTGGAGTTGCAGCCATAGTGATTGCGCTTGAGCCGACCTCTTGCTCAATCGCTCAAGACCCCGTTATTTGTGCCAACGTAACCACGAGTGGCCACCCTACTATTCACTCCATTGCCGCGCTCACGCATTTCTCCATTCTCGCGTATTTTTGCTTAATACCCTTTCGCCGCGAACCCCACGCAAGCCCAGCCGGTAAGCGTCGCTGGGTAGTCTACACCTTGTGTGGTTGGGCCATTATTTGGGCGATTGTGGCGGTAGTGCTCAGCGAATTTGGATTGATCCATGTACCCCGATTGGTGTTTTATGCCGAGACCCTAGCTTTGTGTTCGTTTGGCATAGCGTGGATTTTAGCAGGCCACAAACTGCCGTTCTTCACCCACCACAGTGAGCGCTGGCATTGGTTTAAGCACCGAGCGCAAGACGAACACCCGACTCCTCAGCCGTAGGTGGCTTAACTCGCTCTGGCAGATTGAAGAGTGTGGGCGACCGCATGCCTTGCCTCCACGCTTCAGCACTAAACCTCCAACCACAGCGTCAATCTATCGACCGCCCGCTAGAAGCAATGCTGATAGCCTCTAGCCTTGACAAAGCGCTCATCTAAAATTCCGTGGCGATGAAGCCGTTGGTGCCGCTGGCACTGGCGCATCGCTCAATAATCGTGATACAACGCATCCTATTAACACTATTCCAAGTACCGGCAGATTCTTATGGGTTTTGAGCAAATTGCTATCGCGCTAGGGGATGTCGCATGGATATCACTGGCGTTTGCGTTGGGGCTTGTTGCGCGCCTTGTGGGGCTTCCGCCATTAGTTGGGTTTCTCGTTGCTGGTTTTGTGTTAAATGCGCAGGGGGTTACCACGGGCAAGACTCTCGAGAATTTGTCGGATCTTGGCATCACACTTTTATTGTTTACCGTTGGGCTCAAACTCAAGTTAGGCACGCTGGCTAGGCCCCAGGTTTGGGCCGTCACTGGCCTACATTCCGCGATAGTAGTGGTGTTACTCGGCGCGTCAATTTACGCAATGGGATTGTTCGGCCTTCCTTTGTTGGCGGGTCTTGATTTACAGAGCTCTTTGCTCATTGCCTTCGCCTTGAGTTTTTCGAGCACGGTATTTGTGGTGAAAGCCCTCGAAGCCAAAGGCGAAGGCGCGTCGTTTCATGGGCGTATTGCCATAGGAATTTTAATAATGCAGGACATTGCCGCTGTTGTATTCCTGGCGGTGTCGGCGGGTGAGTGGCCTTCGACTTGGGCGTTTTTGGTTATCTTGTTGCTTCCTTTGCGTGTGCTGTTAGGGCACTTGTTGCAACGCGTTGGACACGGCGAATTACTCATCCTCTATGGATTTACCTTAGCGCTTGGTGGTGCCGAATTATTCCAAATGGTTGGTCTAAAGGGCGATTTAGGCGCTTTAATTTTTGGAGTGTTGGTGGCTAGTTACGCCAAAGCCGAAGAGCTCGCAAAAGTCATGCTCAGTTTTAAAGACCTATTCCTCCTGGGCTTCTTTCTCTCGATTGGATTATCGGGGCAGCTATCCACGGAGATAGTCTTGGTTGGTGTATTGCTAGTGCCATTTATATTCATTAAGTCGGCCTTATTTTTTGTTTTGTTTGCAGCGTTTAAGCTGCGTGCACGTACGGCACTTTTAGCGTCTTTTAATTTAACTAACTTTAGTGAGTTTGGTTTGATTGTAGCCGCCATTGGTGTTTCTAATGGGTGGATCGAGCCTGATTGGCTAATCGTTATAGCCGTAGCCTTGGCGTTGTCGTTTGTTATTGCGGCTCTGCTTAATACTTTTAGCCACGCAATTTACAATCGTTTTCAGCCATTCTGGCAAAAGCTGCAGCGTAGCAAGCGGCTTGTCGATGACTCATTATTGGATGTGCAGGGAGCGACCATCGCCGTTATTGGTATGGGTGGGATTGGCACCGGTGCTTTCGACAAAATGCGTACCACCGAAGGTGAAACGCTAATCGGGGTTGATATTGATCCAGTAACCGTGAGCAATCAACAGGCGGTGGGTAGAAGCGTCTTATTAGGTGACCCTAGTGATCCAGATTTTTGGGATCGCGTAAGAACCACCCATACACTAAAAATTGTGATGTTAGCTTTGCCCAGGCTCAGTGCCACCCTGGAGGTGCTGCATGAACTCAAAGCAATAAACTTTAAGGGGCAAGTTGTTGTTACCGCAAAATTTGAAGATGAAGTTGAGCAACTCAAAGCAGCGGGTGCGACCTCTGTGTTTAATGTCTATACCGAGGCTGGAAGTGGATTCGCTTCGCACGTGCTTGCGTTGGATAAAGTAGGGTAAACACCCCATAGTCATCCCCCCCAGTCATTCCCGCCCCCGCCTTCGCGGGGAAGACGTTGTAGCGATGCGCTGGGAAGGCGGCCGAGGATGCCGCTGCCTCACAACATTGTCACATCGTGCACAATCTAAGGGTGTAGTATGGAAACGAACAGTCGGTTTGCCTCGGCGCTGTTAACTGCACTAATCTTGATTGAACCATTAGATTGAACGCACGTAACTTCCTGGCTTTATCAATTAGTAACTGAACACAATATACTGGAGAAAAACATGACTGACTCTTCTAACCCCGCAGTGGCTAAATGCCCCGTGATGCATGGAGCCAATAAAGGCGTGGCGACTGGTAGTACGGCCAATCAACATTGGTGGCCTAATCAGTTGAACTTACGAATACTCAACCAAAACGCTCCACAAGCGAGTCCGATGGATGAGGAGTTTGATTATGGAGCGGCATTTAAGCGTTTGGATTTAAGCGCGTTAAAAAAAGACCTCACACACTTAATGACTGATTCGCAAGATTGGTGGCCAGCGGATTATGGCCACTACGGCGGATTGTTTATTCGCATGGCCTGGCACAGTGCTGGCACATATCGCACCTACGATGGCCGCGGTGGCGCTAATTCTGGCACGCAACGTTTTGCGCCTTTAAACAGTTGGCCCGATAACGGCAACTTAGATAAAGCGCGGCGCTTACTTTGGCCCATTAAGCAAAAGTATGGAAATTCAATTTCTTGGGCAGATTTAATGATCTTAGCCGGCAATGTGGCAATGGAATCCATGGGATTTAAAACCCTCGGGTTTGCAGGTGGCCGTGCCGATGTGTTTGAGCCCGAAGAAGATATTTATTAGGGTCCTGAAACCGAGTGGCTCGATGACAAACGATACTCGGGAGAGCGAGACTTAGCCACGCCATTGGGCGCGGTTCAGATGGGCTTAATCTACGTAAACCCCGAAGGGCCAAATGGCAACCCCGATCCATTAAAGTCCGCGATTGATATTCGCGAGACGTTTGCACGTATGGCCATGAACGACTACGAAACAGTAGCGCTTACTGCGGGTGGGCATACGTTTGGTAAAGGCCATGGTGCCGGATCCGAAGACCTTGTGGGCGCTGAGCCCGAAGGTGCTGACATGGCCCAGATGGGCTTCGGATGGAAAAACCGATTAGGCACGGGCAAAGGCGCTGACACCACGACGGCAGGCTTTGAAGGTGCTTGGACAGACAATCCCACACAATGGGACATGGGCTACTTTGATGCGCTGTTAGGCTATGACTGGGAGCAAACAACTAGCGCCTCTAACCATGTGCAGTGGACACCCACAGTGGCCTCGAAAGCCAAACAAGCGCCCGCTGCGCACGATGCGTCTAAAACTCAACCACTGATGATGACCACAGCGGATATGGCTCTAAAATTAGATCCAGAGTACGCAAAAATATCCAAACATTTTCACGAAAACCCTGACGTATTCGCTTGGCACCGCAAAAAGACTGGCCTATTAATAAAGCATCAGGAGTTAATGATGTGGTTTCTAAATTGGCTGAAGTGCAGGCTGAGTTTAACCAAAACGGCACGCAAGTTTCACTTGCTGACCTTATCGTATTGGCTGGTTCAGCAGCCATTGAACAGGCATCGAAGGGCAAAGTGTTAGTACCGTTTATGCCGGGTCGCACCGATGCGACGCAAGACCAAACGGACGTGGACGCTTTTGGCGTTTTAGAGCCCACATTCGATGGGTTTAGAAACTACAAAAAGACTGAAGACCCTCGCTCAACGGAAGCGCTACTGGTGGATAAAGCCGCGTTATTGGGTTTAACGGCACCAGAAATGACCGTGTTGGTGGGTGGCCTACGAGTTTTAGGAGCCAATGCAGCTGGCTCCAAACATGGCGTACTCACAGACAATCTAGGTTCTTTAAGCAATGACTTCTTTGTTAATTTGCTGGACATGGGCACCGAGTGGTCTGCA
>CAYOXK010000025.1:0-23177 GCA_964407915.1 uncultured Gammaproteobacteria bacterium
GGGCTGCGCCGCCTTTGCTTGGTTGGGTGGCTATGACCAATACGGTGAGCGCCGAGGCCTGTTTACTGTTTTTGATTATTTTTGCGTGGACGCCTCCGCATTTCTGGGCTTTGGCCTTGTATCGCCGGGAGGAGTACGCAGCCGCTGGTGTGCCTATGCTGCCAGTAACCCACGGCGAAGAATTCACACGCCTACAGATATTACTTTATACCTACATCTTAGTTGCGGTTACGCTGCTGCCGTTCACCATTCACATGTTTGGTGGGCTGTATCTATTGGGTGCCTTGTACTTAAATGCGCGCTTTTTTAGCTTTGTCTACCGCCTGTACCACACCTATTCCGATGAACTCGCTAAGCGTACCTTTTACTACTCTATCGTTTATTTGATGTATCTGTTTGCGCTCATGCTGCTGGATCACTACCTATGGGATCGCCTGGTACTTTTGTGGATGGCGCAGTAGACATTACCCTAGCATCGTAGTTAAAGATTAAAAGATAGCCCACCTTGGGCGGCTTACTGTTCGCGCTTGGTTAACAATGCTTTCGATACCTTGCGTATCCATTGCCCAAATCGCCGCGCAGCCATACCGCTGCGCCCGGCAATAAGCTCGGGATGCACGTCTAGGTCACTCACGAGCTCGGGCGCAAAGCGCAGTTTTAGTTTGGTGATGGCTGAGTAGTCCACTTGGCAAAATCGTTCGAATAGCCAATTTTTACACCAGTTCCAACGAGCGCCACGCGCAAAGTAGGCAACCAGATCCACCAATATTGGTTCGCCCTGGGGGGTAACGAGTGTGTTGGTGGGGTTGCGCAAATCGTTATGGGCTATTCCCAGCGCGTGCATCTCTTTAATGCGTTGTTCGAGCAGCGCAAAAAACGAAGGCCAATCAACGTGTTGCCCTTGCAGTTTAGTTATTTGGCGCGATGGATGGTAGCTCATTACGAACGCGCGCTTAGTCGGTACCGCCAATAAATTTGGCACCGCTGCGCAGGAGGCCAGAGCACGCAGAGCGCGAGTTTCGCGCCAGTTAAGTAAAGGGCCAACCAGCGCCGCAAAAATGCGATCCGCTCCATTTTGATCTTTGAGCACGGCGGCTTCGCCGTCTATCTCAATCAGCCACACGTCTGGCCGCGAGCCGCCGCCTTGACGAAATACGGTAGTGCGGTGTTGACGCAGTTCGGCTAAGCTATATTTAGACCAATCGACGGGCATGAATTGTTTGAATTAGCCGTGTAGGGCAGGGGTGTGACAAGGCATTTATGGTAACATCTTGCGCCATTAATTCCTTTGTAATCATTGCCTCTTGGCAAAGCCAACCACGCAGTCACTAGTGCGAATACATATGAACGAACTTCCTTTATCAGCCACCACCGCATTAACCCCGCTCGACGGTCGTTATGGGAGCAAAGTTGCTGAATTACGACATTTCTTTAGCGAGTATGCGCTCATTAAGTACCGCGCCTTTGTCGAAGTTAAATGGCTGCAAGCGCTTGCACGTCATCCGCAAATTACCGAGGTACCCGCTTTTTCGGCCTCAACCTGCGATGCGCTTGATGCCATTGTTGAGCAGTTTTCGATTGCAGATTCCGAGGCGGTTAAAACCATTGAAGCGACTACTAATCACGACGTTAAAGCGGTGGAGTACTTCCTTAAAGAGCGCTCGCAAGCTTTGCCTGAGGTGGCTGCGGTTAGCGAGTTTTACCATTTTGCATGCACTTCTGAAGACATCAATAATCTGTCTCACGCCCTGATGTTGTCAGATGCGCTGAACCAGACCATGCTGCCTGTATTCAAGCAAGTACAGAGCGCGATTGAAGCTCTAGCCCATGCGCATGCCAGCACCGCCATGCTCGCGCGCACGCATGGTCAAGCAGCGTCTCCTACCACATTGGGTAAGGAAATGCGTAATGTGGCAGCCCGTTTAGAGCGACAAATTGAGCAACTCATGGCCACCCGCATCCTCGGTAAGATAAATGGCGCCACGGGTAACTATAATGCGCACGTTGCGGCTTACCCCGACGTTGATTGGCCGGCGCTGGCGCAAGACTTTGTGCAAGATTTAGGTTTAGAGTGGAACCCACTGACCACGCAAATTGAACCGCACGATTACATGGCGGAGCTGTTCCACAATGTGCAGCGCTTCAATACCATTTTAATCGACTTTAATCGTGATATTTGGGCGTATATAAGCATTGGCTTTTTTAAGCAGCGCACCGTGGCTGGTGAGGTTGGTTCGTCCACCATGCCGCATAAAGTCAATCCTATCGATTTTGAAAACTCGGAAGGTAACCTAGGTCTAGCCAATGCCATGCTCGATCATTTAGCGAGCAAGCTACCGATTAGCCGTTGGCAACGGGATTTAACGGATTCGACTGTGTTGCGCAATATGGGCGTTGGTTTTGGTTATACGCTTCTCGCGTGCACTTCGGTATTGAAAGGATTGAGCAAGCTAGAAGTCAATGTGGCGGCCATAGAGCGAGACCTCGACAATAATTGGGCGGTACTCGGCGAAGCCATTCAAACCGTAATGCGTCGCTATGGAATTCCAGAGCCCTACGAAAAACTCAAGGCGCTTACCCGAGGACAAGACGGTATTACCCAAGCGAGTTTAGCCGCGTTTATCGACGGCCTAGAACTCGATGATTCGGTTAAAGCGCAGTTAAAGACAATGACCCCGAGTAACTATATAGGCTTAGCTGAGTCGCTCGCCCAATAGGCGCGCCGCTTCGCTATTGATATGTCTGAGCCCATTCGTCTTTCCAAACTGATGTCGCAGCGCGGGCTTTGCTCGCGCCGCGAAGCAGACCGCTTAATCGAGCAAGGGCTGGTCTTAGTGAACGGTAAAGTGGTCGATACGCTCGGTACAAAGGTTGCCGATAACGCCGAGGTGCGGCTGGCGTCGCGTGCGCAAAAGCAGCAAGCACAGCGAGTCTCGATCATGCTCAACAAGCCTGTGGGTATCGTTTCGGGGCAAGCCGAGGACGGTTACACGCCTGCGGTGCGGCTTATCCGAGAAGATTCTCATTCCGTGCTCGATCGTTCTGGAATACGGTTTTCGCAACAGCATCTTGACGGCATTGCGCCTGCGGGTCGTCTCGATATCGATTCGCAAGGGCTGCTGATCTTGACCCAAGATGGGCGCGTGGCAAAACATATTATTGGCGAGAATAGCGCGCTTGAGAAAGAGTATCTAGTGCGGGTTAATCAGCAGGCCAGCGCTCGGCAGCTAGATCAATTGCGCTTTGGGTTGGAGCTCGATGGCAAACCGCTGAAGCCCGCCAAAGTAACGCAAGCAAACCCCGAGCAACTGAAGATGGTGTTGCGCGAAGGTAAAAAACGCCAAATTCGCCGCATGTGCGAACTAGTAGGATTGAATGTAGCGGGCTTAAAGCGCGTACGAGTAGGGCAACTTAAACTAGGCCAATTGGCTGAAGGCGAATGGCGCTACGTTACGCTTGAAGAGTTAGTGGGCTGACCGAATTGTTGTAGTTTTGTTCGTGTCAGAAACCTAGATGTAGAGGTCAAAATCATGAACGTATCCCTTACCCCCCAGCTAGAAGCCTATATTAAACAGAAGGTTGCAAAGGGCATGTACAACTCGGTGAGCGAGGTTGTGCGCGAAGCCCTGCGGCTGTTGGAGGAGAGAGACGCAATGCAGTCGATGAGGCTGGAGGCTTTGCGGAAAGACATCCACCAAGGTCTGGAATCATTGGACAAAGGACAAGGTAAACCGCTGGATACGAAGACGATCCAAGCCAAGGGTCGGCGGCGACTGACTAGCGACGATTGGCAATGGCATTCGAACGATACAGTAATTGCCGGTCGCGATTCGAGCGTAGTGGCCTCTGAAAACCGAGTTATTGCCTCACAATTTTTAAAGACCAACGGCGAGGGTGACTTAGAATTTCGTATTACTCGGTTAAGGAATATGGTTTGAACCAAGTGCGAGATATATGCAACACCGTCGACAGATTTTGGGGGTTTTATGACAGGCATTCGATTTATGCACCTATCTTTGGTGTGCTTTTTCTTAGTTATTACTGGTGCTCATGCTCAAAGTAAGACTCATAGTGATGTTAAGACGATAGGACATCACGGCACTGAGCGGAAACCAAAACCGCAACTGAGTTGCCCTAAGAACGTGCCTCTTGCACGATACTTCCTCACGTTAGATAGACATATTGCTGAGGCCTCGCTTTCGTCAAAACATTCAGTGTTGGATCTAAATCGCCGAGAAAATTTTCAAGAAACGCGGGATCAACTTGTTGGCTTGATACTGCCTCGGGGGCAGGCTTACATAACCGATGGACGTCCTCGTCTTAATGAATCAACAATTGATCTGTTGTTCTATGTCTGTGGAAGGCTTCCAAAGGAAATCGCTGATCAAAGGGGGGTTGTCCGGATGTATACGACTCTTGATGATCACGGAGTAGACCCCGTACCTCAAGAGATTATCGAGGCAGGCAATTATCCAATTGAGATTCCTGATGGCTGGCAAAAGAGTGACGGGTATACCGCTGCTAAGGTACTGTTTGATGATGGCGAAAAAACCGTAAATGTGACGTTCGTCTATAACGCAAATGACTCGTCTGGTCAGCCGCAAGCAGGTAAGGTATGGGTTGAGTTGATTTTTTCGCTGTCGCAGAACACTAAAATTGGTGGGCTTGGGCTTGGGTGGAATGCCGATAAAACGGTTTTCTGGTGGACACAGCACTTAACTGCAAATCAACTTGAACAGGTTTATGCATCGGAATATGTGATCAACATACTTTTAGGTCCAGATAAATAGAGAAGTTTGTCGCCAAATCACCAAATGGGAAAAGCAGGGGGACTAAAAGGGACTTGCGCGTTAAGGCGACACTCTCAAGTAATTTAGTCTCCGCCAACTCCAGTGCGTATCAAACCCTTGTTTCTATGTGAGTTGATAGTCGGTATAAAGCTTTTTCGCGCAATACCATAATAGAGACACACACCAGCTTCTCTATGTTTAAAAATCAAAATTATTTGAAGCAGGAAAGTTCCTAGGAAACTCAGGCCTTACCACATTTCCGCTCAGGGCGTTTGTTCGTTACTGCTCCCTCGAAATTTCATCTGGCTCCATCTGCCTTCGTTTATGGATTAGGGCAAGCACCTCTATGAGGTTTTCCGGCTTGATCTCATAGATAATTCGGTAGGAGTAAAGGCTCAGTTCACGCACGGCGTCGTCGTTCAGTTCCGGTACCTTGTGGCCCTTGCGTGGTAGTGCATCTAGGTCGATGGTTTTATTTACCAATTCTTCACTGACTCTCCTTGCGAAGACCGGTGAATCCTGGGCAATGTAATCGTAAATATGGCGAAGCTGGGCCTTGGCGTGGGCTGTCCACTTCACCATGTTTTAACTTCCTTGAGTACCTCCTCAGCTGGCTGGGTTTTGTCCTCGACTGAGTCTTGCTGGCCGCGCCGGATATTCTCGAGCACATAAAGCCGATACATGATTTCTTCGGTATTGGCATCGTCTGGAAGTCGCTGGATGGCGTCTAGCGCTTCCTGTTTGGGGGTATAAACGTGTTGCATGATGAAATCTCCCTAACTGGTGGTGATGGTATTGATATCAGCCTAGACGAGTAATTGAAAATGATTATTGAGCATGAAGGAGTCTGTTAGGTACTTACAAGATAACTTTTGTAACCGTAAAAGTACACAGCTTAAATCTTAAGCAACGACGCCTTCCTGCTTTTGGCTTAAGGCGATGATAATGAACCGCTCGAACTCAATGGTGCTATAAGTTGAATAAGCAATTTGTATATAGTTAGAAAGTGACATTGTTCGTTCGTTGTAACTCAACATGATTAGTCGTTAGATTTTTAGGGCGGTTTCATGCTCCCGCACGACGCTTCCTCTCCGCAGCCAATCAATCATAGAGTCTGAAACTTTCTAAAACTCCCTACCACCACGCCCCACACTATAAGTTCGCTGGCGTCACTCAGTTCAATATTGGGGTAGCTTTTATTCTCTGCCATCAGCTTTATAACTCCGCCACGCTTATACAGCCGCTTAACCGTGAGTTGGCCGTCAATCGCGGCAATCACTATTTTGTTGTGGCTGGCTTCTATGGCGCGATCAACTATAAGGATGTCGTCGGGCAGTATGCCGATGTCCAACATAGACTCGCCTTCTACTTTTAGCATGTAGGTGGAGTCGGGCCGCTCAATCAGGTATTGGTTGAGGTCCAAGGTGTCGTCAATGTGGTCTTCAGCCGATGAGGGTACGCCCGCAGCAATTTTTGATGAATACAACGGAATGGCGTGTTGGCTACGGGGGGCTTTGAGTAATGCTGAAGCCTGCTGCGGCGCGTACTGTAACGTGGTTAGATACTGTCGCAGTAACGGCACACTGCTAACCGGCACGCGCAATGGTTGGGTGGGTTCTTTAAATAGACCGCTACCGATGGGTCGTCCAGCCCCTGGGCGAGCACCACCTCTCTTAGCCGCATTGGCGCCAGAGGCCTTTGCTTTGGCGCTAGAGGCCTTTGCCTTGGCGTCGACGGACTGTGTGCTCTTTCGTGTGCTCTTTCGTGTGCTCTTTCGTGTGCTCTTTCGTGTGCTCTTAGATGTGCCGACCGAAGCGGTGGCAGTGCGTTGAGTAGGTTTAGAGTTTGAGCCCATTTGAATATTGTACAAATATCAAATGGGCTCGTCTAGCGTTTCTCTGTGCATAAGCTCAATGGCGTTGCAGCCGAATCAGCCGCTTTAGGGTGCTGAGCTGTCTTGCACAAAGGTTGGTTGCCCAGCAACGTACGTCGCTTTTATTTTAGTTGCGAGAATCTCCGCATCGGGTACTTGCATGATGTCTTGATCAAACACGGTAAAGTCAGCGGCTTTGCCCACTTCTAAACTACCGAGTTGATCCTCTTGAAAAGCGGCATACGCGGCACCTAGGGTAAAGCCATAAAGCGCTTGCGCGCGCGTTAGGGTTTGGTTCGGATACCAGCCGTTCTCTGGCCATGACTCTTTGTCTTGTCGCGTTACAGCCGCGTAAAAGCCTTCTAATGGATGGGGGCGCTCAACTGGAAAATCGGAACCGAGTGCCAAGGGTACGCCAAGATTGGCGAAGGTTTGCCAAGCATAGGCACCTTTAATGCGTTGGGGGCCTACGCGATCTTCGGCCCAGTACATGTCGCTCGTCGCATGAGTTGGTTGTACAGAGGCTATAACGCCCAACCGCTTAAAGCGCTCAAAGTCACTTTTCTCCACAACTTGTGAGTGCTCATTACGGTGGCGACCAACATTGTTAGGGCTACGCGTAGCCGCTTCAATGGCATCGAGCGTATTGCGATTACCGCGATCACCAATCGCGTGAATGTTCACTTGCAAGCCGCAATCCGCGGCGCGCTTGGCGTATTGTGTAAGCACCTCGGCTGGCTCAATTAGAATGCCAACGTTGCCGGGGTCATCCGAATAGGGTTCCAGCATTGCGGCTCCGCGTGACCCTAAAGCACCGTCGCTGTACAACTTGACTGAACGCGCCGTTAACATCGCTTGTGAATCGATTATGGCGCCGTTGTCGCACAGATAATCGAGCATGTCGGCGCTGCCGTCCGCCATCGCGTAAACGCGCACTTTCAGCTCATCGGCGGCCGCCATCTCTTGTAGGAGTTGGAATACTTCAAGCGAAGTGCCTGCATCATGCATGCTAGTTAGGCCTACTTCCGAAATTAGAGCTTGCGCCCGACGCATTGCCTCGCGATTTTCAGCAGCGCTGGGAACAGGAATTTGGCTTTCAATAAAGGTGATGGCTTTATCGATAAATACGCCTGTGGCTTCACCTTCTTTGGTGCGAATGATTTCTCCGCCGTCGGGCTGCCAATCGCCGTTTAGGTCCCGTTCGGATGCCGCAAGCGCCGCGCTATTGCCCCAATGCGCGTGACCATCTACGCGTTCTAACCACACAGGTCGGTCAGGAAACGCTGCGTCTAAATCAGCTTTATTAGGTAACGCTTTTTCAGGCCAATCATTTTGATCCCAGCCGCGCCCCAATAGCCATTGTCCCTCGGGCAAATCGGCTGCAAAGCTTTGCAAGCGGCTGATGATTTCCGCTTTTGACTTGGTCTCCATTAAGTCAGCGCGCATCAACCCGTAGCCTAAGCCAATGAAATGGCCATGAGCATCGATCAAACCTGGCACGATGGTGGCCTCGCCAAAATCAAGGGTGCTTGCCTGCGGGTAATCTTGCGCGAGTTGCGCGGCCGAACCGGTTGCTAAGATTTTGCCGGCAGAGACAGCAAACGCGCCAATATTTGCTTGCTCAGAGTTAACGGTGTAAATGTTTTTAGCCACCACAATCTGGACATCGGGTTCACTCTGTGCGGCGGCGCTGAGCGGTAGGCTTAACGATACAAGTAAGATGAAGGCGTTGCGAACGGTTCGAACGGTGCTTAAGATTTGTGTGGGCATGGCAATAAGTAATGGGTTTGGCTTGTTAATTTAAGCCAAGATACCACAATTTGTTTGCCTCTGTGAATCGCCTGCGCACCGTGCCGTTTTAGTGGTGGTGCTCCGACTCGCAGTGGGAGGATCTACACCGAATTGATTGGCAAGTACGGTAATTCAGGTAATGGGAAAACGCCAACACGATGCCGCCCATGGCCGTTACCCACTTTTCGGTTCCTTGCGAAATGGTTTCGTGCCCTAACAAGGCTACGGCCAGCAAAATGGCCAGACCCAAGGCGCCGGTCAATACAATCACGACGTTGCGGTGCTTCTTGCAGCCCAAAAATAGCGCAATGACGCTAATCGGAATAATGACCCATAAAAGTAATTGATGAAACAATAGCTCTTCGGCATAAGCAGATAAACTCAACAGAGGCACCAGCGTCAGTAGCACTGGGGTGAGTAGACAATGCAACACGCAAATGGCCGACAGCGACATCGCCAGTTTATCGAGTCTTTCAGAGTGAGCAGTCATAATGCTAAGAAACAGTGCTAAGACACAGTGCTAAGAAGTGTGGTTATTCAGCTGGCAACGGGCGGGTTCCAGTAATGTGACCCGTTGCAACGAAGACGGCTAAGTTGGTAAGCGCACGCGAGTTGTTGGTTACTCACGCGGCGTGTACCAGCACAAACCCTGCTCGGTTCAGCTTCGCTAATGTAATACTACAACATTAATAGGGCGCGTAAAAAAGCGTAAAAAAGCTTACCGCCCATCCGAAGACGTACTATTTTAAGCCTTTATTAATACTGCTCAATGCGGCGCTGCCTGGGCATAACTGGGCTTTGCGCAGTTCGTTTAACGGCTGCTTGGGCAGTTTTAAAATGCTGTGGAAGTCGCTTGCTTGTGGATCGATATAGACTAATCCAGTCAGCAGTTTGTCCTGCGCCTTATGATCGTGTAGCGTCATGATGGCGTTGCGTCGATCAGTAGGGTCGTAGCCATCGGCTAGCTTACTCAGGCGTACTGAGCTGCCATTGTGTAGTGCAACCGATCTAGTGGTGCCTTTGATTTGTTCAATCGAGATCTCTTGCTCCATGGGTACAAAGTCCATTACTCCAGCAGCTTCTACGTGCTCGCGAGTGTAGTCATAACTCTTGGTGGACCCAGCATGGTTGTTGAACGTAACACAAGGCGACACGATGTCGATCAAGGCAAATCCTTTATGACTCATGGCGGCTTTAAGCAGAGGAACTAACTGTTCCTTGTCGCCCGAGAAACTGCGTGCCACGAACGTAGCGCCCAGCTCCAAGGCCAATGCGACCAAGTCGATCCCTTCATACGGATTAGCGGAGCCCTTTTTGCTGATTGAGCCTTCATCCGCGGTCGCTGAGTCCTGACCTTTGGTTAAGCCATAGCACCCGTTGTTTTCAACTATATAGGTCATATCCAGGTTGCGCCGAATTACATGCGCAAATTGCCCCATACCAATCGAGGCTGTGTCGCCATCGCCTGAAATGCCCAAGTACAGCAAGTCGCGATTGCCTACATTGGCGCCGGTCATTACCGACGGCATGCGGCCATGCACCGAATTAAATCCGTGGGCTTTATTCAAAAAGTAGTTGGGTGACTTTGATGAGCAGCCGATGCCGGATATTTTGGCAACGCGGTGTGGTTCAATGTTAAGACCCCAAACGGCTTGAATAATCGCTGCACTAATCGAATCGTGACCGCAGCCTGCACAGAGCGTGGAAATTCCGCCCTCGTAGGCTTGCGTGGTTAAACCCAACGCGTTAACGGGTGAACTGGGGTGTCGAAACGACGGCTTTATAAAGCTCATAATTTTACCTAACGGGCTTGTTCTGAAACGCTTGCAGGTGCACTCAGTTGCAAGGCGTCGACAAATTGTTGCGTGATCGACAAAGCGCTAATCGGCTCGCCGTTGAAATGCAAAATTGGTGTTAATTTGGCCGAATCGAGTCCCAGTTCAATCACTAACAGTGTTTTGAGCTGGGCGTCGCGGTTTTGCTCAACAATCAACACTTGGTCGTGCTGTGCAATAAAGTCGCGCACTTCGTTTTGAAATGGAAAAGCGCGAATCCGCATACTGTTGAGCTTAATGCCATGTTCTTGCGCCATCCAGTCGATGGCCTCTTCGGTAGCGGCCATCGAGGTGCCATAGTGAATCACGCCAATACTGTGTTTTGTGTCGGTAATGTTGATGTGTGGTGCCGGCACGTATCGCTCTGCGGTTTGCCATTTAACCAGCAGTCGCTCCATATTTTTTTGGTATTCGTCGCTGCTTTCGGTATACACAGCGTATTCGGTGCGCGATGTACCGCGCGTAAAAAACGCGCCCTTGTTTTTATGCACACCCGCTAATGAGCGATAGGTAATGCCGTCGCCGTCCACGTCTAGATAGCGGCCAAAGCGTTCCATTTTATCCAGCTGTTCGGCTGTAACCACTTTGCCCAAATCATAGTCGCGCGCGTCATCCCACACTAATTCATCGCAGATATGCTGATTCATCCCTAAATCGAGATCCGTCAGCATGATGACGGGTGTTTGCAAACGATCGGCGATATCGAAGGCATCGGCGGTCATTTCAAAGCACTCTTTCGGCGTGGAAGGAAACAGTAAAATATGTTTGGTATCGCCGTGCGAAGCGTAGGCGCTTATCAGTACATCCGATTGCTGGGTACGGGTTGGCATGCCGGTTGACGGTCCAACGCGTTGTACGTCAATGAGTACTGCGGGCACTTCGGCAAAGTAAGCCAAGCCTAAAAATTCATTCATTAGAGACACGCCAGGCCCACTCGTTGCCGTGAACGAGCGTGCTCCGTTCCAATTGGCTCCGATGACCATGCCTATTGCCGAGAGTTCGTCTTCGGCTTGGATTACGGCGAACTTGTGTTCGCCAGTCTCAGGGTCTGTGCGAAACCGCTTAGCGTAGCGTTCAAACGCTTCCGCAACCGAGGTAGAAGGGGTGATGGGGTACCAAGCGGCCACTGTTGCGCCACCGTATACCGCGCCAAGGCCGCAAGCGGCATTGCCTTCCATTAGGATCTTGCCTTGGTTTAAATCGCGTCGTTGTAGTTGCATTGGGAGCGGTTGTGGGAAGGCGCTCTTAGCGGCGTCGAAGCCCATTTGCAGCGCCTGAATATTTGGCGGAATGAGCTTTTCTTTGCGGGCAAACGTGTCGTTCACTACGCTTTCGAGCGCTTCAAACTCAATGCCAATAAGATAGGCCAGCGAGCCCACGTAGATAATGTTCTTAAACAGTTGGCGGCGACGTGGGTCGTTATACTGCTTGTTGGTTATTTCTGTTAACGGCAAGCCTATATAGTGAATGTCGTCACGAATCAGTTTGAAGTCTAGGGGGTAAGTGTTGTCGTAAAAGAAATACCCACCCGGACACACATCGGCCACGTCTTGCACCATGCTTTGCGGGTTGACCGACACCATTAACTCAACCTGTCCACCTCGGCGGCCTAAATATCCGTGTTCGCTTATGCGCACCTCGTACCAAGTGGGTGCGCCTTGAATGTTCGAGGGAAAAATATTGCGTGGGCTAACCGGCACGCCCATTCTAAAAATGGCGGTAGCGAACATGGTATTCGCGCTGGCAGAACCAGAACCGTTGACGTTAGCAAACTTCACCACAAAGTCATTTACTTTGGGCGCAAGTTGCGCAGCACTGCCACGCGCAGAAGTTACATTTGTGGTCATGCGGCTTTGCCTGCCAGAGTGTGTTCGGGATTGGTTTTAGAGCGCTCTTGTATTAGTACGGGCGCAGGCGCATTTCCGGCTTTGGTGACCGTATACAAAAACTTTTGCATATCCCAAGCTGAGGTGGGGCAGCGCTCCGCGCATAAGCCGCAATGTAGACACACATCCTCATCTTTAACCATAACGCGACCCGTCGGGAGTACATCCGATACATACAGGTCGTTATCAAGATTATTGGCAGGCGCGTTGAGGCGCGTGCGCAGGTCTTGTTCGTCTCCGTTGTGCGTGAAGGTGATGCAATTGGTGGGGCAAATGTCGGTACAGCCATCACACTCGATGCAAGTTGATTCGGTAAACACGGTTTGTACGTCGCAGTTTAAACAGCGCTCGGCTTCGATAAACGCTTTCGCTTCGTCAAAGCCCAGTTCCGATTCGATCTTGCGATCGCGCAAAGATTGCTCAATGGGGCGATGAGCCGAATGCTGACGATCGTCGTCGATCACCGCGCTGTCGTACGCCCATTGATGGATACCCATCTTACTGCTAACCAAATTAGTACCCGGCGCAGGACGTTGCAATAGCGATTCACCTTGCACGAATAAATCGATCGAAATGGCCGCTTGGTGGCCATGCGCTACGGCCGTGATGATGTTTTCTGGGCCGAAGGCGGCGTCACCACCAAAGAACACTTTTTCGTGAGACGACTGAAAAGTGACCGGATCAATATGGGGAACACTCCATTCGTTAAACGTGATTCCAGCATCGTCTTCAATCCATGGAAACGCATTGTCTTGGCCAATCGCCATGATGGCATCGGTGCACTCAATCGTAACCACCTCACCGGTTTCCACAATCGAGCGCTTGCCGTTGTCATCGTATTGCGATTCAACGACTTTGAATTCCATGCCCGCCAGTTTGCCATCCTTGATGATAAATCGGCTCGGGCTATGATTGGCCAAAATCGGGATGCCTTCGGCTAGTGTATCGTCTTTCTCCCAAGGGGATGCTTTCATCGCGGCAAACGTCGAACGAACTGTCACGGTCACTTCTTCGCCACCGATGCGTTTGGCCGTACGGCAGCAATCCATTGCCGTGTTGCCCCCGCCCACAATAACTACTTTAGAACCTATTTCGGTGGTGTGTTCAAATGCCACACTCTCTAGCCAGTTAATACCAATGTGTATATTAGCGTCGGCCTCTTCGCGACCCTCTATATTGAGGTCTTTACCCTTCGGTGCGCCGGTGCCTACAAACACGGCATCGTAGTCTTGCTCTAAAATCGACTTGAGACTGTTTACGCGCTGATTGAAGTGGGTCATCACCCCCATTCGCAGCACGTAATCAATTTCCTGATCAAGTACGGATTCAGGTAAACGGAACGAGGGGATTTGCGTGCGCATAAAGCCGCCCGCTTTAGGGTTTTCGTCATACAGGTCGATGTCGTAGCCCAATGGCATCAGATCTCTAGCGACAGTTAACGATGCGGGTCCTGCGCCAATCAAAGCAATGCGCTTGCCGTTTTTCTTCTTGGGGATGATCGGCATTTGATCATTTACCCAGTCGTCGTCCTTGTGGTCAGCCGCCACGCGTTTTAGTCGACAAATAGCAACAGGCTCTTCGTCTACGCGTCCGCGTCGACACGCGGGCTCGCAGGGGCGGTCGCAAGTACGGCCTAATACGCCTGGGAATACGTTCGATTCCCAGTTAACCATATACGCGTCGCTGTAGCGCCGCTGCGCTATCAGTCGAATATATTCAGGTACAGGGGTGTGAGCGGGACATGCATACTGACAGTCGACTACTTTGTGAAAGTACTCGGGATCAGAAATATTGGTGGGTTTCATATCTGTTTCGTTTAATGCGCCAAGCTTGAGCACAATTGTGCGTGGGCTGCTGGGCTATCGTTGTCGCGTCCCCAGTGACCTTTTTAACGATCCCTGAAAGGATTTTGGACGCGCCGAGTTTTGGCGATATTAGCATGCGACTAATGGGGCGTACACCGCATTTTTCTTAGCTTGCGCTTAATGGTTACAACCTGCGGAATGGAGTTGATTACCACCAATATTTTCCCCATAGATCGGGGTTTGCCCAGTTGTCGGGGTTTAACCAATCGGGCGTTCGTTTATAGCTGCTAATGCTGTATTTAAACAGCGCACTGGGTGCGGCGGCGTTCTCGTAATGATTCACACGCACGAGCGCCATGGCCAGAAAATCAGTCAAGGCCCAAGTCTTAGACGATGGCTCGTCGTCAAGCGTTACGTGTACACAAAACTGAGAGCTCGCCTGGTCACGCAAGGTGGCGAGTAGGTTTTTGCCGATGGGTTTCTCGAGTGTTTCTAATACGCCACTTACGATGGCTAAGTCGCAGCGCGGCATGTCTGCAAGTTGGGTGCGCCATTGATCACTGGGGATAGACACCACGGAAATTTCTATACCCAGTAGGGCTTGCTGGGCGACATAGTCATCGGCGATATCGACAGGAACATCGCCGAGCAATACAATCCGATGGGGCTGCGCGATGGCGATTAAGGTTTCGATGTCAAAACGGGCTGCGAGGGGTAGAGACATGCTGATTAACGGTCTATTTAGGTGAAGAAGAGAGAGAGATTGCTTTCGCGCAAGTTTACCAGACAGAGTAAACTACCCACATGCCAATAGCTTACTGAATCAGTAAGGCCTGTTATTTAATTTTATACACTCATTATGTCTGAGCTTAACGTGATCGAACGTCAGCCTTTAGCCGATTTTGCGGAAAAGGCATATTTAAATTATTCCATGTACGTGATCTTAGACCGTGCGCTGCCGTTTATCGGTGACGGTCTGAAGCCAGTGCAGCGGCGCATTGTTTATGCGATGTCTGAATTGGGTTTGCACAATGCGGCCAAATATAAAAAGTCAGCTCGCACAGTCGGTGACGTACTCGGTAAATACCATCCGCATGGCGATAGCGCGTGTTACGAAGCGATGGTGTTGATGGCGCAACCCTTTAGTTATCGTTATCCGCTTGTTGATGGACAGGGTAACTGGGGATCAACCGACGATCCCAAAAGCTTTGCCGCAATGCGTTACACCGAGTCGCGCCTCGCGCCTTATGCGCAAAGCTTGTTGTCCGAACTTGGCCAAGGCACGGTTGAATGGCAACCAAACTTTGATGGCACACTCGATGAGCCTGTTAATCTGCCGGCGCGGCTACCTAATATTTTGCTTAACGGTGGCTCGGGAATCGCGGTGGGCATGGCCACCGATATACCGTCGCATAATATCCGCGAAGTTGTTGCGGCGTGTGTGCATCTACTCGAAAATCCGCGTGCGACCGTCACAGATCTTGCAGAGTTTATTCTGGGTCCCGACTTCGCGAGCGAGGCCGAAATTATTACGCCCCGCGAGCAAATTATCGAAATGTATGCAACTGGCAACGGGTCGGTGCGCCAACGCGCTGTGTACATTAAGGAAGAGGGCAATGTCATTATTAATGCCTTACCCTACCAAACGTCGGGCGCCAAAGTTTTAGAGCAAATTGCTGCGCAAATGCAGGCCAAGAAGTTGCCCATGGTGAGCGATTTGCGTGACGAATCAGATCAAGACAATCCGATACGCTTGGTGGTCGTGCCGCGCTCGAATCGGGTTGATTTAGACGAACTGATGAGCCATCTATTCGCTACCACGGATTTGGAAAAAAGCTATCGCGTGAATATGAATATGATCGGCCTAGACGGTCGACCACATGTTTATGATTTGCGTCAGTGTTTAAAAGAGTGGCTTAGCTTCCGTCTTGAAACGGTGCGCAAACGGCTACAGTTCCGTTACGACAAAGTAGTTGATCGCTTACATATTTTAGAAGGCTTGTTGGTGGCCTATCTGAATATTGACGAAGTGATTCACATTATTCGTACCGAAGATCAGCCGAAAATGGCGCTCATGGAGCGCTTTGGTATTAGCGAGCGGCAAGCTGACGCGATTTTAGAAATTAGATTGCGCCAATTAGCCAAGCTTGAAGAAATCAAGATCCGTGGCGAACAAGACGAACTGGAAAAAGAGCGGCAACGCTTGGAGCTCTTGCTTAGCTCCGAAGCGCGGCTTAAAACGCTAGTCAAAAACGAACTGCAAAGTGATGCCGAGGAATTTGGCGACGCGCGTCGCTCGCCACTCATTGCACGTGAAGCGGCGAAAGCCATTGATCATAGCGAGCTTATTCCGAGTGAACCCATCACCGCCGTATTGTCGGCACAAGGCTGGGTGCGTGCGGCGAAAGGGCACGACATCGACCCTAAGGAACTGAGTTACAAATCAGGCGATAGCTTTTTATCGGCCGCCCAGGGGCGCACCAGCCAAGCGTTAATCGCTTTAGACTCGACTGGGCGCACCTATAGCATTGCGGCGCATAAACTGCCGTCGGCACGCGGACAAGGCGAACCCCTTACAAGCTCGGTTTCGCCGCCGTCTGGCGCGACCTTTACGGCCGTGATGATGGGCGCCGAGAGTGATCAGTATTTGGTGCTCAGCGATTCGGGCTACGGCTTTGTTTGCGCACTCGAAGACATGATCACCAAGAATAAGAAAGGTAAAGCAACGTTAAGCGTGCCCAAAGGCGCGCAAGCGCTACGCCCGAGTAAAGTCAACGACCTAGACAGTGATTTTGTGGCGGTGGTGACCACGGCTGGATACCTAGCCATTTATGCCGCTAATGAACTGCCAACCCTGGGTAAAGGTAAGGGCGTTAAGCTTATTAACATACCCGCAAAGTTATTAAAAAGTCGCGATGAATACGTATTAGGAGCCACCATTTTTAAGAAAGGCCAGCACGTGCTTATTCATTCAGGCAAGCGCTATTTGCGCCTGAAAGGGCAAGACTTAGATGTTTATCGTGGTGAGCGAGGAAAGCGTGGTAAGAAGTTACCTAAAGGCTTCCAAACCGTGAAAGCCATTACTGCCGAGGCCGCGTCGGCTACCCAGGACGATTTTATGATGGACGACTAACCGCCTAGCGTGTGGTCATAATGTATATAGGAAATACCGATGAATAAGCTTCAACAGTTAAGTGACATGACCGTGGTGGTTGCCGACACGGGCGACATTCAAGCGATTGCGGAATATCAACCGCAAGATGCCACTACTAATCCATCGCTACTACTCAAGGTGGCGCAGGATCAAGCGTACCAAGCGTTGGTGGAAGGCGCGATCGCGGGTGCTAAGGGTAATCTTAGCCTCGCCGTGGATAGTTTTGGGGTAGACGTTGGATGCGAGATTCTTAAACTGATTCCAGGACGTGTTTCCACCGAGGTGGATGCGCGCTTGTCTTTTGACACCGCCGCGACCGTAGCAAAAGCCCGTCAGCTAATCGAGCTGTACGCGGCGCGGGGTGTTGAGTCTGAGCGTATTTTGATCAAAATCGCGTCTACCTGGGAAGGCATTCGCGCGGCAGAACAATTGCAAGCTGAAGGCGTTAATTGCAATCTCACGCTGTTGTTCAGTTTTGCCCAAGCCGTGGCGTGCGCACAAGCTGGGGTGTTTTTAATTTCACCCTTTGTGGGGCGCATACTCGATTGGCATAAGGCCAACGGCGGACAAGCCGAATACGCACCACTGGCTGATCCTGGCGTGCAATCCGTTACGCAAATCTACAACTATTATAAAGAGCATAACTATTCGACCATTGTGATGGGTGCCAGCTTTCGTAACACCGGCGAGATCGAAGCGTTGGCGGGCTGCGACTACCTAACCATAGGCCCGAACTTTTTGGACGAGTTGCGCAAGGACTCCGGCACGCTAACGCGTCGCTTACATCCCGATCAAGCGCGGGAGTCGCCACTGAAGCTCGACCTCAATGAAGCACAATTTCGCTGGCTGCAAAACGAAGATGCCATGGCGACCGAAAAGCTCGCCCAAGGTATTCGCGCCTTTGCCTTAGACCAGATCAAACTCGAAAGCTTAATCTCTGCACGCTTTTAACGGTTGCTAAGCGCTGCGGCCAGAGAGCCTGCAAAGGCGGCCGTTGCGCAAGTTGCCGCTTAGTCGGCATGCCGTATTTTGTAAGATTCATCAATTAGAAATAAGTTATACAATGGCTTTATGGAAATAAGTCATTGTTTTTAAATTTAAAAAGATAATTATCTAAATAATTCTATAAAGTTATAGAATTTTTCCGCGATTTCTCTATAATGCGCGCATGACGCGTATCGCCAAGCCCATCTCTGTTCCAAATCAGGCCTCTGTTATGGCTGTGGTGGACACCTCTCGTTATGCCAAAAAGAAAGTTCTAGCAATCGAGGCTGCGGCCAGTGTGTTTGCAACCAAGGGCTTTCATGGCGCGACCACGCAAGATATTGCACAAGAGTTGGGCATACAACAAGGCAGTTTGTATTACTACTTTAGCTCGAAGGAAGAAGCGCTGTTGCAGGTGTGTGAGTACGGGTTTGAGAATTATGTTGCACAGATGCAGAAGATATTTGCGCGGCAGCAGCCCTTCGAAGCCAAAATGTACTCGATTATCTCGTCGCACTTGAGCCGCTATCGACAAAAAAGTAATGCCCTTAAAGTGCATAACGATCAGCGACTGTTTTTGCCTAAAGAGAAGCGCGGCCGGTTGAAAGAGCTGGGCACGGCGTATCGCGAGTTGTTAGAGACAACTTTGCGCGAGGGCGTCGAGCAGGGCGTATTGCGAGCCGATATCGATTTGCATTTTGTCGCGTACTCGATCATCGGCTTATGCAATGCCTGGGGCTTAAATTTAATTCGGGATGACAGCGTAGAGCTGTTTGACACCGTTGATGCGTGTGCAGACTTGATTCTGCACGGCGTATTGCAAACATCGGCTTAGATCGCCGTTGCTGAACTAGTAAAACGAATCAGAACCATATCTATCAAAAGGTAATCACAATGACACAGCAAGTAGCAACCAATGTAGTTTGGCACGACGGCGAAGTGACGCGCGCTGATCGCTTTAATCGACTCGGTCAAAGAGGCGCTACTCTTTGGTTCACCGGTCTTTCTGGCAGTGGTAAAAGTACCATCGCGGTAGCCGTGGAAAAGGCTTTGCACAAATTGGGTAAATTGAGCTACCGACTAGACGGCGACAATATCCGCATGGGCATTAACAAGAATTTGGGCTTCTCGGCCGAAGATCGTACCGAGAACATTCGACGCATTGGCGAGATTTCTAAATTGTATTGTGACACCGGCATTATCACGCTTAATAGTTTTATTAGCCCTTACCGCGCAGACCGCGACCAAGTGCGTAGATTGCACGAAGAAAGTGGCTACAACTTTATTGAAGTACACGTGGATTGTGCGCTTGCGTGTGCCGAAAAGCGCGACCCCAAAGGACTTTATAAGAAAGCCCGCGCTGGTGAGATTAAAAACTTTACGGGCATCGACGATCCGTACGAACCGCCAATTGATCCAGAGATTGTGTTACACACCGATCAAATGACGCTGGAAGAGGAAGTCGACATTATTCTGAATTACCTGCAAGAGCATCGATACCTGATTCTGTATCGCTAAGTTCGATTGCTGGTCATTCTTCTATCAATTTGCTATTACGCTTCAAGGAGCCCGTTGTGATTAAACCGCATGGTGCAGACGCACTATTACCCCTTTATATTGATTCCGCTGATGAGCGCGCGAAGGTGCTGGCCGCCAGCGCTGCAATGCCGCAGATTCTAGTGAGTTCTGCCACCGCCGCTAATGCTGTGATGCTAGGCGGAGGATATTTTACGCCGCTTACGGGCTTTATGAATAAAGCCGATGCGATGGAAGTGGCACGCACTATGCATACCAGCGACGGCACGTTTTTTCCGGTGCCGGTGCTTAATTTATTGCCGAGTGCAGAATGCGCCGTTGGCGAGCAAATTGCCCTCACCGACCCCAATGTGGCCGGAAACCCTGTCATAGCCGTACAAACCGTTAGCGCAATAGATACCTTGTCGGACGACGAGATCGAGTTCATTGCGAGTCAGGTATTTGGAACAACTGATCAAAACCATCCTGGCGTAGCCGCACTGTTTGCTCAAGGCCGCACGGTGGTAGCTGGGCCCATTCAGGTATTGAACTTTAGCTATTTTGCTGAAGATTTTACCGACACGTTTAGAACAGCGGTGCAGATTCGTGCCGAAATCGAAGCCCGTGGCTGGCAAAACGTGGTCGCGTTTCAAACTCGTAATCCCATGCATCGCGCCCACGAAGAGTTGTGCCGTATGGCGATGCACGATATCGATCAAGCGTCGGGGCAACCAGGGAGTACAGGTTGTGTCGTACACATGTTACTTGGCAAGTTGAAAGAAGGCGATATTCCGGCCGATGTGCGCGATGCGTCTATTCGTGAAATGGTCAAGCATTATTTCCCAGCCAACTCCGTCATGGTTACCGGTTATGGGTTTGACATGTTGTATGCGGGGCCACGTGAAGCGGTGTTACATGCTTTGTTCCGCCAAAACATGGGCGCCACGCACTTTATTGTTGGGCGAGACCATGCGGGTGTGGGTAATTACTATGGTGCCTTTGACGCTCAAACCATCTTTACCGAACAAGTTCCTGCTGGAGCCTTGGCCATCGAGATTTATAATGCGGATCATACGGCATTCTCTAAAAAGCTTAATCGAGTAGTTATGATGCGCGATGCACCTGACCATACGCCCGACGATTATGTGTTACTGTCAGGCACGGCGGTACGCGAGATGCTCGGTAAAGGTATTGCGCCACCTCCAGAGTTTTCGCGCCCAGAAGTCGCGCAAATTCTAATGGATTACTATCAGAAGCTCGATGCGAACTAAGCATCGAAAATGCGGCTAGGCCGACTCGATCTGAATAGCTAAACTTATTTACCTTACTTTTATTACCTTGTCAGCACCGATTGGTGGTTGGCACGAAGTGGCTAGGGATATTTAAATTATGAAACTTTATCACTACCCTAAGTGCAGCACCTGTAAGCAGGCGATTAAATATTTGCGTGAGCGGGGGGTTGAACCCGAACTCATCAATATTGCCGAGCAGGTGCCATCTGGTCGCGAACTGAGCCAAATGCTTGAAATCTATTCAGGTGATATTAAAAAGCTATTTAACACGTCGGGCTTGCAGTACCGCGCGCTTAATATTAAAGAGCGTTTAACTGACTGTTCTGCGCAAGAGGCGCTTGATCTATTAGCCACTAACGGCATGTTGATCAAGCGCCCGTTTTTAATCATGACTGAATCGCAAGAGCCGTCGCTCAAAGGCGTGGTTGGTTTTAACCCACAAACGTGGGGAGCATTATTAGCATGACTTATTTTGATTGTTTTAATGGCGACGCAGACGGTCTCTGCGCGCTTACGCAGTTGCGTTTAAACCATAAGGTAAAGAGCGAACTGGTTACAGGCGTGAAACGCGATATTGGTTTGTTGGCCAAGATTGTAGATCGAGTTGAACCAGGCGATGTGGTCACGGTACTGGATGTATCGATGCACAATAATAAACAAGACCTGCTCACGATCTTGGGACGTGGAGCGCATGTTTTTTATTGCGATCATCACTTCGTTGAGGATATTCCCAATCATCCCAACTTGGTGAGTTTGGTGAATATAGCGCCTGACGTCTGTACGAGCTTGCTGATCAACCAGCACCTTAATAGCGCTTATGTGGCCTGGGCGATTGTTGGCACCTATGGCGATAATTTATCTAAAAGTGCGCTCGGCCTAGCCAAAAAATTAGAGCTGGCCCCCACGCATTTAAAAACCTTGCAGAACTTAGGCGTATACCTTAATTACAACGGTTACGGTGCCAGTGTGGATGATTTATTTTTTGCTCCAAGTGAGCTATTTAAACGCACGAGTGCGTATAAAAGCCCGTTTGATTTTATCCGCGATGATGCCGCTACTTACCAGACTCTCGAAGCGGGCTATCACTCCGACATGCAAAAAGCGTCGGAGTCGCCAGCCGAATACAGTAGTGAGTCTGCTGCTGTATTTATTCTGCCGGACGAGCGTTGGGCGCGACGCGTAAGTGGTGTGTACAGCAATGAATTGGCCAATCGAACGCCCGATCGCGCCCATGCGGTGGTAACCGAACAAGACTCTACTCATTACCTGATTAGCGTGCGCGCGCCACTTAATAATAAAGTCGGCGCGGACGAAGTATGTAGGCAGTTTGCGACCGGTGGTGGACGCGCGGCGGCGGCCGGAATCAATGCCTTGCCTAAGTCTGATCTACCGCGCTTTATTAAAGCGTTGTCTACTTATTACGCTTAGGCCTAGTTTCCGATGCACGATCTTGCGACGGTCGATAACTCATCGGAATCGTCTGACGGTATTGCTTATCTTGTTGTATGGTGCGGGCAGGTGGCTAAATTGGCCGCAAAACTTGAGGCTGTCGTCACCGTTATTTTAGTGTTGGGATTGTGCGCGGTCGCGAGTATTGGAATTAAGTTGTATGCGCCCGATAGCCCCTTGTGGTGGAATCTATTTAAGCTTGCGTTACCCGCGATACCTCTATTAATCTGGTTCGTGTTTTGGCTAATTATTAAGCAGCTCGCCGATGCACCACAAGCACTCGCTCAGCTCAGCACTTCGGCGAATAGTCCCATCGCAAGTTCGATTAATCAATTGCGGCAAGGTTCGTTTAAACAACCTCGAGGGTTGTTCAGCTTATTGAGCAGTATGCGCCAAGTACGAAATACGCCGGGGCTCGAGGATCTTATGGATGCCCTCGGCGGTATCGCTTTGTTGGCTAATCCTTGGTTCGCGTTACTGGTGGTGTTGGCATTACTCGCGAGTATAGGCACAATGCTCTTGGCGCCCATTATTTGGCTAGTATTTTGAGTTAAAGCGCCTGTCTAGGCAGTCATTTCCGGCAATTGCACACCGATAAAGGAACACTGAAGGAAGGTAGTTAGGTTCATGGCCAAACAGCAAATAGATATTTTGCAAGCGCTGGGTATTACCCAGTGGCAGCTGCGAACTCCGCGTGCAGCGTCAGGCGATGGTCAAGCCGATAGTGAGGGAACTTTTGAGGGAACTCTTGAGGGAACTCTTGAGGGAACTCTTGAGGGAACTCTTGAGGGAACTCTTGAGGG
>CAYOXK010000025.1:23277-30507 GCA_964407915.1 uncultured Gammaproteobacteria bacterium
AACTCTTGAGAGAGTTAAGCCACGAGAAATCACGGCGGATGCGGTTGCACCGGCTGCTCCAGAACCGGCAACGCGGCGTGTAACAGATGCTGTTATGCCAACGCACGAGAGCCATCCGGCAACCCCCATAGCCGAGCTGACAGGCACAACACAAGATGCGAGCAAAGCGATCCCATCCCCTGATACAACTCATCTCCCTCATTCTACTCCCAAGGTAGGAGCCAAGGATTGGGCGACTTTAGAGCTTGAATTTTCACAGCGCAGCCACTGCGGCGAGCGACCTAAACTTGATTATTTGCCGCCTGCAGAGCAGCGTAGTGCCGAGTATGCGGTAGTGCTGCCCGCGCCGAGTACGCATGACGTGGCGCAGCAGCGGCTGCTGAGCGAGCCCGCCCACCATTTGCTTAACGAGATATTGCGCGCGGTGGCGCTTGGCGACAGCCGTGTCTACCAAACCAGTGTGCTGAAATGTGCTAGTACGGATATGAGCGAGGAACCTTGCTCGCTATGGGTGCAAAGCGAGCTGGAACTCTTAGCCCCTAAATTTTGTCTCATTTTTGGCGAGTTGGCAGCGCGCACGGTGCTCAAAACTAACCGCCCTTTATCTGAATTGCGGCAAGCTTCGCAGGTGCATCCATTCTTACCCATACGGTGCTTCGTTACTCACGCCTTAGAAGACCTACTCGCGAAGCCTGAACTTAAGCGGGAATGCTGGCACGATCTAAAACCCGTGGTTCAGTTTTTAGCTGACCGCCCGCCCGCGCAGACACGAGAGCCGGGTTAAGAGCCCTCAGCGAGTAAAGAGCCTTCAGCGGGTTAAGGAGCCTTCAGCGGGTTAAGGAGCCTTCAGCCAACTAAAAAGGAATTCGAATTCCGTTGCTTTAAATTTCATCCAGAGCGCCATGCGGCGGCTTATACATCGGGCGTGGTGACGCTTGCTAACACTCTATGACGGCAGACGATTTGGCATTTGATTGTAGCTTGCAAGATATGCACTCCCGCGATTTGGTCGCCGTGGTAGCGATCGAACGCAACGCACATATCAGTCCTTGGGGCAGAATCTCTTTTGAAGAATCGCTTAATAACGGGCACCGATGCCGCTGTCTGTGGCGTGGTACGCAATTGTTAGGCTATAGCGTTGTGCAACTGGTTGTGGATGAGATGCACATATTAAATGTGGCGGTCGCGCCCACGGCGCAAGGACAAGGACTCGGGCATGTTTTACTTAACGATATCTTTGCGACGGCGACAGCCGCAAACAGTACAAGGATCTTCTTAGATGTGCGTGAGAGCAACCTAAAAGCGCAATCGCTCTATACTAAGTGGGGCTTTGAGCTGCTTTCGGTTAGAAAACACTACTACAGAACTTCGGTCGCTAATCAGCTCGAAAATGCCCTTGTCTATACGCGGAGCCTTACCCCTATTGAGTCTTAAATTTAAGGGTAGGTCAGCGCGTTTATAGAAACACGCGTAACACTTGGTTCAATTGTAGGGGGCGCTCGAGGCTTAATTTGTTCCACTGCACGATCTGGTTAACAGATACCCGATAGCGTTGAGCAATTGACCAGAGTGTTTCACCTTTGGCTACTTGATGATCAATCCAATTCTGCGCAGACAACACGTCGCTGTTAGTGATTGCTGATGCATTGGTGATTGGTTCGGAGGTTGTTTGCGCTTGCGCTGATCGCATGAGTGCAAATCCCGTGCTCGCCTGTTGCGTTTGGTTTGACGCATACCGAGGTGCGGTGGTCGGTGCGGACGACGCGTTAATCGTGCGTGAGCTGTTAGGCGAGGCCTTGGTAAAGTTAGGGGTGTTGTTAGATGTGCTTGCAATTTGACCCGCAGATTTAACCGGTACTTGCAAGGTGTGGCCCAAACGAATGGTTGTTGAGGATAAATTATTGGCTTGCTGGAGCGCCGCAACACTCACACCGTAGCGTCGCGCAATGCGGTCTAAGGTATCCCCTGGCGCGACCCGATGCGCGGCCAGGTTGAGGGTGGTGGTGTTGTTTATAGCGAACTGCACACCGGCAAGAACCTGCGCATCGGTGCTCGGCACCAACAGGGTGATCGAGCCATTGCGATTGGCGCTCGAGCTCATCGGCGGTGTGGCCCAACGTAAAAAGCCCGCATTGAGTTGCTTAAGTTGACCCGCGTCTAGACTTGCTTGGTCTGCTACTGCGGTTAGGTCCACTTGCCCGTTGAGAGGCACGCGCGCGAACGCAGCTCGGTTAGGGATGCTGGGTAGCGAGACGCCATATTTTTCTGGGTTGCGAACAATATTGCGCAGAGCTAGTAGTTTAGGCACGTATCGACGAGTCTCTAGGCGCAGATCAAGCGCTAAATAATCCGTGTCTAAATCATTATTCTGGTTAGCCTTAATGCTGCGGGCTAAATTGCCTTGCCCACCGTTATAGGCAGCCAATGCCAAGAACCAGTCATTATCAAAACGCTTGTGCAATACAGTTAAATAGTCAAGTGCTGCATTAGTCGAGGCGATAACATCACGACGACCGTCGTACCACCAGTCCTGTTTTAGCCCATATTCGTGCCCCGTAGAGGCAATAAATTGCCAAAGGCCAACAGCGTTTGAGCGCGACACAGCGTCGGTTTTGTAGGCGCTTTCGACCGCAGGCAAAAGTGCCAGCTCCATGGGTAATCCGCGCGCTTCAATTTGCTCAACGATGTAGTACAAGAAAGGCTCGGCGCGGGTAAACAAGTTGTGTAAGTAAGTAGGATGCTTGACACTCCATCGCTCAAATTCGGTGACATGCTCAGACTTCAACTCGGGTAGCACAAAGCCATCTGCAATTCGTGCGAGCAGATCGGTTTGAGGTGAGCGTTGCGCCGTAATTCCCTTGTGCAGGTCGTGTCCGCTACCACTCGCCTGAGCGTCTGCTTTACCGCGGCCTTCAGTTTGGGCATTTTTTGGTAGCGAGCTACATGCAGACAAAACAAGGGCTAAGATTACGCAACCTGCTAAGCGACTCAACGCTGCGGCCCGGTGCGCTTGTAGATAACTTAAGCGTTGTGCGGGACATGCTTGCTTGTCGCTGAGGCTAGGCAGAGTATTCGCGTGCCGAGGCCTTGTATAGGAACGTAAGAAATTGTGCATAGATTTAATTTTTGTCTGGCGATGGGCTAGGGCGCTATGGGTTTCGGCTACTCAGTTCTCAATTTGCGTGTTCGAGTACCTTAGCATGCAACTTACGGTGTGGTTCAAAATGTAGAATAGGTCTGGTTCGCTGAACCTACTATCGTCGAGTCAGTAATTTCAGTGCGCAATCAACCCGCGCTCACAGCATAGTTTGGTGCGAGTGATTGCTGTTAATCTTTAAGCCGCTCGTTTAAGCTGATCGTTTAAGCTGCTCGTTATTTAGGGGGATGCACTCTGACACGTTTCATTCGACACTTGATACTGCGCTGCATAGTAATCACGCCGTCACTCAGCGTCAACGCTGTGACTAAAATTTAAGGTATGATACGCCTCTGCTTCGTACGGTTATTGTGCACCTTGTATCATTGCATTCTTTTCAGTTAGGGCGTTCGAAAAGAGGACTACTTCTAAAAACGCTCGTATTTTCAGTAACTTAAACTCATTAATTAGCGGATAACGTGGCTCTACAAACGATTCAAGCTTGGTTAGAGTCTGCGTACGCAGACCCATTTTTAGCGGCGCAAGCTAGCCACCTTAACCGGGCACTGCGGGCGTCCGCGGCACCGACCACTTTAGTGGTGGGGCGCTTAGGCGATCACGCCATTATTGATCGTTTAGACCTGCCGTTTGTGTGTAGGGTAACCGTTGATGCGAGCCGCGTGAGCAGTGGGCGGGTAGATGTGGTGGCGGATAATGCGTTTTTACCTTTTCCAGAAAAAAGTTTTGCCACGGTTGTACTCTTGCATAGCTTAGAAACATCCGCCTTGCCGCATCAAACATTACGTGAAGCGCATCGGGTCTTACAGGCGAATGGGCATTTAGTTCTAGCGGGGTTTAACCCATTCAGTTTGCTTGGCGTGCAGCGCTTAGCCCAACGCCCAGCGCTTCCAAAAGGGCATTTGTATGGGCTGCAACGAGTTCTCGATTGGCTTAGTTTGCTCGATTTTGAAGTGGTTGCGAGTTCCATGTTTCAATACGGCCCGCTTACGCGCCATGCGCGTCTGCGCCAGTATTTTGGTTTTCTTGAAAAGATCGGCGACCGCTGGTTTCCAATGTTCGGCGGCGCGTATATGTTGGTGGCTAAAAAGCGCGAAATTGGCGCAACATTATTAAGTTTAAAGAAGCAAGCATTGCGGCAGGAGCGTCGACACGCTTTGCCGGTAAAATCCTCTCTGCAGTAATTTTCATCTTGCCAAAAGTAATATGAGTAAGACCTTAGATATTTATACGGACGGCGCCTGCCGAGGCAACCCCGGTGTGGGCGGTTGGGGGGCGATCTTAATCTATGCCGATCCTGATGGAGAACTGCAAAGACGAGAGCTTTGGGGGGGCGAAGCGCTTACAACGAATAATCGTATGGAGCTTACAGCCGCCATTCAAGCACTGGCGGTGTTAAAGCGCTCGTGCACTCTTACCCTCTATACCGACTCGCAATATGTGCGAAAGGGCATTACTGAGTGGATTAGCAATTGGAAACAACGCGGATGGAAAACAGCCGCCAAGAAGCCCGTTAAAAATGCTGAATTGTGGCAAGCACTCGAAGAACAGGTCAGCCGTCACGAGGTGCATTGGGTGTGGGTTAAGGGACACTCAGGCAACGCGGGTAATGAGCTTGCGGATGCTTTGGCCAACCGCGGCATTGATGAGCACCTTAGTAAGTAGCAGCCAGTTCACGCTACGGGCAGACACTCGATAACGTTTATTCAAATAGAAATTATGCAGATTAATACCGCAGAACAGCATAGTCGGCAAATTGTACTCGATACTGAAACCACCGGTTTGGAGTCACATAAAGGCCACAGAATTATTGAGATTGGTTGCGTGGAACTGGTTAATAGGCGACTTACTGGCAACAATTTTCATGTATACCTAAATCCCGAGCGCGACGTGCCCGAAGCGGCGCGAGCGGTGCATGGCATTAGTGAGGAGTTTCTTGCTGACAAACCGTTATTTGCGGATGTGGCGGCTAAGTTTTTGTCCTACATAAGCGGTGCCGAACTCATTATTCATAACGCCCCTTTCGACGTTGGATTTATAGACGCCGAGTTAGCCAGACTCACTGAGGCCACTCCAAACGTTGCCGAGATCTGTGCCGTGCATGACACACTCGCTCATGCTAGAAAAATGTTTCCGGGCCAGCGAAATGATCTAGACGCGCTGTGTAAACGCTTTGAAGTTAACAACGATCAGCGCGAGCTGCACGGCGCTTTATTAGACGCTGAAATTCTAGCGGATGTTTATCTCTCGATGACGGGAGGCCAAACAACGCTCACGTTGGAAGCAGCCCAAAAGCCTCATTTTGGCGGTCATGGTGAGATTGCAGTGGATTTTTCGCAACTCAACTTGATGGTCGTTAAAGCCGATCAGGACGAACAAGCACTGCATGCCCAGTGGGTGGAAAAGTTGAACGAGAAGGTAGATGGCTCGTGTATTTTCGCCAAATTGGAAAACGCATAAATTGTGTGCGAAATTAATTAACTGACATATGTCTGATTGGGTGTGTCTGCTACTATGCGACTTTCTTAGCGAAGATGCGCTGCTTGCGGCTTGGATGCTCAACGAACAGCGCACACGTGCCTCTATGGATTAATGCGGATGAATGATGTAGCTAAAGTTAAAAAGCTGTCTGGTTTTGACTTGTCTGGCTTTAGCTTGGCGGGGAGTGATTTAGCCAATGCTAATTTAAAAGAAGCGCGCCTAAGTGGCGCGAATTTCGCGGGTGCTGATTTGTCTGGTGCGGACTTAACGCTAGCTGATCTAACTGGGGCAAATTTGTCAGGTGCCGATCTCTACCAAGCCAAGTTAACAGGCGCTAGACTCAATGGCGCGGATTTGAGCAACACCGACTGCACCTCGGCCAACTTTATCGATGCTAGTTTGGTGGGTGCTAATTTGTCGGGCGCGAAACTACCGCAAGCCGTGCTCAATAACGCCACGCTCAACAGTGCTGATTTCTCTTTTGCGGATATGTCTGAAGCCGATCTCAGTAATTCTAAATTGACGGGTGCTACGTTTTTTAAAGCGAATTTACATCGCGCTATTTTTACTGGGGCAAAATTATTTGGTGCGCAAATACTGAGTGCAAATCTGCGCAATGTTGTCATGCGCGGGGCTGACCTAAGCTCAGCACGCTTTAGTGGTAGCGATCTTACCGGTTCAGATTTATTAAAGGCCCGCTTAAACAGCGCAGATTTTAGTAATTCCACTATCAATAATGCCAACTTTGAAGAGGCTAACTTACGCTCTGCACTTTTTTCGGGGGCGCAAGTGCTGACCAGCAATTTCGACGGCGCTGTGCTCGCGAGTGGACGCTTAACTCGAGCCGATTTTTCAGGGTCCTCGCTTGAGGCGGCTGACTTATGGTTTGCTCAGGTGTCATCCTCAAAATTTACCGAAGCCAATTTAAAAGCAACCAATCTATTAGCCACCGGCCTCAATAAGAAGTACACATTGAGTGAGTTCCCATCGGTTACTTTTTCGCGAAGTACTAAGTGGGATGATGAACAAATTAAACGTCATGTGGTGTCGGCATCGCAAGTGCGCTCGATAGAGGCCGAAGTTAAGCGGCACAGTTTTTTGTCGCGTTGGTTTAAGTTCTAGTGGTTATAAATAGGCCACGTCTTGGGTTTAATTTGCCTGAATTCATGCTTGGTGGATTGGATCACAATATCGTTTAAAAAATCCCAATTTAGGGCTTGACCTCTTTTAACTGTGCGCGTACATTACGCGCTCCTTTTGAGGCACGGGGCTATAGCTCAGCTGGGAGAGCGCTACACTGGCAGTGTAGAGGTCGGCGGTTCGATCCCGCCTAGCTCCACCACGTTTCGCTAAATTGCTCCGCAAATTACGGAAACGTAAGCAGCAGAACTCGGATTTGGTTTTGGTCATAGATCAAGCTGAAAATGAGAACTGGAATACCATCGGCCAGTGGTGTGCAACGCGTCAAAGGAAACTAGACGTCCCCATCGTCTAGAGGCCTAGGACACCGCCCTTTCACGGCGGTAACAGGGGTTCGAATCCCCTTGGGGACGCCAACTAAAAAAGCCTTAGCGCGAAAGCGCTAGGGCTTTTTT
>CAYOXK010000026.1:0-30107 GCA_964407915.1 uncultured Gammaproteobacteria bacterium
GCATTAAACGCCCTCCCTCCCGCTTCTGAAGATGAATATCTCGCCCTGGAGCAAACCAGCGATACCAGACATGAATATAGTCAAGGTGTGGTGATTGCCATGACGGGGATACCATGTTTGGCCAATCCGTTTTCGGATGGGATGAGTGCAAGTACCGATGGTGTCACGTTGGCTATCGGGGGTGATATTGTTGGTGCTGGTTTATCTAATATTGGAATAAGTCCATTTATTCTTATTAATATTCCAGCTGAGGGTGGCACGGGGAAGTTTGATCTTGACCCACCCGCACCATGTTTAAGTCAGGTGGACGGAACTATCACTTTAAATCGTTAGTTCGACAAACTACTCTGTAAAAGGCAAAATTCATCGCCCTTAGTTTGTGGCTACTGGCATCGAAAGTTATGCCGCTGGAAGGCGACTCCTTCATAGCCTGATCCACATAGTTCCCCACTAACAGGGCAACCATTGGGAATGCCTGGCGCGCCGTTGACGAGCGTCTGGTAGCAAAAATCGGGCGCTCCTGGTCTTGAACAAGCATAATTGGAATCAATCCCGTAGGTTAATGCCCAGAGTCGGCTTTGGTGAGTGTTTGGTGACGAAAGAAACCAAACCATGCAGCTTCTCTCTGAATGGTTTTGATTTGCAGGTAATATGCTTGCTGGTGAATTCCGACCAACAAACTCCCACATCGTTTGAGGCTCTGGCTCATTATCCCCACCACAATCTCGAGTCCCAGGCACCTCTCGCGTGGCTCCACAATTATCGTATTGTGATGCAAACTCGCCGATACAAATATTTGCGGGATTCTCACCTTGCCACCCTGTTGACGTGACCGTATAGCCTACAACGCGAGATTCCGTCTTGCCTTCGCATTCATCGCACAGCGGGAACCAAGTACCCTTAGTGTTGAACCCACACGCGCAGTTTTGCACCATTTGATGTGCGCCGCAGGCGGTGGTACGTGGGCCTGAGTCTACGCATGTGGCCGCAATCGGAAAGGTTGGGTAGTCGGTGTCTAAACAAAAGTGCGTGGGGTCGCTAGGTTTGGGGTCGTTAGCCAACGAGCCTTTGGCTTGGGCGCGAAAGAACGCGCCTAGATCGTCACCGCGCGTAAAAATCGGCATCTGAGTTTGTACAGCATTAGTCGCCGTGATCACAATGGGGTAATACTCTAATGCGCCGCCACGGTCGTCTGGCATGCGGCGGCTAAACAATTTAACGCTATTGGTCGCGTCGGCACCGACCTTCTCGGAACCTAAAAGATCTTTAGATGTGACGCGTGCAATCTTCGGGTCGTGCGGAAAATCGCCTTCATTCAAGTCGAGCTGGCTGTTATCTTCCAAAATACAGGCACTGTCATTAGTGCCTACGCTTTGCTGCGTTTGCCCACAGCCGTTGTTTTGCGTAAACGTCATGCCTGCACACATTTGATTAGGCTTGGGCGACCAAGGTTCTGGCACGCAGCAGTCTTTTGTGCCGTTTACTTGGCGCGTGGCACCGCACTGATTGGACTGCGTAAGTGTCTCGGTGGAGCAGACCGTGTTAGCGGCTGGACTCCAATCGCCGCAGCAGGACTTGGTGCCGGTGGTTTGGCGAATTACGCCGCAACTGCTGGTCTGGCTAAACGAGTTGCCTTCGCACACGGTATTGCGGGCCGGCTGCCAATTGGTACCTTGCCATGAACCATAAACGCGCCGCTCTTTGTTCCAGCGCGAACAGGTTTCCGTGAAAGGCACATTCTTGCAGATGGTGTTGCGCTTTGGTTGCCAACCAGTGAGGCCAGTGGTGGTGTCGCAGGAATGCCATGTGGCGCTTGCAGACGTTGCACTTACTTCGCGAGTAGCGCCACAGTGGTTCGTTTGGGTTAGCGTTTTTTTAACACTCGACGGAAGATAGTCTGGCGCCGAGGAGCGGGTTAGCCAAGGTAGCCAACCCTCGTTTGAACCACAAGCTGCTTGCACTACAGGCGATAACAGAATAAAAATCAAACACAACGTCAGCAACATCAGCGCGTGCTTTTCAGGGCGTAGTAAGTTCATAGCGAATGTGGTCAAGAGTGCTGGATGAGGTTTAAATAGCACAACCTCATTGGCCGATAAACACTGAAAACTTTTTCACTCGGTCATTCCGGCAATCAATTCCGTCATTCCCGCGAAAGCGGGAATCCAGGGCCTAGCACCGTGCCAGATAACGGGTCCCCGTCCCCGCCTCGGCAACTGCTCCTGGCGTTGCTCTACTCGCTACGTCCTTGTAGCGATGCGCGGGGAAGTCGGCGGGAATGGTGGTTCCGCCGCGCAAAAAAAACGCCCAACTTAAAGTTGGGCGGTAAAGGAGAAACGTTTTGTTGGCTACTAGAATTTGTAGGCTAGGCCCAGCATGTATACGGTTGGGTCAATGTCTACGTCTACCGTTACTTGGCCTACGTTGGAATTGATGGTGGCATCGGTGTCGATGTCGATTAACCAAATGGCGGCGTTGAGCGCCCAGCGATCACTCAGTGCGTAGTCAACACCCACTTCCAGCGCTATCCCGAAAGAGTCGTCTAGTTTCATTGATGTGTTGCCGAGCGCTGCGTCTAAGCCAGCGTCTGTTTCCTCATCAAAAAAAGTGGTGTAGTTAACACCAAGGCCCACGTAGGGTTGAAATGCTGCGGCACCGCCCACGGGAAAATACTGGAGCGATAATGTGGGTGGTAAATGCTTGGTCGAACCGATGCGGTCTAATCCTAAGCCCGTGCTGCGGATCTCGTGCTCAAATGGCGTAGATGCCAATAAGCCGATACCGAAGTTATCGCCCAGCATATAGGTGGCCGTTAGGCCAAGTTGCGTATCGTCTTCTACGGATACCGCAGTACCCGCCAATTCTGCCCCGCCCAAACGGATGGCGCTGCTTGAAGAATCTGGGTCTACAACTGCAGGACCTGCGCGTAAGATTATGTCGCCTTTTTCGTAGGCATAGGTGTTTGACAATGGCGCGAGGCAGGCTGCTGCAACGGCTAAACTTAAAGCTAGTTTTTGGTATTTCATGTGAATTTCCACCTTAGGAGTGGTTGAAGTGGGGCTAGTGTAGGGCAAGTCTTATATAAGACGCTTGATGTAGATCAATTCCTAGTTTGATTATTGGTTCGATGCGTTCGATGGCCTAACACAAACCAGCACCAAGACAGACAATCCATTCCGACGACTGGGATGGCGGAGGACCAGCACTTCGGGGAAGACGGCGGGAATGACGGTGTGGAAAATGCTTTTAGTGAAACCAAACAGGTGAAATGTGCGTCTAATAAGTAGCAACTACGACCTTAGGGTGGCCGTTTGAATTTTTTGCGCCGCGAATAAACTGACTATTAAGAGGATCAAAATGAAGAATATTTTATTAAGCGCGGTATCGTTTGTGCTGTTAAGCGCCGTATTCGCAACGAGCGCTTTGGCTAAAGCTAACCCAGAATTTCAGTCATTTGACGTGAAAAATGGTGGCACGCTTACGCTCGATTCTGACGTGGGCACGGTAGATATTAGTTCGCACGATAAAGGTACAGTTGAAATTACCGTTGAAAACCGTTTGGGCGACGATGCCCTTCTGGTGCGATTCAAGCAGTCTGGCAACGATGTGTCAGTGGTCGGCGAGCGTGAAAAAAGTTGGCATTGGGGATGGGGGCGCAACGCTAATGTGCGCTTTTCGATCAAAGTACCTGCTGAGTACAACATCGATGTAAAAACGGGCGGCGGTTCGATTGATCTGGATGATCTGAACGGCAAAGTGAAAGTGCGTACCTCGGGTGGTTCAATAGCTCTGGGCAAAATTCAAGGCAATGTAGATGCTAAAACATCGGGCGGCTCTATTCGCGTAGATGAAGTGGCGGGTAATATTGATGCGCATACTAGCGGTGGCAGTATCAAAGCCACGCTCACTAAACAACCTACAGCCGACTGCCGACTCACCACCTCGGGTGGTAGTGTAACGGCCTATCTTGCGCCAGATATTGCCGTGAATTTAGTGGCGAGCACGAGCGGCGGCGGTGTGCGCAGCGACTTTAAAGTGAATGGCTATTTAACTAAACGCAGCATCGAAGGCGAGATCAACGGCGGTGGCCCACAGCTGTTATTGCGCACAAGTGGTGGCAGCGTGAGCGTTAAGGAAATATAACGCTGACATACTGATCCCGTCCCCGCCTGCGCGGGGAAGACGGCGGGAATGACGTGAGCTTGCGGGAATGACTTGGGCCTGCGGGGGTGGCGCTTCTCCATTCTGCAATTTGCAGACGTTCTAGCTTAGGGGTACAGTTAATCACCAATCCTTGTGTTTAAATCAAAGTGAGGAGATGTGTATGCAACGGTTTAACGACAAAACCCTAAAGGATGCTGAGTTGATTGTGCGCCTGGTAATGGTGGTGATTTTGCTCACCGCTGGTACCAGTAAGTTTTTCAGTGATGGTGGTTTTGCCACTTACTATGGTCAAGCATTTCAAGGCGATCTACGCATTGTGCTTCCCGCACCATTGATTAATGCTTATCTAAGCATCATCCCGTTTATCGAAATCGGTTTAGGGCTAGCGCTGATTATTACTCAACTAAAACCGTATACCGTGTACGCCTGGTTTGTCTTTATGTTGAGTTTGCTTGTGGGGCACTATGTGCTGCAGGAGTGGAGCGAGGTAAATCAAATGCTCGATTATTTCTTTCTTGGTCTGTTGTGCTTGGTGCTGCCTACGCACCCTCGTTGGAGTCACTTTTTTACGCGCAACTAATTTTCTGTAAAACTAACCTGCTATAGGTGTCAAATGAACCTAACTGCAATTAAGCAACTGATTTGTTTTACTGGTTTGGCTTTAATAACGCATAACGCCGTTGCCAACGAACCACCCTGTTCTGCCACCGAGCATCGGCAGTTTCATTTTTGGGTTGGCGAATGGGCCGTCGAAATGCCCGATGGTAAGCCGGCGGGCACTAGCAAGATAAGCGTAGAACAGCAAGGGTGTGTCATTGTGGAACAATGGCAGAGCGCAACATCGGCGTATTCGGGCACTAGCTTTAACTTCTACGACCCTGATCTAAAACAATGGCGTCAACTGTGGTTAGACAATCAGGGCGGCAAGCTGGAATTATTTGGTCAGCGTGAGGGTCAGCAAATGATCCTGCGTTCAACAGCCAACGAGCCAAACACCTATCAACAAATCACCTGGACGGCTAATAGCGACGGCACGGTGCGCCAGTTCTGGCAATCGTTCACGCAAGATCAAGAGCCTACAACGCTGTTCGACGGGCTCTACCGAGCTCGCACTCAAGCGCCGTAAGCGCTTATCCGTTTAACCACAAGTGCACGTAAATACTCGCCGCATAGCCCAAGGCAATGGCGGGAGTCCACCTTAGGTGGCTAAAAAAAGTGTATTGTCCGCGTGCTTGACCCATTAACGCGACGCCCGCCGCTGAGCCAATCGACAACAAGCTGCCACCTACTCCTGCGGTTAGCGTTACCAGCAACCATTGTGTTTGTGACATCTCGGGGTTCATTGTGAGCACGGCGAACATAACCGGTATATTGTCGATTACGGCGGATAATATACCTACCAACACATTGGCCGTGGTAGGACCCAGATCCACGTAGAAGTATTCCGACACGCCGCTCAAGTAGCCAATAAAACTTAATCCACCCACGGCTAAAATCACGCCATAGAAAAACAGTAACGTGTCCCATTCGGCTTGTGCGACGCGATCAAACACATCAAATTCATCTTGTTCTGATTCGCTAAGGTGCACTTCGCTTCTTTCTACAATCTGGATGCGCAGTTTCTGTTTTAAATAGTAGCCATACACTTTTAAATAAGCCAAACCCAACATCATGCCGTACACGGGTGGGATGTGCAGAAAATTGTGGAAGCTGACGGCGGTGACAATGGTGGCAAAAAACAAAAACAATATCATTAGCCCGCCTCGCTTTAATGGAGCGGCTTCCATTTCGACCGGTGCGGGGTGGCTATTGTTGATAGCAAAGTGCATGAGCGCGGCTGGGATTAAAAAGTTCACCAACGATGGCACGAACAATTTAAAAAAGGTCCCAAATTCCAAGATGCCTTTTTGCCACACCATCAGCGTAGTGATGTCGCCAAATGGGCTGAACGCCCCACCCGCGTTGGCGGCCACAACAATGTTGACGCAGGCAATCCCTACGAACTTTGGATGGCCTTTACCTACCGCCAGCACCAACGCACACATAATTAAAGCGGTGGTTAAATTATCGGCCACGGGCGATATAAAAAACGCTAAAAAGCCGGTAATCCAGAACAAGCTGCGAAAACTATATTGCTTGCTTACTAGCCATGCGCGCAATGCCTCAAACACGCCGCGATCCATCATGGAGCTGATGTAGGTCATTGCTACGAGCAAAAAGAAGAACAGTTCGGTGTATTCTAAAAAGATATGACGAATGCCGGCTTCGACCGCAGGGGACGCGCCGTGCCGCGCGTACTCAATGCCAATCATCAACCAGATGAGCCCCGCGGCTAATAGCACCGGCTTAGATTTGCGCAGATGAATCTTCTCTTCCAGAATCACAAAAACATACGCAATAAAGAACAACAGCAGCGATGCGATTCCAACCCAGCTCAGAGTTAAATCCATCGGTAGGTTGGCGTTAGGTGTGGCGGCCGACGTTGGCCCTGCATAGCCGCTGATTAAAACGGCAAAGGCAGTAATTAAGGTTTTCATAGGGCGAGTATTCAAGGCAAAGTGCAAGTGAGTATCTTAGTCTACAAAGCCATAATGTGAGCGATTTATTCAGTGGGGCGCAAGGGCGAGTCTTGCTATAGATCGGGTCAATGACCGTTCGCTTGCTGCTCGATTGCTGCACGCCGCGATAACAATGCCCACAAAAAAGCCGAACGCTGTGGTTCGGCATCGTGTTCGGTTATTGGCTTCGCGCATCCCTATGCGGGGCTGCGCGAAGCCAACGAAGCCTCTTTAAATAATCGCCTTCATGTCGGTCATATGGTTACGTAGTTCGCGCCCTACCACTTCAACAGGGTGGTTGCGAATGGCCGCATTAACCTTTACCAGCGTTACGTTGTCAACAGCCGTGTCGCCCGTTATGCCTGCGCCTATTTCTACCTTGCTAATGCTCGGCATCAAGTTGTCGGCTAACAAAGGTCGCGCCAGGTTGTCGAACAAGTAGCAGCCGTATTCGGCTGTGTCGGAGATAACCACGTTCATTTCGTAAAGCTTTTTGCGTGCGATCAAATTAGAAATCAGTGGCGACTCGTGCAACGACTCGTAGTACGCAGACTCGCGAATGATGCCCGCTTCCACCATAGTTTCGAACGCCAACTCTACGCCCGATTTAATCAGTGCCACCATCAGAATGCCTTTTTCAAAGTATTCTTGCTCGCTAATTTTATCGCTCGTGGGCGCCTGTTTCTCAAAATTAGTTTCGGCGGTTTCGGCGCGCCACTTGAGCAGATTGGCGTCGTCGTTATCCCAGTCGGCCATCATGGTGCGCGAAAACTCACCCGACATAATGTCGTCTTGATGCTTTTGGAACAGGGGTCGTAAGATCTCTTTGAGTTGTTCAGATAGCTCAAACGCGCGAATTTTGGCGGGGTTGCTCAGCCGATCCATCATGTTGGTAACGCCGCCGATTTTAAGTGCCTCGGTAATGTTCTCCCAACCGTATTGCACGAGCTTAGACGCATAGGCGGGCTCGATACCTTCGGCCACCATTTTGTCGAAGCACAAGATCGAGCCGGTTTGCAGCACGCCGCATAAAATAGTTTGCTCGCCCATCAAATCCGACTTTACTTCGGCAATGGGGGATGACTCCAATACGCCGGCTCTATGCCCGCCTGTGCCAGCGGCCAAGGCTTTGGCTATTTCTAATCCGTCGCCATTAGGGTCGTTTTCGCGATGCACCGCAATTAAGGTGGGCACACCAAAACCGCGCAAGAACTCTTGACGCACTTCCGAACCAGGACATTTTGGGCACATCATAACCACAGTAATGTCTTTGTTAATCTGCATGCCTTCTTCCACCAGATTAAACCCGTGCGCGTAATCTAGGCAGGCACCCGGTTTCATCAGCGGCATAATCGCCGTAACCACGGGCGTGTGTTGCTTGTCGGGCGTAAGATTCATCACAATGTCGGCCGTTGGGATGAGTTCTTCGTACGTGCCCACCGCAAAACCATTTTCGGTTGCGTTTAAATACGATTGACGTTTTTGGGCAATGGCTTCGGGTCGCAGCGCGTAGCTCACGTCCAAGCCCGAGTCTTTTAAACACAGTCCTTGGTTAAGTCCTTGTGCTCCACAGCCAATAATCACGATCTTCTTGTTCTTGATATAGTCCACACCATTGGTGAACTCGTCTTGGCCCATGAAGCGGCATTTGCCTAATTCTTCGAGCTGAACGCGCAGCGGTAACGTGTTGAAATAGTTTTGGCGCATCGTTGTATCCTAACGACTTTTTATGTCTGGTTATGGTTTCGCGGGGGCGCAATTTTAATCGAAAAAGCCCGTGGGCACTAATAAATTACATGAATTGTGGGGCTGGGCAGCATTGTGGGTCGCGCGCTGACTCATGCCTCAGGCGCACAGGCGTTCGCTAATGGGACAGTTATTGTGCACGTCAACATAGTACACTCGGGGCTCACAATAACTAAGAGAGAGCATAAGTACGATGAGTAAAGACAATTATGTCGATATTAAAATCGCCACTAAAGGACTCTACGAAGGCTTTAATATAACCATAGCGGTAGTTCCTAAAATTCTACTGGGCCTGTTTTTATTATGGGCTATTCGCGATCAAGTGAACGCGGCCGAGATCCTCGCTTCCATTACGCTGTGGACAACTTCTAACTTTGGCGCATGGTATGTGTGGGTTACTGCCTTCTACGTGGCCGTATGTTTACTATTGGCGCTGTGGCCAACCACGGGCCGCGTTATTTTGGGTAAGCCAGGCGAAAAGCCTGAGTTTTCGTATTTCTCGTGGTTCTCGATGATGTTTGGCGCGGGCATTGGGGTGGGCATGCTCACTTATTCAACCGCCGAGCCCATTTTCCATTTCGCGAACAATCCAGATACGATCATGGGCGCAAGCACTGCCATGGGTGCAGACAATGTGCGCAACGCCTACAAGTGGGCATTTTTGCACTACGGCCTTACACCTTGGGCGTGTTACGGCGTGGTCGGCATGTCGATGGCGTATTTCGCTTACAACCGTGGCTTGCCGCTGACTATACGCACGCCCCTACAACCCTTGTTGGGCAGTAAGATCACCTCGGGACGCACTGGGGATGTGATTGATATTGTCGCAATAATCGCGACGATTATTGGTGTGGCGGTCACGATCGGTTACGGCGTGTCGCAGTTTGCCGCGGGTGTACACAATATTACTGGCTTTGAGTGGCTGCTGAACGATCAAGGCAAACCGTCTATTTATGCGCGCTTAGGGGCCTTGGTGTTAATTATTGCCGCGTCTACTTGGAGCGCTATTACGGGCGTTGAGAAAGGCATTAAGTGGTTGTCGAATTTAAACATGGGCTTGTCGATATTTTTGCTGGCCTTTTTTGCCATCTTCGGCGCCACCGCCATCGCCTTCAAAGCGTATTTCTTGGGTATTTGGGATTACTTGATAGCACTGCCGAGCATGTCGCTCACAGTATGGAGTGACGACGGTTCTGAGGTTGGCGCTGCTTTGGCAGGCTGGCAGGCCGACTGGTCGATTTTTTATTGGGCATGGTGGATTGCCTTTGCTCCGTTTGTTGGTTTGTTTTTAGCGCGCGTATCGCGCGGGCGCAGCATACGCGAATATGTATTTGGTGCCATGATCGTGAGCTCGCTCATGTGCTTTACTTGGTTCGCTTTAGCGGGTGGTACAGCCATTGATCTGGAGCTGAACGGTATTGCCGACGGCCGTATTATGGGCGCGCCTATTTCGGCACAATTATTTGAAACCATCAACTTAATGTTAAGCCCCGAGCTGGCGATTGCTATGAGCGTGGTAATCGTAATTCTATTGCTGACCTATTTGGTAACGTCTGCGGATTCGGCCATTTTAATCATTAACACCATAGCGTCGGCGGGTGATCAAACCCGTAAGCATCCCTACCACATTATGGTGTGGGGATGTATTTATGCCGCAGTGATTGGCACCTTGCTCATTGTGGGTGGGATGGACGCGTTACGTTCGGCCATGCTGATCGGCGCCTTGCCGTTTTCCATCGTTATGGCGTTGATGGCTATTGGTATGCTCAAGTCTATCGTTATTGATAAAAAGCGCTAAGCCTACGAGCTGATTCTTAAAGTCGCGCGTAATAACCGCGCATAAAAAAGGGGGTAACCGTATTTCGGTCGCCCCCTTTGTTTATCGCACTTGTCTAGCGCATTAAGCATACACGGTTAGCGATACGCGGCTAACTCCTTACGCGCTACTTGCATGCGATGTACTGCATCGGGGCCATCGGCAAAACGCAGGGTACGCATTTGCGCATACATTTCGGCGAGCGGTGAGTCTTGCGATACGCCCACGCCACCGTGCATTTGCATGGCCTCGTCGATCACTTTTAAGGCCATATTCGGCGCCGCCACTTTAATTTGTGAAATCCACGGCGCGGCTGCGGCCATATCCCCTTGATCCATCATCCACGCCGCTTTTAAACACAATAAGCGCGCTTGTTCGATGGCGATGCGGCACTCCGCAATAATGTCGTAGTTGGCGCCCAATTTTGCCAACGGCTTACCAAAAGCAGTACGGGCCAGTGAGCGCTCGCACATCAACTTTAAGGCACGTTCGGCTTGGCCAATAGCGCGCATGCAATGGTGGATACGGCCTGGGCCTAAACGGCCTTGGCTTACTTCAAAGCCGCGCCCCTCACCCAGTAACAAAGCCGACTTAGGCACTCGCACATCTTCAAAGCGAATGTGCATGTGTCCGTGCGGCGCGTCATCACTACCAAATACTTGCATCGCACGCAGGATCTTTATGCCAGGCGTGTCAGCCGGTACCACGAACATAGAATGGCGGGCATGGCGCGGCGCTTCATCGCCAGCGGTTTTGGCCATTAAAATGTAGACTTTACAACGCTTGTCGCCCGCGCCTGAAGACCAATATTTTTCGCCGTTGAACACCCACTCGTTGCCGTCTAAACGACCACTAAACTCAAGGTTAGTGGCGTCTGACGACGCAACATCGGGCTCGGTCATTAAATACGCTGAGCGAATCTCGTGCTCTAAGAGTGGTGCGAGCCACTTGTCTTTGTGCTCTTGCGTGCCGTATCGTTCTAGCACTTCCATATTGCCCGTGTCGGGTGCTGCGCAGTTAAACACTTGTGGGCCGAGCGTGCACCAACCCATTTGTTCAGCCAGATGCGCGTATTCCACCGTGTTAAGACCATAACCGTGGTCGGAATTGGTTAGCCAAAAATTCCATAAACCTTCCTTGCGCGCTTTCGCTTGTAGCTCAGCGAGAATTTCCTGTTGGCGTGCGGTGAGCGACCAGCGGTCCGAGGCGGTTTTGGTTTCGGCGTGAAACTCTTCGTCAAGAGGCATGATTTCCTCTTGCATCATCTGGGTAATCTTGGCCAATAGTGGCTTAACTTTGTCTGAAATTCCTAAGTCCATAATGCTCTTCTCCTAAATGCTAATTAATAACTCTAAACTGGGGTTAAAAGGGGTCGTTGCGGGATTACTTTAACGACCCTGTGAACGTCCCGCGAGCACTAATAGGCCGGCGGCGATCGCGAGGTTTTTTACAAAATTTTGTGTTTCGTGTGCTTGGCTTGGATCGCCCGCTAAAGCCCAAAAATTGTGAATAAACAGATTAATCAAAATGGTAAGCCCAAACAGCAATAGTGCGCTGATGCGAACTTGCCGGTTGAGCATCAGCAAGCCGCCGAGTCCCACTTGCATCACGATGGTGAGCGGTAGCAAGGCTTCGGCAAGGGGCACCCCTTTTATTTGCATCAAGCTCAATGTGGCGTTGTAGCCCGTAATCTTCATGAGGCCCGGGACCACAAAATAAAGCCCGAGTAAAAAACGGCCAATTCCTGCATAAACATTATCAAAGCGACCGAGCATTTTGACTTCCTGTAAGTGGAGTTTGATTACTACTTTGTGTTATTCGTTGGAGAGAGGTTTGGCAATTTTTCAATTTCGGGAGTTAGCGCCTGACTGCGCGCTTCCCATGCTTTAAATCTCGCCAGTTCTTCTTGCAGTTTGCCAAAGGTCCACGACAATAATGCGAGATCATCGGTAATACCAATCCCTAAAAAGAAGTCCGGTATCGCATCAATGGGAGCAACAAAATAAGCAATTGCTGCAATTAATAATACGATGTTTTCCGTCGCCACATCTCTATACCGACCTTCTGCATAAGATTGCAGCAAGCGCAGCCCTGTATGGGTGTCCGACACAATAGCTTGTCCAGCTAGATGTAAACGCGCAAAGGCTTTATCACGGCCTTTTTGAATGAGTTCGAGCAAGCGCCGAGGCGCGCTTACAATCGCATTGGCGACCGCCAGCGCGCGGTCATAAGCTTTGCTGCCTAAGGCCGCAAAGAGTCGCTTCTTGTGCGCTTGCTCGTTCATCGCGGCCTAGCGGTTACCGATTTAGCTCGCGTTGGGTACAACGCAGTATTTCTCGCCAGTGCGCTTGGCATTGTATTCCTTGATAATCTCGGGCTTGAGAATATCGGTTAGCGAAATGTCGTTGGTAAAGTGGCTGGCGAACGTAGTAGTAATTTCGTCGGCAACGCGTTGGCGTAGTTGCATGGCTTTCGCGGGACCGGCTTTGCCCAAGAAGTTCATGAGCAACCAGCCACCAATGCCCCAGGTCATGCCATAAGCGCGATTGAGTATGGTTGGCGATACATCCAAGCCACCGTATAAATACACTTGTTTGGTGTGTAGCGAACCGTAGGTATTAAGGCCTACTGCGTCTTTGCTGCCCACGGCTTCCATCGCTGTTAAGATGTCGCTGGCTAAAGTGCCGCCCCCGGTTGCATCAAATGCTAGGGTAGCGCCGGTGGCTAAAATCGCTTTGTAAAGGTCTTTGTGGTAGGTGTCAGCAGACGAGTCAACAATGTATTCTGCGCCTAATTTTTTAAGAATTTCAACTTGCTCGGGCTTGCGCACAATATTGACTAACTTAACGCCGTCAGCCATACAAATCTTGTTGAGCATTTGGCCTAGATTAGACGCAGCCGCCGTGTGCACTAAAGCGGTGTGACCTTCCATGCGCATAGTCTCGACCATGCCGAGTGCCGTGAGTGGGTTTACAAACGAAGCCGCCGCTTGCTTGGCGGTAACGCCTGGATTGTGTGGCAAAACCATCTGCAGTGGCACTTTGCTGTATTGCGCGAAGGCTGAGCCTGACAATATAGCAACGGTTTTACCCATTAGCGCTTGTGCTTCAGGGCTATCCCCCGCCTCTACCACTACGCCCGCGCCTTCGTTGCCAACGGGCAACTCTTGATCGAGCCTTGATTTAAAACGCGGCACCCATGCACTCGGTACAGGCGCTGTTAGGCTCAGCCCGTCGGCTGAGAGTTCGGCTTTGCTAAGATCCGACGCGCTGAACATGGGCCACATATCGGATGGGTTAATGGGTGCTGCTTGTACCTTGACGACCACTTCGTGTGGTTTAGGCTTGCTCACTTCAACTTCTTGCAATGAGAGAACCAGATGGCCGTCGCTTTTCAAGTTAGAGAATAGTTGCTTTCCGGTTGGCATAATGTCTGTCCTTTTAATTGTGTAGGGTTAGTTTGGTGCGAAGAGCGTGCTTGCAGAAGCCTAGCTATAAAAATCCACAGCGTTGAGCATAGCATCACGCCCTACTTCGTAATTGTTAATTGGCGCATCTGTAACGGGATAACCAAACGACATCCCCATCAAAATGGCGTGCCCCTCGGGGATATTCAATAATTCGTAAACAGGATCCGCAAACTGCGCTAACGCGCCTTGCGGGCAACAGCCGATGCCATTGGCCGTCATTAGCAGCATAAGTGTTTGTACATAGATGCCCACGTCGATTGCATTCACTTCGCCAAACTCTTTGGGCATGCTAATAAACGCGCCATGCGGGGCTCCAAAAAACTGCCAGTTTTTCAGCATCAACGCCTGGCGCTTGTCCTTTTCTTCATACTTAACCCCCATGGCGTCATACAGAGCAATGGCGCAGTCAATCTGACGTTTGCGGAACTGGTCTTTTAAACCTTGATCGCCAGGTTTGAAATGGCTTTTTGGCGGCTTACCGCTCATCACTTCGGCGACCATGCGTTGTTCCAGCTCGTCCCGCGTTTGACCCGACACCACACTCACATGCCACGGTTGCGTATTGCAATTTGACGGAGCCTGTTGCGCTTGAGTGAAGATTGTGTGGAGCAACTCTTGGTCGATCGGTGTAGGCTTAAATGCGCGCGTAGAACGGCGAGCTTGAATGGCGTCTAGTAAATCCATAACAGTAGCGTCGGCTGTGGCCGCTTAGTTGGTGAGAGGCGGTAAGCAAGCGCGCTTACACAGATGAACGATTGTAGAGCCTTTTAACGGCGACGCAATGACAAGTAGTTAGACGTTTATAGACATTTCGCGTAGTTTCACGCTAATTTTAGCCGATTATTAGCTAATTATTGATAATGAATGTCTATTAAGCAGGTGACATCTGCCATTGCGATCAAGTTCCCGCGCTTTACAATGACCCATCCGAATTTTCCAATTCGCTGTGTTTGTCCACAACGAATCATTTTTACCTACAACGAATCATTTTGGTGCCTGTATGAGAACTTTTACTGAAGAACAAGACATGTTTCGCCAGTCTTATCGCAAATTCCTTGAAGCTGAAATTGCGCCGCACATGGCGCAATGGCGCGAAGACGGCATCGTGGCGCGCGAGGCTTTTACTAAAGCGGGCGAGCAAGGTTTTTTGATGATCTGGCCAGACGAAAAGTACGGCGGTTTAGGCGATAACGATTTTCGTTACGAGCAAATTATTATTGAAGAGACCGTGCGTCAACAATGTGGGGAGTGGTTTAATACCTTACACAGCCGTTTGGTGGGCCCGTATCTATACAAGTTCGCCACCGAAGAGCAGCGCGAGCGATTTCTGCCACCCTGTGTAAGTGGCGAAAAAATTCTGGCCATTGCAATGACTGAACCCGATGCCGGTAGCGATCTCTCAGGCATGCGCACCAGCGTGCGCGATGCGGGCGATCATTTTGTATTGAACGGTTCTAAAACTTATATCTCCAATGGCATCAATGCCGACTTAGTCGTGGTCGCGGCAAAGCTCGAAGGCGCCGAGAATTCGCACGCCATGGTTTTGCTCGTGGTGGAGCGGGGTATGGAAGGGTTTGAGCGCGGTCGCAACCTAGAAAAAATGGGGCTTAAAGCGCAAGACACCGCCGAGCTGTTTTTCAACAACGTGAAGATTCCTAAAGACAATGTGTTAGGCGAGCCTGGTAAAGGCTTCTTCTATTTAATGGATGGTTTGGCCGAAGAACGTTTACTGAATGCGGTAGGCACCATCGCGAGCGCGCGTAAGGCCTTTGATGTAACACGCGACTTTGTGATGCAACGAAAAGCCTTTGGTAAAACCGTGGCCGATTTTCAAAACACACAATTTCAAATGGCACAAATGGATGCCGAGATTGAAGTTGCCCAAGTCTATTTAGACCACTGCGTAGAAATGCACAATCTGGGCAAGCTCACGGCCAATATGGGCGCTAAGCTTAAGCTTATTGGTGCCGAGCTCGAATGGAAAATGATGGACCTTGGCGTGCAATTGCACGGCGGGGCGGGCTATATGCAGGAATACGATATTTGCCGAATGTTTACGGATGCGCGCATTTCTAGAATTTATGCAGGCACGTCCGAAATTATGAAATACATATTGGGACGTGATATTTTCTCTGATGCTTATACGAGCATCATGGATTAATTCAGCATGCGGCTCACTCGCGGGAACGTAGCGCGATGAGCCACCCTTATTAAACTCAATCGCTAGGAGGCACTTATGCGCGCATTAGTTTGCAAAGAATTAGGCACAGCCAATCAATTAAGTTTAGAAAACAATTGGCCCGACCCAGTGCCAGGCCCCAAAGAAGTGATTGTGGATGTAAAGGCGGCGGGGCTGAATTTTCCAGACACACTGATTATCGCGGGCAAGTATCAAGTGCAACCCGAGTTGCCGTTTATTCCAGGTGCTGAAGCCGCTGGTATTGTGTCGGCCATTGGTGAGCAAGTGAGTAATGTAAAAGTGGGCGACGAAGTTATTTTCATCGGCTCGCACGGAGGCTTTTGTGAAAAAGCGACCGTGCCGGCGATGATGGTTGTTCCGAAACCACCCGGGCAATCGTTCGCGCAAGCCGCGGGTATTGGCATGACCTACTTCACCTCGTACCATGCCCTCAAGCAACGTGCTCAATTGCAACCAGGTGAAACCGTGTTGGTATTAGGCGCGGGTGGTGGTGTGGGCATTACCGCCGTAGAACTGGCAGCGCAAATGGGCGCGACCGTTATTGCGGCCGCCAGCACACAAGCCAAGCTCGACCTCGCGCAACAAATGGGCGCCACCCATCTAATCAATTATGCTGAGGAAGATTTCCGCGCTCGCATCAAAGACATTACCGGTGGCAAAGGTGTAGACGTGATCTATGATCCCGTGGGCGGCGCATACACCGAAGCGGCTTTTAGATCGATTGCATGGAACGGTCGGCATTTAGTGGTCGGCTTTGCGGCTGGCGACATTCCTAAGTTGCCAATCAATCTGGCACTTTTAAAAGGCGCATCAATTGTAGGGGTGTTTTGGGGGGCGTTTACCCAGCAAGAGACCCGCGAGCACTTGCGCAATGTAGAAGAATTGTGGGGAATGTTTGCCGAAGGCCGCTTATCACCTACGGTAACGGATGTGTTTGACTTTAAAGATTACGTTAAAGCCTTCGACCACCTTACGGGACGCTTAGCCCGCGGCAAGGTTATTCTCGATATTGCTGGCTCCAACAGTTAGGCCGGCGAGCTGAAGACTTCGTTTGTTATTCAATCAACACGTACGCAAGAACAGTTAGGTACACCTATGGAATTCAAAAATAAAGCGGTGGTTATTACCGGCGGTGCTGGTGGCATTGGCTCGGCCTTAGCGCGCGCCTTAGCCAAGCAAGGGGCCAAGGTGATGGTATCCGACCTCGATGTGGCCGCCGCACAAGCGGTCGCTGACGAAATCGGGGGTGCGGCGTGCGCTTGTGATGTGTCGAACGAAGCGCAAGTCAAAGCATTAATAGCCGCTACGGAAAAAGCGTACGGTCAAGTAGATTGCTTTGTGTCGAATGCGGGCTTTGCCGTGGCTGAGCCTGACCATGTGGCCTCGGCCAGCAATGAAATCTGGCAGAAGAATTGGGATGTACATGTAATGGCCCACGTGTACGCAAGCCGCGACTTGCTGCCCAAAATGCTGGCGCGCGGTGATGGTTATTTGGTGAATGTGGCGTCAGCCGCTGGTCTGTTAGCGCAGATATCGGATGCCGCTTATTCCGCCACCAAACACGCTGCCGTGTCGTTTGCCGAATCCATTCATATCGCGCACGCCGACCAAGGTATTAAAGTGTCGGTCGTGTGTCCACAATATGTAAATACCAATATTATTGGTGAAGCCAAACGCGCTGACGGCGAGGCGTTTCCGCAAGGGTTATTGACCCCCGAACAGTGTGCAGAGGTGATTGTACAAGGCTTGACTGACGAAACCTTTCTGATTTTGCCGCACCCAGAAGTGGCCGGTTATGCCGCTCTGCGTGGCAGTGATCCTAATCGGTGGTTGAGTGGTATGCGGCGTTTACGCCAAAACATCGTGGGCGAAGATGGCCGCGTTGATCTAAAGAAAATGTTGTTGCGTGAATGATCTATTTTAAAAATATGGTGTCCGACAACTAAGGTGAGAGCGTGGCGGGCAATCCCACCGACAATATCGAGCTACTCTAAAATGTGGCGTTTGTGATGAAAGGTGGTGCCACGGTTTTAGCGCCCGAATAGGGCTGCAACGCGTCAACACCGTTCATTAGCTGCGGCAGGGTCGCTTAAGCACAATTGTTTAAGCTGAACGCGTGGCTCGCTTACCAGAGCCACGAGGCAATAGCGGTAACGCCGCAGCCCAATAAAAACCCGACCATCACAAAGAGCAGATTCGGCCAGCGCGCGTCGTCAGCGGTTTGTGTGAATTGCTCGGCTGTTAAAATAAGTTCGCCCTGCGCTATTTCGAACACCGCGCAGTAAGCCGCTACGGTTTCGTGCGACGCTATCCCGTCTTTCTCTACACGCTGCACAGTGCGCAAGCTTAAGTGAGATTGCTCCGCGAGCTGCTGCTGCGTCCAGTTGCGACTTAAGCGCAGGTGTTTGAGTTTGTGGGCATCAACCAACATGCGTCATTACCCCCTGCGAGTTACACACTAGAAAAAAGCCTTCCATATCAGGCGGGGAGAAAATAGCCAAAGCTAAACCCGACAATAAGGCCTGCCAGCACGCTAAACCCAAAATGCTTTACGACGTCGCGAGGATTGATCGAATAGCGTTTAGTAGCGACAGTTTGTTGATCGAGCTCTAAGGTGGCCACTAGCGGCGCATTAATTTCTTTGATGTCCCACCGCGCGCTGCTGTCTTGCCGAATACGCAATTGATACGTGTGCTCCCCAGCTTGCAAAATGTAATGTGCTGACCGACACCAAACTGAATAATCGCGCTTTATAAGTTCACCATTTAAGTAGACGGTTTTAACGCCAGTGAGCAACTGCAACACCCAAACGATTTCGTTGTTGTTATGAGTAAATACAATTTTTGGATTAGTGACTTTAATCACATTATTAACCTGGTTTATTAAAGTAGTGGTCATGTTACCGACTCCTGTGAGTTGTTAAGGAGTGGGTATATCACCATCAATTGAGCGCAGAGCTTACGACAACGGCGCGCCAGTCACAATTCTGGCGTATGACAGTAATGCGCCAATGGGCAGTAACGCCTCTGGTCTACATGGCAGGTTAACAACAACACCTAAAATTAGACTTAAACCGCCACGGTTTTGTTGGTGCAATTGTCTTATGCTACGGCTATTGATGTACCGAGATTTATACACCTCTTACTAATCCAACGGGGGGCTGGGATTTATGCGTAATTGTGTTTTAACAGTTCCGTCAGGCGGTCAGGCTTCGACTTGTTCGGTACTGCGGAGAATAGCATGACGCAGCCGAGTCTTATCTTTGCAACCCTATTGCCTGAGTTCGCCGGTGAGCGTAACGAGCTTAATAATATTCGGCAAATGCTAGAAGGTTATGTAGATCAGAGCGCAGACTATGCCGAGCTGAATGTGGTGATTGGCAGTGCGCATCCTAAAGTGTTGTCGGCCATTCAAGAGGAAGTACGCGCATTGGCCATTCCCAATTTACGGAATGCCGTGTTCCTGCATTGCCCCTTTGCCATGCGCTCGATCTATTATGATCAGCGCGGACACGAGATTTCGTTTTGTAAGCGTTTTCTGCATCAATACGTTAAAGCGCAAGACTGGCAAGGCGTATTGTTCTGGATAGACAGTGATATGTCTCTAGACTTCAAGGACATTCACCATTGGGTAGCAAAACTAAGCCCAGCCGAAAAATCCTTTATCAATTTTCCGTATTGCTTGCGCGGCGATGTTATCGCGCCTAAGGAGCAGTTTGGCTGCTATGCGATCAATGTTGGGCAGTTGTCGCAAGAGGCGGTGCAGACACAATACCGAACGGCACTTGCGGATAACGGACTTATTCGCAGAGTAGGCGCCCCTGACTGCTCAATGCGACTCACACTTTTGGACGAAGGTTTCGACGAAATTCGTGCGAACGATATTGCAACTAAGCACTACAACAACGAAGACAAGCATATTTACCATTACGATAATGGCCGGTGTTTTAGCAGTCGTTGGGTTTAGTGATATTTGCTACATTTCACCAAATATTTTTTAGCTCGTTACTAGATTAAGAACTTTAAGTTGTCAGCACCATCTGTGCGGATTTTTGCTGAAAAAGAGCTTTTTATCATATACGCCATTGGCGTATAATCGCGAAAGATGATCTTTATCGAAACCTCCATTTTTACTCGATTAATTCAGGAAATGGTGAGTGATGACGATTATCGCCTATTTCAAGAATTTCTGATCGCTCGGCCTGACTCAGGCTCAGTTATTAAAGGTAGCGGCGGATTACGAAAAATCCGTTGGAAGTTAACGGGTAAAGGCAAAAGTGGCGGTATTCGAATAATTTACTACTGGGTTGTCGAAAACGATCAAATTTTCTTGCTTTATGTCTACAAGAAGTCGATGCAGTTAGACTTGACACCAAATCAAATAGCCGAATTAAAACAAATTGTAACAAGGTGGTAACATGCTGAAGAATCATTTTGAGGAACTACTCTCAAGCGTTAAAGAAATGGATGAGATTCTTGCGGGCAAGAAGAATGCGGCAAGAACTTTTACGTTCCCTGAGCCAGAAGTGCAAAGTATTCGCGAGAAGACAGGCTTGTCTCAAACTCAGTTCGCGACGCTGATTGGTGTAAGTAAACGCACTCTTGAAAACTGGGAGCAAGGTCGGCGGCGGCCAACGGGTCCCGCAAAAGCACTATTGCGAATATTGGATGCGGATGCTGAGAGAGCTATAGCGACTTTGAATGTTCGGTGAATTGCAGCTCGCGGTAAACAACCCTCAAAGTCTTTGTAGTTATGACTCCCAAGCTATAACCTGTCATAAACCGCATCGTCATCGTTGTCCCACGCCTCGTGAAACACTTCTTCCGATGCGCGTGCGTAGCGTGTGCTTATCCGCTTTCCGATGTCGCGTTGTTCTAACGAGTCGATAGAGTCTTCAACCGCTTGAGAGTCTGCAACCTCAGCCAGCTTCTCTGGAGCAAGGTGGCCGAGCTTCTCATGAATCTGTTTTAGTTGGGATTGCATTCGTTGTCCTCACGTTGCGCTGTCATGCAGTTCGCAGTCAATATAAGTCTCTCGTAATTGACGGTCAACTCCCAGAACTTTTTGGGGAATCTACTGGGTTGCTTACGCTAACGCGAGGTACTCACTATTGCGTGCCGCGCTCAAAATCGGGTTGCAGCCCAGACCACAAAATACTTTGAACGGAGCTTATCTAACACGTAAACTGACTTACTCGCTCCCACGATTAAAATACACTTAAGACGCTGAGGTTTCTATGGCTCTATTTCGTTGCAACGGTTGCGGCCATATTCGTGAGGTGGGAGATACGTATTTAGGTAAAGCCGTAAAATGCCCTAAATGTAAAAACAGTGCCCATGTGCACGACACCACCACGTTTGTGCGTGCAATAGTAGGCCGATTTTTAGCGCTCAAGGAACAGCTCGCCGAATTGCAATCCGCCCCCAGTAATGAGTCAGCTGACTTGTTGGTTGAGGATGCCATCGGCACAAGCTTTGCTGATGTGGATGTGCAAAACACCAATATATTGACCGCCGAGAGTAATCTTGCACCCCTCACGAAGTGGTTTGAGGAGCGCCAGATAGGCGTAGAATTTGATCCAAGCGCGGCCGATACCACGGGCTTTTTTGACGAGATCGCGCTGATGATGGGGCGGGATTACGCCTTGTTGTCGAATGTGACTCAGCAAATAAAGTTTGCACAATTTAAGGGATTCTCCAGCGTCAAATTAAGCATAGCGAAGTACTCGAAAGATGAGTTGGCTAAGATTAAGCAATTTTGTGGCGAGTTACATGACTACTCTTTTGTAGCTAAATACACTCAAGACAAGAGTGACCCCATTATTTGGTTAACACTGCAAACCGCGCCTACTATTCGCGACTTTTTTGATGGCCTTTGGATGGAATGGTATGTGCTGATTACATTGTTAGAATTCTTTGCTAGTAACAAGCGTGCGGCCGCGTGTGCACGCTCTGCAAAAGTCACCTTTCGATCGGGTAAATCTAATGAGCTAGACGTGTTTGTGTTATCGAGCAATGGCACCCCTCTGTGCATCGAATGCAAGACCGGTGAATTTCGGCACGACATCGACAAATACTTGTCGTTGCGCAAACAGTTGGGGCTCGCCAAAGCAGAATTTGTGCTCTGCGTATTCGGCCTAAGCACCGAACAAGCCGTGGGCATGACTAGCATGTACGATCTAACGTTCGTGAACGAACTCACGTTAATGGAGCACGTCTCATCTTTGTTGAACGATTAAGCTGGAACGCAGGATGCGAATCGGTAGCAACGGCTAACCAATTTTGGTCTTTAACGTGTTGAGTAAGGCGGCGGAGGGTCATGCATCCACTCCTAGCTTTGCTTGCGATTGAATGCGGCAATTTCAAACTTGTACAGATCACTGGCCCATTCAGGCAAATTGTTCGATAGTTTAGATATTACGCCTTGTCTCAGAGCCAACACGAAACTATGTTTCGTTGCACTGAAGGCTTGCGAGCCAGAGTTATTCCATACGTACGTGTAATCGGCGATTTTCATTGCCAAACGCATGTTCGCCAGTGTTCTCGCAAATCTGAGAAAAATTTTCTCTTTTGGTACCGCATGACCACCTTGCGTTATCCGCGTCTGTACTCGCATATACGCAAGGTCTGGGCTATCAACGTGGACATGATTAAGAATGATCTCAAATCCAGCTTTTTGTGCGTCAACTATGAGTTTGATTTTCGACTCATGAGAAAAAACCGTTTCAGTCACAAAGGATTGACCAGTCTCTAAATATTGGTCGCGTATTCTAGCCGCCAATTTTCCCATTTCGAGACTGTGCTTTCCGATCTCATCGGGATACTTTGCTTTTTCCAGTTCGTCTGCATTCACGAACGGAATTTTAATGTTGTGTGTTTCTAACCAAGGTTTGATCTGGTCATAGTAAAAGGTCGTTTTGCCCGCGCCGTTAATGCCAACAATAAGAACAAGAATCGGTTTGGTCTTATCGAGCATATACTGACGTTATACGTTTCTATTGAGTAAGGATATTACCGGTAACGTCTACTCTGGTGCCATCGACCAAAGTGCCGACGACAGTGCCGTTTTCAGAACCCCAGCTAATCACTCTGGCTTCGCGGGCTGCTTCAGCATTGGCTATTGCCGCGTCGGTTACTTCGCCCGCTTCGATCTTGTCTACAATGTCATCCATCATTGTTAACAGCATTTTATTTTCGTCACGCTCTGCCGGGCTCGCCCTAAATGCTTGGTCAATAATAAGAGCGAGTTCAGCGGGCGGTTTGCGACCACTGCGTTCTGCTAACAGCTCCAGCTTGCGTCGAGAAGCTTTATCAATTTTGGTTGATGTCATTTCAGGTGTTGCCATGGCATGTCTCCTGCTTTCAATGAGAGTTCAATTATGGCAGAGAATGTAAAAAGTTACCAAAAGTTACCCTAAAACATCCCCAAAAATAAAAGAGATACGCGAATTTTTAATTTCAAGAGTCATGTTATTCCTCCTTTGGTACTCCTCGCGTTGTGCTTAGGGCTGCGAGCATAGTGGGTGTGCCAGCGCCAACGGTAAATGACCTAATAGCTATGTGTTTCGCCCTTGTGACACGCAGTTTGCACCTTTAATTAACGGCTGTTTACCGCCACTGAGAAAGAAGGGAAAGTGCTAGCGTTAAAAGCGGGCATCCTTTAGATTACGCGTTACAACCCAAAAATTAGGAGGCTTTATGTCTAACCCACAAGTATTTGATATTCAACAAGCCATTGTCGACGCTAAACGCGTTATTACTGACCCATTCGGTTTTTATAAAGAACTTTCATTAGAAGGTGGCCTTACCAACCCAATGCTATTTGTAGTTTGCATGGCGGTCGTGATGGCGGCTATTTCAGTCGTTTTTTCTTTTGTTGGTTTAGGCATGAGCGCTGGAATCGGGGCAGCTTTAGTGGGGATTATTGTGATGCCTATTGCCGCGATTATTGGCAGTTTTATCGCCGCCGGCATTATGTACATAATTTGGAAACTATTGGGCAGTGACAAAAACTTTGAAGCGGCGTATCGCTGTGTAGCGTATTCGTTTGCCATAGCACCCGTGGTGGCGGTGTTGAGCGTTGTTCCTTACTTGGGCACAATCGTTAGAGCGTTATGGGGCGGATTTATTCTGTACGCTGCAAGCACCAATGCCATGGCTGTTAAAGAGCAAACGGCTAAAATTGTAATCGGCATTCTGGTCGCTTTATCTGTGATCGTCGGCGTAAGCGGCGAGAGCAAAGCTCGCAAAATGCAAGCTTGGGGCGAAAAGTACGCCGACTCCGTTCGTCAAAGCTATAGTGAAGACGAGATTGCCGAACGCCTCGAAAACATGACGGCTGAAGACGCGGGCGAAATGCTAGGCGACTTTTTAAAAGGTATTGAAAAAGCGGCGAAGGAAGCTGAAGAAGCCCAAAAGACTGAATAAGCTGACTAGTGAACTAAGTTGTAGCTAGACGCTTTAAAACTCTTGTCTTGACTCTCGGAACCAATAAAAGAAAAGCCAGCTGTGGATCACAGCTGGCTTTTTTATACGCGCATTTGGAGAACTAAAGTTTAGCCCTTTGCTATGCACACCCCGTCGCTTTAGTAGACTTTGTATTGCTCATTAAGCTCAGGTGCAGAGTTCCTTATCAAATTTGGTGAGCGACACAACGCTGCTAACACGCACGGCTGTGTAGTGGAGGCGAACTTGCAACTGAAAAGCCGTCGCTGTGTTGAGCCTTGTTTTGGGGGGTATTTTGCTGCATCATTTAAACAACGTTTCGTTTTCAGTATTGATAGATGTAATGAATACAGCCCAACTTGAAAGTATCACAAGCGCTGCAATGACCTTGCCTGAGCGGGAGCGGGCCAAACTTGCGCGTGATTTGGTTGCAAGTTTAGATGGTCATGCCGATGTTGGTGTAACAGAGGCTTGGGATGCTGAAATTTGCCGTAGAGTCAATGATATAGAATCAGGCAAGTCTGAACTTTTGGACGCAGAGGAATCCATCGCACGTGCCAGGGAGCGCATAAGGAGCGCATAGGAGGCTAATTTTGAGGGTTAAGGTTAGCGCGGAAGCTACCGAAGAACTGATAGAGGCCGCTGTTTGGTACGAGTTGGAAGTCCCCGGCCTTGGAGATCAGCTGGTAGATACGTTCGAGCAAGCGACAGCCATGCTCAGTGAACCAAACCCGCCGCTTGTACCCGTGGTTGGCGAAGCCGCCAAGCTAGGAGCAAAGAGACTCATTCTGCAACGATTCCCTTTCTCTATTGTGACCATAGCCAATAACGAGATGATTATTGTTGTCGCTTTCGCCCATCATGCTAGAAAGCCAGGATACTGGCACGAGCGAATTATCTCATAACAGCTCAAAAGCATGCGTGCTCGACTTTCTTATTGTTGATTCCTGGAAAGGCGAGTGCAAGTAATTGTTTCGCGTCGACATAAGAGATATCTATCGGTCCACCCATAGAAAAATGGGCATGCGCAATATTGGTCTGATCTATGCGTGTTGGCTTCAATCGTACCTTAATATGCTGGACGAGCGCTTACATATGAGTGGCGAATAGCGTCATGCTCAACGCGCGAACGCCGGTATTGACGGCGTTTTGCCGAAGCGCATCTCGCGTTCGTTGTGACTTTTAACCGAGTTCGTAGAGCCCCGGTAGGTGCAACACTTCCTCTAAAGCTTGGGCCGCCGTTTTGAGCTCGTCGATTAATTGCGGGTCTTTTAGATCCTCGAAGGCTAAGCGGTCGCGGTAGTGTTTACTTACCCAACCACATAGGTCTTGATACAGCGCATCATCCATGAGTACTCGTGCGCCAATACTGTTGAGCTCGGCTGTTTGTAGCTGCACGCGTAAGCGCAAACAGGCGGGGCCGCCGCCATTTTTCATGCTTTCCCGCAAATCAAAATATAGCACTTCGTTGATCGGCGCCGTTGAGCTTGCTAGCTCTTGTAGGTAAGCGCTGACCGCTGCGTTTTCGGCGCATTCGGTGGGTGCAACTAATAAGAACGCGGGCACGGCATCGTGGCTTACATCGAGTAGCTGGGTGTTGAATAAATAGGTGTCCACTGCATCCTTTACCGACACTTGCCGTGTGGGTACTTCAATCGCGCTAAAGTGTTCGCTATTAATTTTGGTGCGCAGTTCGGCAATGACTTGCTCAGAATCGAAAAACGCTTGCTCGTGATAAAACAAGCAATTAGTCGACCCCACCGCAATCACATCGTTATGAAACACCCCTTGATCGATTACATCGGGGTTTTGTTGTGCGAACACCGTTTTGTCTAGATTTAAACCGTGTAGGCGGGCAATGGCTTGCGAGGCCTCTAAACTTTGTCGTGCTGGGTAGCGCTTGGGCTTGATGCGAGCCTCGTTAAAGGTTTGCTCGCCGTATACAAAAAATTCCACGCCGGCCGCACTGTGGTTGGTGCCTAAACGGGTGTGATTGGCCGCGCCTTCGTCGCCGAAGTAATAGCCAGCGGGTAAAGGGTCGTGGTGGGCAAAGTAACGATTATCGGCAAAAATTTGCTTTAGAACCCGCCCCGTAAAGCGCGATTCAAACGAGCGATGAAACATGCGCGTTAAGTTCGCGGGCGTAAAGTGCGTGCGGCCGTCGTGTGTGTCGGGTGCAGGGGATACGGTGGCCGCATTGGCGGTCCACATTGCCGAAGCCGAGAAACAACGTGCGGCGATCTCGGGGGCTTGTTGCCACGCTTGCGCGACCACTTGCGCATCGCTGCCCGTAAAACCGAGTGAGCGCAAAATAGCGGTGTTAGGCCGTAAATGCGGTGGCAGTACGCCTTGCACAAAACCGCGGTCAGCCAAGGTTTTCATTTTCTGCAAGCCTTGCAATGCGGCCGCTTTGGGGTTCGCTAACGATTGTGCATTGGTTTTAGAGGCAATATTGCCATCCGACAATCCCGCATAGTGATGGCTGGGGCCCACTAAGCCATCGAAGTTGGCTTCTATGCCTCGAGCGAGGTTGGGCTGCGTGGTAGCGTTCATTGCGGCGCTCATAGTTGCAAGCCAGGACCGAGATTGTCAGGCAGCACGGCCACCGAATCGAGCATGCTCGCCATCGGATAAGCGCAATAGTCAGCCGCATAAAAGGCGCTGGGTCGTTGATTTCCGCTCATGCCAATACCACCGAATGGCGCACCGCCGCTGGCGCCCGTAAGCGGGCGATTGCGGTTGACGATGCCGGCGCGAATGCGCGCATAAAACTCGTCCCACACGGCATCGCTGTCGGTAATCATGCCCGCACTCAAGCCAAATCGAGTGTTGTTGGCGAGCTCTATAGCGTGGTCTAGATCTTGCGCCCAATACAATTGCAGCATAGGGCCAAACAGTTCTTCGTCTTCGATCTCGGCAACCGCGCTAACGTCTAACAGGCCAGGCGTCAGCAACGCAAAGTCGTTACTCGGGCGTTGCATGCGCACGAGCGCGAGCGCGCCGTCGCGAATTAAACCGTCTTGCGCCATCATTAATTGATCGGCAATGCGGTTGTGTACCACCGGCCCCATAAAGGCGTTATCGTTGTCTTGTGGCAACGCGGCGGTAATGCCGCCAATGCCTTGTTGCAGCGCATTTACAAATTCGTGACCTTTGGCGTCGTCTACCACAATTAAGCGACGCGAACAGGTGCAACGCTGGCCACTGGTAATAAAGGCTGATTGAATGGTGTGGAAAACGGCGGCTTTGTGGTCGTTGGCTTGGTGCACTATTAGGGGGTTATTACCGCCCATTTCGAGCGCCAGCACTTTGCCAGGCTGCCCCGCAAATTGTTTATGCAGCGCAATGCCCGTGCGCGTAGACCCCGTAAACAGCACGCCGTCGATGCCTTCGTGTTTGGTGAGCAACATGCCCGTTTGACCATCACCTTGGGTCAGGTTGATTACACCGGATGGAAAACCCGCTGCGGCCAAGCATTCGATCATTAGTTGACCCACCAACGGCGTGTATTCGCTGGGCTTATGCACGATGGTATTACCGGCCAACAAGGCTGGCACGATATGCCCGTTGGGTAAATGACCGGGAAAATTATACGGGCCCAGTACCACCATTACGCCGTGTGGCCGATGCGTAAGCGCGGTGGTAAACGCCGCACCTTCTTGCACGGCTGTGCCGGTGCGCTGTTGATAAGACTTGATCGACAAGTCGATTTTACCGAGCATCGCTCCTGCTTCGGTTTTGGCTTCCCATAACGGCTTGCCAACGTCTAAGGCGATTGTCGCCGCAATTTCGTCTTGGCGACTCTGCAATACTTCTTTATACCGCAGCAAATAGCTCTCGCGTTCGCCGTAGCTCAACCGCGACCACGTGGTAAATCCGTTGCGAGCAGATTCCACGGCTGCATTTACTTGTTCAGCCGCGGCCGCATGGCCTCGCCAAATTTCTACGTTGTTGGTGGGCGAGGTGTCGCTGAGTTCGGTGCCGGTGCCCGCATGCCAAGTATTGTTATAAAAGTGCGTGTGCATAAATAGTCCTATAGGTGTTAGGGTTGCGCGGTGGGCGTTATGCCTCGACCACGCGAATAGTGTCGCCCTCGCGTATGTCTAAACGCTGCAAAGTAGCGGCGTCTAGCTCTACTTTGTCGGCGTGCGCGATGCCGTTGCTTAGGGTCATACGGTAGTTGTTGAGCGTGTTGTTGCTTAAAATAAGTTGCGGCGCATCGGCCGCTTGCAGTGCCTCGGTGGCAATCACTTGTGCCGGTAATAATCGGCTGCTGGCGACCGTTTGGATTTGGCTTAGTTGTGACTCCAAACAAGGGCCGGCATCAAAAATATCGATGTAGCCCGTAAACTTAAAACCTTCGCGTTCGAGTATCTTCATCGCGCCCACACCATCGTCGTGTGGCTTGCCGATGACAGCTTGTGCTTCTTGCGGCAGCAAATCGAGATACACAGGGTGCTTGGGCATTAGGTCCGAGATAAACTGCCAGCCGTCAACGGCGCTAATGTAGTCCGCTTGTTCAAACGATAAATTAAAAAACTTGCGGCCCAGATGCTCCCAAAACGGTGAGTTGCCCAAGGGGTCGGTCCAGCCGCGCAGCTCGGCAAATACCCTGTCGTTAAAGCGTTCAGGAAAGTCCGCTAACAGCAGCATACGCGCGCGCGATAAAAATTTACCCAGCCCGTCACGCCGATACTCTGGCAATAAAAACAGCGAACCGATCTCGGTTGCGCCCGTGTAGTCATTGACTAAATGCAGCACGCGAGTTTGCATATTTAAATCAAGCTTCTCGCTGTGCGACACCAAGGTGGTTAATTTGTAGGAGTAAAACGGTACGCTTAAACCAATGCCGGCGTACAAAGCGCCACTGCCTACAATCGCGCCCTTGTCGAGATCCTCTAGTACCATAAAGTATTCGTCGTTATTGCGCTTGGGCTCGGCGGCATTAAAGTCGTGGCTGGTGCGCTCTAGCCGCGCGCGCCAACGTTGTTCATCGGTGGGCATCGATGTCATGCCGGTACCCACTTGGGCCGCTAGCGCTAAACAGGCTTCGAGATCATCTGGGGTGGCCGCCCGAATAATCAAATTGTCCGTCGTGCTGTGCGTCGCTTGCGGCTTCAGTGTGCTTTTGATTGCAGTATTGCTCATAACACCCAACGCTCCTTTTCGGTTGCGAGCCGGTGAATAATCAGCGCGCTTAATTTTGCGCGTGCTGCCAGGCTCTCTAGTAATACATATTCTTGGTGCGAATGAATGTTGCCGCCTTGTACGCCTAGGCTGTCAACATTGGGTAGGCCTGCTGCGGCCAAGTTGTTGCCGTCGCAACATCCGCCTGTGGCTTTGAAAGCAATGTCCATGCCGAGCTGGCTGCCACAATCGGTAACCAGTTCAAACAACTTTGTTTGTTGAGGTGTGGCCGGTTTAGCGGGGCGCGTGAATTTGCCCACTAACTGCGCGCTAAAGCCCTCGCGTTGCGCTAAGTTTGCCACCACTTGGTCGATATGCGCTTGCGCGATATCCGCTTCGGCTTGGCTCTCGACCCGCACATTAAAATGCACTACGGCTTTGTCGGGCACAATGTTTACCGGTCCGCCGCCGTGAATCTTGCCTAAGTTGAGTGTGATGTTGTGCTCACTCGCGTTGATTTTCTCGAGTGCTACCATCGCCTCGGCCAGTGCGGAAATGGCATTGCGCCCTAGGTGCAACTCGC
>CAYOXK010000027.1:0-10873 GCA_964407915.1 uncultured Gammaproteobacteria bacterium
CACACCATCAGCTTGGAAGGCTGAGGTTCTACCGTTGAACTACACCCGCTTACCCTTGCTTTAGCTAACTTGCCACTAAAAAACTGCTAATACTAATTGATGCGCTACTTCTGATACCTATCTAGGAATCGGTTATAGCCAAACACAAATGGTGGTGGGGGAAGGATTCGAACCTTCGAAGGCATTGCCAGCAGATTTACAGTCTGCCCCCTTTGGCCGCTCGGGAACCCCACCGTCTAATTATTGTGTTTAATTCTGATTTGGAGCCTGCAGTCGGAATCGAACCAACGACCTACTGATTACAAGTCAGTTGCTCTACCTACTGAGCTATGCAGGCATGGCCACATCAGGGGGCGCATTTTAGGACTAGTTGGCAGCAAATACAACGGTAAAGACAAAAAATTGGCAGGCTTTTTCAGAATTGAAAATCCTGTTGCGCTATCGTAGCCGACTCACTCACTCAGCAACGGGTCGACATTGAAAAGGGCCGATCTGTGCGCCCACTTCTCCCCAATCAATCAAATCTAAATCTTGCCGCTGCACTGCTTCGTCACTAATCGCAAAATACAACCAGTAGCTCTCTGGCAGCGTTATGACCTCTTCGCGTAATTTAGCCCCCGCAACTTTGGTATTCAACTGATCAAGCCCTGCTTGAGCCGCGGCCTCGGTGCTGAAGATACCCAATGACACAATTGCCGCGCCATCTGGTTCGTTACGAATAAAGTGGTCCAACACACCTTTGTTATTAAGTTTCGTGCGAGCATCAATCGCTTGAGCACGCTGAGCAAACGGCCCCAAAAACACCCTATACACCTCAGTGCGACTCACCGCCCGTGTGCTTGCATCAACCTCTAAACCCGCATTTAAGAGGGTCGCTTGGGCGATCTCAAAGTTACTCTTAAGACTAAATGGACCCAAACGGTAGCACTGCACCGTAGCCGATGGCTCACTGGCCTCGTCCACACTCGGCGAATTCTCGCGATCAGGACTCAGGTTAACATCGCCATTGCCCGTTAGCGCTGCTTCAGCTTTAGTTTGCTGCTGTTCACGATAGCTCTGCTCAACTTCTTTATTAAGACGCAGCAATCCCGCATTAACATCAACTTTATGCGGATAAACATGGGCCGGAGATTGCGAATTCGTTGGCCACAAAAACACCACCGCGTTCGCAATCAACAATAGTCCAATGAGTCTGTACAACCACTTTGACACGTTATTCTCTACTTTAAGGGCGATATGGTTTTTATGATCACTACAGCGGGGCAAATGGCAACGCCAAATTCGACGTCAATTGACGGAGAATTGACATTTTTGCGCCTTAAACGTCCCTGCGGCTTTAAGGCTTTCTAATCGTTGGCTTAAGGCTAATTTACATCTCGCTTAAAGCTATTAAACATCAATTAGGCGGTGGCGCGCTACTAACCCAACCAAGGAACGCAACGTAGTTTAGGTGGCGTGCTAGGAAAGCGCAATAAGCCCCCAAAAAATGAGTTCTGGCACAAACTTAACCTGCGCTAGATTGGCATGCTCAAGCATCGACAGCTGCGGCCATAATAGCTCTGCGCCACCGCCACACACTAACATTTGCGTGGCGACAGGCCGTTCATCGAGCATAGCCTTGGCAATCGCGGTGACAGCGCCCCCCAAACCGATTTGGCTGCCCACATTCACGCACTCAGACGTATTGCGCCCGAACGCAGAACTCACGGAAAGGGGGGTGGCCTGAATTCGGGCAGTATTGCGATTGAGACTTGTCAGCATTAACTCTCGCCCCGGCAAGATCGCCCCGCCAAGATACGCACCTTCTTTAGACAAATAATCCACTGTGACAGCGGTGCCAACATCCACAACGATGGATGCTCCGTCAAAATGAGTCGTTGCCGCGCCAACCACGGCCACCCACCGATCCACACCGAGCTGGTTAATATCGGCATATTCATTCTTGATCTGCCCAAACTCACGCGCAACTTTAATCGTTTTAACCGCCACACCCCAACGCTGCTCTAATGCCTCTCGCAAGGCCGACAGAGTAGCCTCATTCGCCACCCCCGCCATCACAATTGTTGACATTGCCGCACCATCGAGCGCTTGCAAGGTATTTTGTACCTGCGCAAAAAAACCAGATATGCCTTGCTCAGCAAAAATAAAGGCTCCGCTTTCAAGCACAACCTGATCGCGCGCAAGCGCCCATTTCACGCGGGTATTGCCTACGTCGAGCAATAGAACAATGGGCGCAACGTTAGCGCTCATGGTCGTTTGTCCTCGATTTCGCGCACACTCACGCTGGCATCGTCAATAGCCTGTATTTGCCCGTCAGAACCCTCAACCAACAACGCACCCTGGGCATCAACTCCTCGCTGCCAACCGACAAAACTACGATCACCGCGCACAACTCGCACGCGCTGATTGTGAAAAGCACTACGCGCTTGCCAGTGCGCCACGAAGGGTGCGAACCCGTGCTGCTCGAATAGCACAAACGTATCGAGCAAAGACTCAATCAGTTGTCCAACGAGCTGGTTACGACTATAAGGAACATGCAATCCGTCCAAACTGGTCCAACGATAATCAGAACCCGCAACTGCAGAATCGTCTGTTTGATGGAGATTGAGCCCCAGACCCACTACCAGTAAACAGTCTTGCCCGTAGTTACCTACGGCCTCTACTAAAATACCGCCGAGCTTAGCACCATTCACGAGCAGATCGTTTGGCCATTTTATTTGCACGTGTGGTCCCGCTACATCCTCGCCCAACGCAGCCTCGGCGAACACTGTGTCGAGCACATTACTCACAGCCACAGCAGCGGCCAGGGCAAAACTTGGCGTTGCCTGCGGCCACTGCGCCAACTTATAACCCACCGACAGGCAGATATTACGAAATGGTTGTGCTTGCCACACATTACCGCGACGCCCACGACCCTTAATTTGCATCTCAGCAAGCGATATCGCAGCCGTACCTGGCGCAAGTCGGCTTTGCAATAATTGATCGTTGGTGGAGCCCACCACTGAATTTAACTCAAAGTGGTCTATTCGCTGCGCAACACGAGGGTCAATATATTGCTGAATGCGCGCGCGCTCAAGTGGCTCAATGTCGGTCGCAAATTGGAGTACACCATCAACGGTTAAATCAACCCCTATTTCGCCCGTGAGCACCCCTTCTGCCACCAACGTTTGTAAGATCGACGGCAATTCGGCGGGGCTAAGCTGTACTTTCTTAGCCAGATCATGCACGGATATTGGACCTTGAAGCAGCACATCCAAAGACTGATTCAATAGGTCCAAGTCTGCCTGCGACGACAACACAGGCAAACTCGATAATACGGGGGAATTAGTGCTCATACCCCAAAGTCTAGCGCAAAAAGGCGCTCAGCAATGCGGTGAATGTAGGATTAAATCAATCGAACTATGTTCGCAGCAACAAGCCACACTCTCGGTGTTCTTCGCCTTTAGTCGGGTCATAATAATCGTGGTTATCGGGCAAATCGAGAGTATAAATGTACTCTTCAACATCGAGCTCTGTGAGGTGAAACATGGGGGCTACTCGCACGGTTTGATGGCTACCGAAGGTAAACACATCAAGTTCCTTGCGATGACTGTTTTGATCATGGCGAATGCCATTCAACCATACATCTGGCGCGAGTTCGCGCATCGCACGATCAAATGGCTCCAACTTTACAATTTCAGAAAATCGATCGTGTTCTGGCGTGTCAAATTTAGGGATATCACCATAAACGGCCGTGAAGTGAGCCGCTGACATCTGCGGCGAATAAACCTGCAAATTTAGATCTAAAAGCTCAACCACCCGCTCAATATGTCGGTACGTTGCTGGTGTATTAAACCCATGGTCAACCCAGATCACGGGAATAGATGGCAGTGGTCGCGTCACAAGATGCAAGAAGGCAATCGCTAATGGACGAAAGTTCGTGAATACCACAGGGTTACGCGCGTTTAACACCGTGAAGCGCATAATCTCACTGGGTTTTGCCCCCTTGAACTGCTCGTTCAAAGAAATAAGGTCAGTCGTAGGCGAGAAAACGGCAGGCGGCTTTGGGGCAACACGCGGCGGCATAATGGGGCTTTCCAACATAAGAACAGTCAATTCGCTGAGTGAACTCGCACAATGGCGAGGGCTTAGACTCGAGTATAGTAAACTCAAGACAGCTTTCTAAATACTGAGATACACTTTAGATATAACTGTTCTCAATATAAAGGCGGCTGTTCGCGCTTTTTGGAATATATCCGAGGCCGCAGCAATTGCGTGACTCATTGCTTTTTAGGCTGTAACCCATTTTCGAAGGCGCAGGCAGCACAACTAATCAAACTCAACCAATCCATCGAGCGCCTGACAAACTACACTCGTAGGGATACTGAGTGACGTTGCCAAAGAATCCAGTACGGCGCGTTCCGCGGTCGTCACTCCTCCACTCGCTTTGGCCATAACGCACAGATCATGGATAATCTGCATTTGCTGCGTTTGACTGGCTTTTTTGACGACATCTTCTACACGCAGAGGAATGGCCGAAATGGTTTTTTCAATATCGAGCTTGTCAGATAGTGCGTACTTGCCAAAATACTTTTCAAAGACCTCTTTTTCATCTTCTGAAATACCATCAGTGGCGTTGGCAACGGCTAACAAACCTGAAAAGAGTAATCTTCGCATTGCTTCCGCTGTCGCGGTTTTGGCTTCAAGATAACTCGGCTCCATGATGCTCATCACCGACTGCACACCCATCTCTAAACTATGTTTAGACTCGCGACCGCCGTACAACTCCGAGCGCTCAAATAACTTCAACGCTTTTACGCGCAAAGGGCTAAAGGGGTGTGTTGAAAACCAATCGGATTGGGGCGCGCCTTGACCGGGTAGCTGATCTACCGCTGACATGTCATCTACCTGCGCCACAAAATCATTTAGACTGAACTCGATGACCTTGCTGGTAAGGCCGCTTGAGAGCTTAAATAAGGAACGTGCCACAGCATCCATATTTTGCGCACAATGCGCGCCTGCACGATCCGCCGAAATTTCTGCATATCGGGACCAAGCGAACAACTCTAAAGCCAGCGCGGGATCTGGCCGCGATTGCCCCTTCAGTAAATAACCAATGGGAACGGCGTGGTGGTCGTAAACATGATGTCCGAGTTCGTGGCCCATCACAAATTTGAGCTCATCTAGGTCAAACCCTTCGAGCAGGCTCGACGAAAACATCACATACAGGCGTTCAGCTTCAGGCTTAAAACAGGCGGCGTTAAATTGCGGACTAGAATAGACAAACAACTCGAGCGGCAACTGGACACCGAGCTTTTCAACACATTCGTCGGCCATACGCGCAATGTCCGGCGCCATGGTCTGGGTAAGTCGCACCGAAGTCGCTAATAGATTACGCCGTAGCCCTTGGTAACCTTCTTTTTCGTGTCGTTCGATTAGTGTATTAACGGCCTGCACGTCGCGGTTTTGCAGCAGTTTTGTGTAAAGCGACAGATCATTGTCGCAGCGTATATCAGAAGCATTCATCTTAGATCCTAGTCTGGGTGAACTGTGCCGCTCGTCGTCACGGTCTTACGTAATTAAGTGAATTTGATACTAACCGCTAGTGCACGGTTTATTAAAGCTTTGCCACAAGAAACTCCGTGATCGCTCGACGCGCGTAAACGGCTTCGCGCGTTGCGCCGTCGATGCAATTATGCCGTAAGTGCTCAAACAATTTCAGTTTGACCTTTTGGGAGAACGTGTTGGGAGTGGGCGGTTTGGCAATGGCATCATCTTGCGAATGGAGCAGTAGCACGTCACAGTGCAAGAGGTCGACGGTGGCGCGCGCCGCCAAACTCGCGTGATAGACCTCTGCAGAGGTGTTAAGCGGAATACGCCCCTTATAAGTTAAAGCATCGTCACGGATAGACTGCTGAACGCCTAAGTCGGGTGAAATAAGCTCGATCTTCATCTCGCCTATCGTCAGAAATCGGCTGCCGGTAGGAAAATAACGATAAAAAAGCCGCGACAGTGGCGCTATGACATCCGCCAACGCAAGCTGCCAACGAGGCACATTGTGCGCAACGTCAAAGGCTGTACTAATACCCACCAATCCCGCCAATTTAGCTGGAAGAGTCTTATCTTGTTCAAGCTGATGAGCCACCAAAGTCATCAACGCGCCTCCAAAGGAGTAACCCATCAAAATCACTTGCTCGGCGGCACTCGACCAATGATGAATCTCGTCGACAATATCGTTCACGAGATCGGTGTACCTTGGCAACATACAGCGATGAATTTTAGATTCCTCACCATGACCCGGGAGCTCCAGCGAAACGAGCGTAACCCCAACGTTCTTAACTACATGCTCCAGCGCCTGTTGCTGTGCTAAAGCATGACCACGCAAGCCATGCACATAAAACACCATCGTCTTTTTGGCGCCGATTTCAATGGCTTTCATTATTTCTTGCGGGGTGAAATCAGCTCGTTAAGATTACGCGATGGCTATGCGGCCAGCGCATCTTTATGCCGTAGATATTCATCGTAGCTGCCGGCAAATTGCAGAATTTGTTGATCCTGAATTTCAAACACTTTCGTGGCTAGACTACTCACAAACTCTCGATCATGACTCACAAATAACAAGGTGCCATCATAGTTCTCGAGAGCCAAATTCAAAGACTCTATGGATTCCATATCAAGGTGATTGGTCGGCTCGTCCATGATAATCACATTAGGCCGCTGCATCATGATTTTGCCAAACAGCATGCGACCTTTCTCGCCGCCACTTAGCACCTTTACTGGCTTTTTAATATCGTCCTTAGAAAACAACATTTGGCCCAATACGCCGCGCACAAATTGCTCGTCTTCTTGGTTCTTGCGCCACTGATACATCCATTCGTAGACGCTCTCGTTGGACTCAAACTCGTGCTCATGATCCTGCGCGTAGTAGCCAATTTCTACGTTTTCTGACCATTTTATCGTGCCGCCCGTCGCGGGAATATTCTTGACCAAGTTTTGCATCAACGTAGTTTTACCCACGCCATTTTGACCAATAAAAGCACAACGCTCACCCACTTCAATGGTAAAGCTCTGCCGCGTGTACAGAGGCTCGTCAAAGGCCATACTCAATTCTGTTACTTCCAGTGCATTGCGATACAGCTTTTTGTCCTGCTTAAAACGAATAAAGGGATTAACGCGACTCGAAGGTTTAATCGCTTCGAGCTGAATTTTGTCGATTTGTTTAGCACGCGACGTGGCCTGTTTGGCTTTGGAGGCATTGGCCGAAAAGCGGCTCACAAACTGTTGCAGTTCGGCGATCTGAGCCTTCTTTTTAGCGTTGTCGGCGTACATCCGTTCGCGCGCCATCGTGGCGGCGATCATGTACTCATCGTAATTGCCTGGAAACAGTTTAAGTTCGCCATAGTCCAAGTCGGCCATATGCGTGCATACCGCATTTAAGAAATGGCGGTCATGCGAAATAATAATCATGGTGCTGCGCCGTTCCTGCAACACTTTTTCGAGCCAGCGGATGGTATGAATATCCAAGTTATTAGTAGGCTCGTCTAACAACAAGATATCCGGATCTGAGAACAAGGCTTGCGCTAATAGCACGCGTAATTTTAAACCTGGCGCCACCTTGCTCATAGTGTCGGAATGGAGCTCAATAGGAATACCGACCGCCATCAATAACTCACCCGCGCGTGATTCAGCGGTGTAACCGTCCATCTCGGCAAATTCCACCTCTAGGTCGGCCACTTTAAGGCCTTCCTCCTCACTCATTTCTGGCAAGCTATAAATCCGCTCACGCTCTAATTTAACCGCATACAACTCGGCATAACCCATAATGACAGTATCGACGACATTGAATTCTTCAAAGGCAAACTGATCTTGGTTAAGCTTGCCGATGCGCTCATTAGGGGTAATAAATACATTACCGTTGGTTGGCTCTAAACTACCCTCTAAAATGCGCATAAACGTAGACTTACCACTACCGTTAGCGCCGATCAACCCATAGCGGTTTCCGTCCGTGAAGCTCGCAGAGATGTTTTCGAACAGTGGCTTGTCGCCAAACTGCATGGTGATGTTTGAAGTGCAGATCATGAAATGTCCGGGTTCAGTTTTGAACAGTTGCGTGGGTTTGCGGCTTGGATGCCAAAAAAGCGCGCGTACTATAGCAAACTCCAGCCAATGCAGTCAGCCCAACAACTCAAATTAACTGTATTGCCTACTATTTATAGACCATCCAAAGAATCGCTAGTGCAGACTTTGGCTTTGACAAATGAATGATGTGGCGCGCAAAAAAAAAGCCGCTCGTTTCGCAACCAGCGGCTTTCTTAGAGGTAGGCTAAACGACACCTACATCGATGACTAGAACAAATTAGAACGTCAATTGGAAACGTACGCGCAGTTCGTCGCCTTTGTCGTCTGTAATATTGCTTTCGCCATCAGTATAGTTAAGACTTACACGAATGTTTTTGAGTGGGTAGTAGTTCAAGCCCAATGTGAATGCAGATGCATCCGTAGTGTCTAACTCAATATCACTGTGGTCGCCGTCACCATCTTCATAACGTGCAGTCACTTCCCATGCACCCGCGTTACCGCCAGGCGTTACACGTCTGAATACGCCGTCTTTATAAGGACGTGATTCACCCGTCAAGATGTAACCTGCTTGTACGTAGTAACCATCAATATCAGTATTGCCTTCTTCGCCGTCTACCCATTCAGCTTGAATGTGGAAAGGGCCAGAAGAAGCCGCTGCTTCAAAACCCACCGCGCTGTCTTCTGCGATGTCTTTGTAAGCAATACCAAAGTGAATAACGCTGGTGTCAGTGTGCATTGGGGCGTAAGTGTAACGAGCCGCAAAGCCAATTTCTGAATCAGGTGTGTCATCACCAAACAAACCGATGCCATAAGTGGCTTGTTTGCTCAGTGCGCCGTGTAATTGAACGCCTTCAGCACGACCAATCGCATAACGCTCTGTGATCGCCGAACGCTCTAGAATGCTGATGTCATTAGAAGACGTCAGTTCTTCCAAGCCGAAAGGCATTTTTTGATTACCGATGGTTACTTTGGCAGCTGAGCCCCACCCTGTGTAGCGCAAGTACAAGTCTTCTTCACCGCGGCCATTAACGTTGAACTGGCTTCTGAATTCCCAGTTTGGAGAGATGTTGCCTCTAGCGTAAACGCGGCCACGACGCAGGTCAAAATCATCTTCGTTAGCCACACCATTTAATTCTGCACGGTTGTAGTCATACATAATACGACCACCGAATTCGAATTTGTATTCACCACTTTCGACTTTGAGGCCGCCGGCAGTAGACACCTTTGTTTCTGCTTGTACTGGTGCAACCACTACTGCAGATGCTGCAATAAGTGATGCAATTAGTTTAGTTTTCATATAACTCAAACCTCTGTTCTGTGTTTTGGAATTTCCACGCCTTCTTAACGCGGACCCGTAACTGGGGCAAACGTATTCTGAGTGTGACGAGTTACAGAAATATGACAGCTAGCACATGAAATTTAGCCTTCAAGACAAACTCTAATCTGAGTTCGCGCGCGACCTTTAGCCGTGCCGCACGCACAGCCTGTGAAGGGCAAAACCCCCAACAAGGCTGCTCAAGCGGGGGAGCAGCCGTCTTCAATAGCCTAATTAAAACCCTCTTATTCGGGTAGAAATAGGCCCTAAAAAAGGAAAGATTCGCTGGTTGGCTTACTCCGACTCAGCCGAGGCCTCACGTTGTTTACGCCATTCGTCAAACGAAATGGTTTCGTCGGGCGATGTTTCCACCACTTTATCCGAATCGGCTCTAGGAATAGTTGGAGGAAGTGTGATGTCACCACCCGTTTGAGTACTAGCCGACGCGGTTGTTTCGGGCTGGTCCTCAGAATTAAATAGATTGCTGACCGTACCGCAGCCACTCAAGAGAAGGCTCGCCAGCACACCCAACAACACAGGGCGCAGCCGCCGAGAGAAGTGGTGAACTAAAAATGCAGCAGGCAATAAAGTCGCTGATATCGCTTGATTGAGATCTCTAAGTAGAACAGTTTTACGCTTCATAGTATGGTTCGCTTGGTGATGGTCTCAATGGGAAGCCCCATCAGACAAATGAGTGGATGTTATATCACATTGAGTGAGCCTTAGTTTACCAACACCCGCTGGTTTTCACCATGACTCTTACTCAGCCTTTAACGGTTTGATTAGAATGATCGAGCTTGAACATTCACCTGTTCGCCGCTGCGGGTAGCGCTTAGCTCCGAGCAAAGTGGTGAATATATTCGCGACACAACACGGCACGTAGGTTACACGCATGCAAAAGACATCCCTTCACTTACTGCTTGGCCCCGCATTTGCGCTGAGCTTGTGTTTGCTGATGATGAGCTATCAGCTAAGTTTTGCGGCAAGCGCTACCGCGGGCCTCACGCTGCTCGTAGCGTGGTGGTGGGCCACTGAAGCCATCCCCATACCAGCCACTTCTTTATTACCCTTTGCCGGATTTCCAATCTTAGGCGTTCTATCGCACAAAGAAGCCGCAGCTGGGCTAGGTTCGCATATCATTTTATTGCTGCTCGGCGGATTTATAATGGCAAAGGGGCTAGAACGCTCTGGCGCACACCAACGCTTTGCCGTGTACATATTGCGCGCGGTAACGCAGAGCGCCAGCCCCCGCTATGGCAATAAGATGCTGATTTTAGCGTTTATGCTAGCGGCCGCTCTCTTGTCTATGTGGATTAGCAATACGGCCACCTGCTTAATGTTAATGCCGATCGTGCTCGCCTCACTGCGTCAAACGAATGATCCGCACTTAACGGTTCCGCTTATTCTCTCGGTCGCCTATGCGTGTTCGATCGGTGGCATCGCAACGTTAATCGGCACGCCGCCTAATATCATTTTTGCTGGAATCTACGAGCAAACGGT
>CAYOXK010000027.1:10883-28915 GCA_964407915.1 uncultured Gammaproteobacteria bacterium
ACGGTAGGCCGAGAGTTTGGTTTTATGAACTGGATAAGCATTGGCTTACCGATTGTGGCCGTACTTCTCCCCACCGCATGGCTGTGGTTAAGCCGCAATGTGCACGGCTGCTGCAACCCCGAGCTGCCCACGAACACAGCATGGAGTCGCGACGAGAAACGAGTAGTCGCCGTATTCACTTTTATTATATTTCTTTGGGTATTTCGCACCCAGCCATTAGGGGGCCTCGCGGCACTATTTGGTCTTGAAGCGGTGGGTGATTCCACCATCTCACTACTGGGCGCCGCACTGATGTTTATCGTACGATCTGACCGAGGGGGCGGTCTACTTGACTGGGAAACGGCCGTTGAAATTCCATGGGGCATTTTGTTGATGTTCGCCGCGGGCATCACGATTGCCACAGCTTTTTTCTCGAGCGGCCTAGCGAACATTATCGGTGACACCCTTAGCGCGACTATTATTGACATGCCGGTTTACTTCGTTGTGTTGCTTATCTGCGTCTGTATCACGTTTTTTACGGAATTGAACTCCAATGTAGCGACCACAACTCTGGTCCTTCCAATTCTAGCCGCGACGTCTATTAGTGCAGGGATTGCCCCTGAATTGCTGATGATTCCGGCCACTATTTCGGCCTCATGCGCATTTATGCTGCCGGTTGCGACGGCACCCAATGCGATCGCCTATGCAACCGGAGGCGTGACGGTAAAAGACATGTTACGCGAGGGCATGCGCTTGAATTTGATGTTTGCCGTGCTGATCAGCGCGTTGTGCTACCTTTTACTGACTTAGAGACCGCGCTCTACTAATTAACCTCGGCTAACTCATTCTCGGTACTTTTTAAGCCCACACGACTTTTTAGTCACACAGTTATTAACGCAGGTAGTATCATCTGCCTAGCAAAATATTAGGCAACTATCACTGAACTTCTTTATGCGGACACTCGGCGTTGTCATGGACCCTATCGGCTCCATCAACATTAAAAAAGACAGTACATTCGAAATGCTCTGGCAGGCGCAGAATCTAGGCTGGCAGATTCGTTATTTTGAACTCAACGACCTATCTATCCGTAATGGCATAGCGTTAGGTCAAGGCCGCGACCTGCAAGTACATCAAGATCAACAACATTGGTTTGACCTAGGCCCTGCCGCGGGGCAACCATTGGGTGAGTTGGATGTGATCTTGATGCGTAAAGACCCTCCGTTTGACATGGAGTACGTGTATTCAACCTATATATTGGAACTGGCACAAAAACAGGGGGCTTTGATCGTCAATCAACCACAGGCTTTGCGCGACTGCAACGAAAAAGCGTACTGCGCATGGTTCCCTGAGCTTTGTCCAGACACTCTTATTTCACGCCAGGCCAAAGATTTCCGAGCTTTCTTAGCAGAGCACGGTGACATCATTTTAAAGCCTTTAGATGGTATGGGCGGTGCTTCAATTTTTCGACTTACGACTGGCTCGCCCAACGTAGGCGTAATTATAGAAACACTCACTCAACATCAAACGCGCTTTGCCATGGCACAAACTTTTATCCCCGCAATTAGCGCCGGCGATAAGCGCATATTGATGGTGAACGGCGCACCGATTCCCTATTGCTTGGCTCGCATTCCAGCTCAAGGCGAAACGCGCGGCAATCTTGCGGTCGGTGGCACAGGAGTAGCACAAGCCTTAAGCGAGAGCGATTTTGCGATTGCGCAGGCGGTTGGCCCTGAATTAGTTAAGCGCGGCATCTTATTCGCGGGTCTAGATGTTATAGGCGATCGGCTCACCGAAATTAACGTGACTAGCCCCACCTGCATCAAGGAAATAAACGAAGCATACGGCACTAATATCGCACTTGATCTGCTCAATGCCATTGAGGCGCAATTAACCGATTAGTAGCGCGGCAATGTCAGAAAAAGGCGACATTTTTAATATTGCGCTGTTTTTCGCAACGCTCATACACGCCGTTATCATTCTTGGCGTGAGCTTTCAGATGCCCGACATCGCCGCGCGTAACAACAACGACAACAATCTTGAGATTGTATTAATCAACTCGTCGAACGATATTCGCGATGACGAGGCACAAACCATTTCGGTAGAGGATAACACTGGGGGTGGGGCACAAGAGCTTGAAGCTCAAACTCCGCTGCCGTTTGAAGCCGTCAACCCGATGCCGATTGAATCGATACAGCGCACCGCCTCAAGCCAAACTGAATCAATCGTGGCACCCGATGATATTTTGCTCAGCGATACAAGCACCGTCGTTATTGCCCAACGGGAAGCCACCGAAACGCAAATAAGAACTCCGCAAGAAGCCACCGGCCCTGATTTAATTACCACCAAGTCGGTTCGCCAGTTAGAGCGTGAACGTTTGATCGCTAAGCTCAAAAAGGACTGGGTAGATTACCAAAAGCGGCCGCGCAAAGAGTTTCTATCGCCCACCACTAAAGCCACCGAAGCGGCGCGTTATTTAAGCAAGTGGATCGAAAAAGTGCAGCGCGTTGGCAACGCCAACATGCCTGAACAAATACGCGAGCAAAAACTGGTTGGTATTGTGATCGTCTCGGTAGAGATAGAAGAGAACGGCACGCTCAGCAAAATAGTCCTAGACCGGCCCTCGCGCCATAAAGTGCTCAATGACTACACCAAGCGCTTGTTACGCGATGCTTCACCATTTGATCCTTTTCCCGACGAAGAATACTTTAAAAATATTAATGTATTGGTGATCACGCGCTCATTCGAATTCGATTCACAACAAGGCTTTACCAATAAGGCGTTGCAATAAACAAACACGTTATGCGCAGCATTAGGCTCAGCCTGCATGGAACACCCTGATATGACCACCAGCGTATATTCAATGGTGATGGCCTTTGATGTAGGCCTCAAACGAACGGGCGTAGCCGTAGCACAAGCATCCGCAGCGCACGCCCAAACGGCAGGGGCGCTGCAGGTTAGCAACGGGCAACACGATTGGAATAAGGTAGATGCACTCATCGCTCAATGGCAGCCAAGCGTGATTCTCGTGGGCGCCATCAGCAATAACGACCCAGCACTCAAAAAAGCGGCCAATCGACTTCTAAGCCACGTGCAAAAACAGCACAAAATAACCACGGTCACGGTCGACGAAACACTCACAACGGTGGCCGCCAACGCGCTTATAGGTGAGCGCGTTGGCAGTACCCACAAACGCCAAGAGCTACGCGATCAAGTGGCGGCGTGTCTTATATTAGAATCCTGGCTGCGCCGTGACTAAGTCAGCCGTACAGATGCTGATATATGCTATTATCTCGCCGCTCAAGTCTCGACTAAACGCTATTCATGTTGCCCTTTAAATCACTGATTTCGTCGCATCAACTAACGCCTGACATCGTAGCGACTCTGTTTCAGAGCGCGCAAAAAATGCAGTCGGCAATAGAGTCGAAAGGCCGCATCAAAACGCTCGATAATGCCATCGTTGCACTGCTGTTTTTCGAGCCCAGCTCGCGCACCATGTTAAGTTTTCAGAGTGCCGCGCAGCGACTCAATGCTGGTACTATTTTTGCGCAAAACGCGAGTTCCACTTCTTTTGAAAAAGGCGAAAGTTTAGAGGACCTCATTCGTATTGTGGCCGGCTACTCGGACATTATCGTGATGCGCCATGCGCGCCCCGGCAGCGCTCAAATAGCAGCAGACTGCAGCGATGTACCCTTTATTAATGCCGGAGACGGTGGTAACGAGCACCCAACACAGGCGCTTATAGACGCATTCACCATCGAAAAACACCTTGGACGTTTGCACAATTTAAAGATAATTTTTGGCTTTGATTCCCTGCAATCGCGCAGCATACATTCGCTTACGCGACTGTTGTCGCAGTATCCTAACAATGAGTTCACGTTTATGGGGCCAAGCGAACTAGCTCCGCCACCGGCCATGCTGAACGAGCTCACGGCGGCTGGGGTAAGTTGCAAAGTAATTGAGGGACTGCCCGAGTCTCTAGAGTACGACGTGGTTTACGTTAATCGATTACAAGAAGAACGTTTCGCAGACAAACGTATATTCGAGAAGCATCGCGCTTTGTTCAGACTCAATCACGAGCAAGTGAGCGCAACTAAAGCGCTAATCTTAGATCCACTGCCGCGCATTGATGAAATTGATATCGCGGTCGACTCACTGCCAAATGCCGTTTATTTCCAGCAAGCGAGCTATGGCGTACCCGTACGCATGGCTCTATTAGCCTTGATGCTCGGACGCTAGCCGTAAGACTTGGCTAAAACTTCGATTGTTGGTCATCCTCTTCAATTTGAACATCGACTAAGGTTTCGCCAAACTCAGTCTCCTTAGCTTCTTTGCCATACAGCTTAATACTTAAGCGCAGGTCATTTTCTGACTCCGCGTTCTTGATCGCGTCTTCGTAAGAAATTAAGCCCTGCTCATACAGCTCAAACAGGGACTGGTCAAAGGTCTGCATTCCCGCTTCTTTAGATGAGCGAATCGCCCCACGGATTTCATCAATGCGATGATCCTTGATCATGTCGGCAATCATCGGGGTGTTGATCATAATCTCCACGGCCGCAACCCGGCCCTCTCGACTTTTAATCGGGATTAACCGCTGGGATACAAAACCATAGAGGTTTAAGCTCAAATCCATCGCTAATTGGTCGCGTCGATCAGAAGGAAAAAAATTAAAGATCCGATCTAAGGCTTGATACGCATTATTGGCATGGAGGGTGGCAATGCACAGGTGACCCGTTTCAGAAAAGATAATCGCGCTGTCCATGGTCTCGCGCGTGCGAATCTCTCCAATTTGAATCACGTCAGGCGCTTGGCGCATAGCATTAATCAAAGCAATCTCAAAAGAATCCGTATCAACGCCCACTTCGCGCTGAGTCACAATCGAACGCTTATGCGTGTGCAGATATTCAATGGGGTCTTCAATCGTAACAATGTGGTCTTGCGCATTACGGTTGCGGTAATCCACCAGCGACGCCATCGTGGTGCTCTTACCCGTACCGGTGCCACCCACAAAAATGAGCAAGCCACGTCTGCGCATGATCATTTTTTCCATAATCTTGGGCAGTCTTAATTCATCCATCGAGGGGATGTTAGTTTTGATTGCGCGAATCACCATACCCACATGATTTTGCTGCACAAACACATTAACTCGAAAGCGGCCGATTTTTTTGGGGTGAATCGCAAAGTTACATTCCTTCTCAGATTCAAAAATGCGCCGTTGCTCCTCATTCATAATCGAGTAACACAACTCCTGCGATTGCTTTCCATCTAAAGCTTCACCGGCAATCGGGAAAATTTTGCCGTCGACTTTAAAACAGGGCGTCGCATTGGTGGTAATGAATAGGTCTGAGGCGTTCTTGACCATCATGGTGCGCAGTAAATCCGCCATTTTAAACATGCTGAAGCTCCCCGCTTACGCTACGAAAATTTTGACTTGTCAACCGCTCGCACACGAGCGTCGCCTGCGGTTATTTGGCGTTGACGCACTAAGCCTTCTAAACACTGATCAAGTGTTTGCATACCGTCATTTTGACCCGTCTGAATTATCGAATACATCTGCGCGACTTTGTCTTCGCGAATCAAGTTTTTGATGGCGTTATTGCCCAGCATAATTTCGTGCGCGGCAATGCGCCCACCCCCTACGCGTTTTAGCAGCGTCTGGGTGATTACCGCTTGTATCGACTCCGAGAGCATGGAGCGCACCATCGATTTTTCGTCGCCTGGAAACACATCAATAATACGGTCGATTGTTTTAGGCGCCGAACTTGTGTGTAAGGTCGCAAACACTAAATGCCCCGTCTCGGCCGCGGTCATGGCTAACCGAATTGTCTCCAAGTCGCGCAACTCACCCACCATAATAATATCGGGGTCCTCACGTAGCGCCGAGCGTAAAGCGGCTTCAAAACTGTGCGTGTTTTTACTGAGTTCACGCTGGTTCACTAAACACTTTTTATTTTGATGAACAAACTCAATAGGGTCCTCGATGGTAAGGATATGGGAGCGCTGCTTTTCATTGATATAGTCGATCATTGCGGCCAAGGTGGTCGACTTGCCCGATCCCGTGGGGCCCGTTACGAGCACTAAGCCACGAGGCTTCATGCAAATCTCACGAAAGATCACGGGAGCATTAAGCTCATCAAGACTCAGCACTACTGAGGGAATGGTTCTGAACACGGCAGCCGGCCCACGATCTTGATTAAAGGCATTAACCCGAAAGCGCGCGACGTTGGGGATTTGAAAGGAAAAGTCGACCTCCCAATGCTCTTCGTAGGTTTTACGCTGTGCGTCGCTCATGATGTCGTAAATCATTTTGAGCACAGTCTCGGCGTCAATCACGGGAAGATTAATTCGCTTTATGTCGCCATCTACTCGAATAATAGGCGGTTGACCCGACGAGAGGTGTAGATCAGAAGCTTTATTCTTAGTGCTAAAGGCAAGCAGTTCGGCGATATCCATAGCAAATAGAGGTTTAGTTTTTAGTTAGAAGTTACTCAGCGATCTTGCTAAAGCGTTACAATGCTGATCGAATTTTGGTCTCGCCAGTAGCGAATAAGGTTGTTGTGACGATGGGCTAAGCCAACCTGAATCATGTCAAGTATACCCACAATTTACCCATTTCACAGCGAATGGCAAACCAGCAATACGCAATAGAGCGACTTCAATTAGTACGTGACCGCATCGCACAAGCTGAAAAGGCCGCGCAGCGCCCAGCGGGTTCGGTGCGCCTGATTGGTGCAAGTAAACAGCAATCGAGTGTGCAACTCCAGGCGTTTGCTCAAGCTGGGCTACAAGACTTTGGCGAAAACTATTTACAAGAGGCGCTCGACAAACAATCAAGCCTTGGTCACTTGCCCCTCGAATGGCATTTTATAGGCGCCATTCAGTCCAACAAAACGGCCGCCATTGCAACGCATTTCAATTGGGTGCACAGCGTGGATCGAACAAAAATAGCGCGTCGCCTAGACGCACAGTTTGTGCGCAAACCTGAGCAAGCCAAACTCAACATTCTGTTGCAGCTTAATTTGGATAACGAAGATACTAAGTCGGGCGTAACGGCCAAGCAGGTTATGCCATTACTTGAACAAATCGCCGCCTACCCCAATATCGCTGTAAGGGGTTTCATGCTCATTCCCGCGCCACGCGCCAACCCAACAGAGCAGGAAAAAGTGTTTGCTGAAGCGCGCGCATTATTAGAACAGGCCAATTCCACCATAGGGCTCCATCTCGACACCTTGTCGATGGGCATGTCGAATGATCTGGAAGCCGCCATTGCGCAAGGTAGCACGATGGTGCGCATCGGCACCGACTTGTTTGGGCCACGCAAGGCGTAATGCAATGACACGGCTCAATAGACCGTCAAACATAATGTTGGCGCTGCCCACACACGTTAATCTAGGCGCAATTGCGCTACACTCGCGCTATCGGTAATCAAATTAGGCAATCATGACCAATCCAACTAAAATCGGCTTTCTTGGTGGCGGCAACATGAACTCTGCACTTATTGCGGGTTTACTGCGTGTCTCGCGCGCGGCTAATGCCGACACACCAGTCAGCTCCAGCGCTTTACAACCTCAGCAAATATTTGTGTATGATCGTAATGCGGCTAAAAACTTAGCGTTACACAACGCATACGGTATTGGAGTGTGCACGTGCGCCGCAGAACTGGTCGAAACGAGCGACGTGTTAGTGTTGGGCGTTAAGCCGCAAAGCCTAAAGAGTGCTGTCGTTGAAATACGGCCACAAATTGTTGCTCGGCAACCTTTACTTATTTCGGTGGCGGCCGGCATTACCACTAGTACGTTGCACGCTTGGTTAAACCCAAGCCTAGCAATCGTTCGCGCAATGCCTAATACTCCCGCTTTAATCGGTGAGGGTGCAACGGGGTTGTTCGCCACGCGCAATACCAATGCAGATCAACGGCAGCTAGCCACCACCATTTTGTCTGCTATCGGAACCTGTGTATGGGTAGAGTCCGACGCAGATATGGATACAGTAACCGCCCTGTCAGGAAGCGGGCCAGCGTATTTTATGCTCTTAACCAAAGCACTTATCCGCGCTGCAATGCAGGCTGGATTGAGCGCCTCGGTAGCGCAACAATTGGCTCATCAGACCGCGCGCGGTGCCGCGTTGCTAATGGCGTCTTCGGCGAAGCCTCTGGATGTTTTAATCGAAGACATCAAATCGCCAAAAGGCACTACCGAACAAGCGATCAATGCGTTAGCCACCGCGGATTTAGATAAGATCGTCGAACAGGCTTTTACCGCAGCCCGCACGCGTGCGGCGCAAATGGCCAACGAGTTTACCTAAGACCGAACGAACAACGAGAGGGTTGCCAATGGCAGTGCGCCGCTCGCACACCACGCCCAACAAATACTGAACCACCATTTTTTTAGGATCTACCATGAATTATGCAGCGAATGCGGCTACCTTGATTGTCGAAACCCTCATCGGATTATACCTGTACATTGTGCTCGTGCGGTTTTGGATGCAGTGGGTCCGAGCTGATTTCACCAATCCACTGGGGCAGTTTGTGCTTGCCACCACCAGCCCCTTTGTACACCCCTTGCGCAAAGTGTTGCCTCCGCTCGGCATGGTGGACACCGCCACGCTCGCACTGGCTTTGTTAATTGCGGTGATCAAAGTTGCCGCCCTGTTCATGATTCTGAGCACGCTGCCCTCGGCGTTGAATCTACTGATCTTCGGGTTTAGTGAAGTTTTGCGTTCGTCTATCCACATTTTCATTGCGTCGATTTTTATTGTCATTATCGCCAGCTGGATTGCCTCGGGCTCGTATAATCCAATCGTATCAGTAGCGCACCAAATCGCTCAGCCACTCATGGCACCCGCCAGACGATTGCTTCCGCCGATTGGCGGCTTCGATTTGTCGCCAATATTGGTGATCTTGTTTTTGAATTTAAGCATTGTGCTATTAGTGGCGCCTATTTCGCCGTTCGTTTAATGCGTTCCAACTACCTCAATTTATGGTCTGCAGCAGAGCGCCGTCACAGGGGCGCAACACGATGACCGAGATCGGCATTGTTACGCCGCAGCGCGCAGAGTTTACCCAACCGCTCACTTTAGCCAGCGGTGACGTACTCGATGCTTATACACTCGTTTACGAAACCTATGGCGAGTTAAATGCGGCTCGCAGTAACGCCATTCTGCTGTGCCACGCGCTAACGGGCGACCATCATGCAGCGGGTCTACATTCCAGCGACCCAAAATCGGCTGGCTGGTGGGACCTCGTCGTTGGGCCGAACAAGGCTATTGATACCAACCGCTTTTTTGTTGTGTGTATGAACAATCTGGGCGGCTGTTCCGGCAGCACGGGGCCCACCTCGATTAACCCGAGCACGGGCAAAGTGTACGGCCCTGATTTTCCATTTGTGACCGTCACGGATTTTGTAGAATCGCAACGTCGACTGGCAGACCTACTGCAAATTGAGCAGTGGGTTGCGATCATCGGTGGCAGTTTAGGCGGCATGCAAGTACTTGAATGGTCCATACGATATCCGCGCCGAGTCAAGCACGCGATTATGATTGCCGCGGCCGCTAAACTGAGCGCACAAAACATTGCATTCAACGAGGTGGCCCGCCAAGCCATTCGAACCGACCCCGATTACTGCGATGGTCGCTATTTTGAACACGCTAAAATTCCGCATCGCGGTTTGCGTGTGGCGCGAATGGTAGGCCACATCACCTATTTGTCTGACGATAAAATGGCGAGTAAGTTTGGTCGTAACTTGCGCGACAAAACCCAGTTTGACTACCGTTTTGACACCGAGTTTGAAGTAGAAAGTTATCTGCGTTATCAGGGTGATCAATTTATTCAGCGATTTGATGCAAATACCTACCTATTAATGACCAAAGCGTTAGACTATTTTGATCCTGCGAGCGCCACCAACAACGACTTAACGCAAGCCTTTGCGGTCGCTTCGGCCAAGTTCTTGGTTATTTCCTTTACCAGTGACTGGCGGTTTCCGGTTGAACGCTCGCGCGAAATGGTACGCGCTCTGCAAAATAATAGTCTAGATGTTAGTTATGCCGAGATTGAATCCCCGCACGGGCATGATTCCTTTTTATTGGATGTGGGCGATTATGTGAAAGTATTGAGCGCCTACCTGCACCGAGTTGCACAAGAGTGCGGAACTGTTTGAGCCACTCATGGATAGTCCAAAGGTGAATAAATGAAGGCCCAACCCAATTCTAGCGTTAGCGCCAAGCTAAACATGCGCGCCGATTTAGCCCTGATTGCGGCATGGATTCCCGACGGAGCTCGGGTGCTCGACCTAGGCTGTGGTAATGGCGATTTTTTACGGACACTTAAACAGACAAAGCAAGTCACTGGCTATGGGATTGAACTCGATTCTGAAAAGGTGGCCGCCTGCATCGCGAATGAGGTAAATGTGATTCAAACAAATCTCGACCAAGGCTTAGCGGATTTTGACTCTGGATCATTTGACTATGTGGTACTCTCGCTGACTCTACAGGCTGTGCATAGGCCGCGCCAACTGCTGCAAGAAATGCTGCGAGTAGGTCAACACGGCATTGTCACCTTTCCGAACTTCGCTTACTGGCGTAACCGCATGCAATTGGCGTTTACAGGCAAAATGCCAGTCAGCCGACAGCTGCCATTTAAGTGGTACGACACACCTAATATTCATCTGTGCACCGTTAAAGATTTTAAACAATTGTGTGCTGAGTTGAATTTCAAGCTCGATACTTTTGTAGCGCTAAGTAGCAATGCCTCGCACTCAGCGCAGATTTCCGTATTGCCAAATTTAATGGGCGAAATTGCCCTCACCAAATTTTCTAAAAAAGGCTAAGACCTTCTCCTATGACGCATAACGATATCCTTAGACGCCTACGCTTTGCTTTAAAACTCAAAGACTCGCACGCGGCCTCTTTATTTTCGGCCGATCCGCACAATGCAATTAAGATTGACTCGAGTGGTTTTAAGGCACGCATTGCCAAGCCCGAAGAGGAGCATTGCATTGTTACCTCCGACGCAGAAATGGCGGCATTTTTAGACGGATTAATTGCCGACCGCCGAGGTTTGCGACCCGATGCAGAGTCGGTGCCTACGCCCGAGCGACTCAGCAAAAACGAGATCCTGAAAAAACTACGCATCGCATTTGCGTTGCGTGAAGAGAGCTTGCTTAAAGTATTACACCGTGGCGGCAGCAAACTGTCGCGCAGTGAGCTCGGTGCTTTATTCAGAAAACCGGGTCACAAGCATTATCGAGAGTGCGGCGATCAAGTGTTACGCGCCTTTTTAATGGGCTTGATTGATCGCCCCACCGACCTACCTGACGACGACGAGCAAGAAACCGTAGCACCCTCGGTAAAGCGTCCGCGCCAAGCAGGCAAATCCACACCTGCGGGCAAAAGCACCAAGAGGTCGCCTGCGGGCAAGCCATCGCCGCGTACGACGAGCAAAACGACGGATAAAAAGTCTGCTAAAACCCCTAGTAAAACCCGTCGTAAGATCACCTAAACGTAAGCGGTGGTTGCTAACGGCGGTCCAGCGACAATAGGCTAGCGCTCAATTATACGTTCTCAATGAGCGCCCAGTTACGCCTGTGATCACGGCATTAAAATAGCCGTTACGTTTTAGCCATTACGATAAGTATAGCTGTAGCCATTCAACGCAGGCGCACCGCCAAGATGCGCATACAACACTTTTGATCCCTCCGGAAAGTAGCCCAACTGGATCAAATCGAGCATGCCCTGCATCGACTTTCCTTCGTAAACAGGATCGGTGATCATGGCTTCTGTGCGCGCCGCTAACCGAATAGCCGCATTCGTTTCGGCGCTAGGCACTCCATAGGCGGGATGGGCGTAGTCTGTTTTAATGACAATTTCGTCGTCACGCACGCGTCGGCCCAGTTCAACCAGTTCGGCGGTGTTATCAACAATTTCTCGTACCTGTTGACGCGTTTTATCTGGCGTGCCCGAGGCATCTATGCCAATCACGCGATCTGCGCGGTTATCCGCGGCAAACCCAACAACCATACCCGCTTGGGTAGAGCCCGTGACCACACACACCACAATATAGTCAAAGGTAAAGCCAAGCGCCTGCTCCTGCTCGCGCACTTCCTCTGCAAATCCAACATAACCAAGCCCGCCCAGTTTATGCATCGATGCGCCAGCGGGAATCGCGTAAGGCTTACCACCCGCTGCGGTAACGGACTCAATCGCCTGCTCCCAACTTTGTCGGATGCCAATATCAAAGCCCTCATCGACTAAATGCGATTCTGCGCCCATCAAGCGGGTTAAAAGTATGTTGCCAACGCGATCATAAACGGCATCATCATGAGGCACCCACGACTCTTGCACCAAATAACATTTTAAGCCGAGTTTGGCGGCCACCGCCGCCACCATACGCGTGTGGTTAGACTGCACCCCCCCAATCGACACCAAGGTATCCGCACCCGATGCCAAAATATCCGGAACGAGGTATTCCATTTTGCGTAATTTATTGCCACCGAGTGCAAGCCCCGAGTTGCAGTCGTCGCGTTTGGCGAAAATCTGTACTCGGTTGCCTACGGCGGCTGATAAACGCGGTAAGGGTTCGATTGCGGTCGGACCAAAAGTTAACGGGTAACGGTCAAATTTAGCTAGATTCATAGTGGGTTTGTTAGTCTGCGTCTAGAGGCGTTGTTGGAGTAGCATTATCTTCAATTGAGGTGGCCGTGCCGGGCAGTTGCGCCAATATACAGCCCGCAAGCATCATGATCGCCCCAACAATAGCAGCCTCGGCAAGTCTTTCTTCAAAGACTAAATAGCCCGCGAGTGCACCAAACACCGCTTCGAGCGCCAGAATCAAGCTCGCCAGAAACGGTTCAGCATGGTTCATAACCCAAACCTGTAGCGTATAGGCGATGCCCACAACGAACACCCCATTGATGAGCGGCCACTGCAATGCGGCAAGACTGTCAGGGATGAGTTTGGGTTCGACCATTAACGAAAAAATGGCGCTGAATAGAGCACAAAATGCGAATTGGTAGAATGCCAACATCAATTGGTTATGGGTTCCAGCTCGGCGCGCAAGCACTAATAAATGCGAGGCCCAGAATACCGCGCCCACCAATGCGAGCAAATCACCGCGTAACGAAACCTCGCTGCTCGAGCCCGTCATTAGATACAGTCCACCGATGGCAATGAAGCCACCAACCCAAACAATGGTGGCATATCGATAGCCAAGGAAATATCCGATGGATGGCACGATGATGGCGTATAGACCAGTGATAAAGGCCACGTTTGCCACACTCGTGTAGAGCAAACTCGTTTGCTGAAAATAGGCTCCGCCAAACAACAAACCGCCAAGAACGACTCCCAGACTGAGCGTTGCGCGATTAAACGCTGCGGTCATGTTGACCGATTTGAGCCACAACAGAATAGGCAATAACGTTAACGCACCCAAGGCAAACCGCGTGGCATTAAAAGCATTGGGATCGAGGTATTCCATCCCGAGCCGCTGCGGCACAAAGCCAAAACCCCAAATAAAGGCGATCAGCAATAGGGTGCCGTTAATCAAAAAAGCGTTCTTCATACTTACACTCACATTACTCGGCTTACATCGCCAAGTTCGAATTATTAGGGTTTACGCGGTCACCGATTTGTTAGCGGTAAAGCCATCAATTCGCTTAATTTTGATCATGAAGTACGCGAAGAACAACGTCATAATTGGGCTGAGTAAATTAAAGAAGCAATAATAAATATAGTCAAAGGTGGCAATGCCCAACACGGCTGCATGGTAAGCGCCACAGGTGTTCCACGGAATGAGCACTGACGTTACCGTACCTGTATCTTCCAAAGTACGACTGAGATTTTCAGAGGCATACCCCATTTCTTTGTACAATCCGGCAAACATTCGGCCTGGAATTGCCACTGAGATATATTGATCCGACGTACTGATGTTCGTCACAATACACGTACCGGCCGTACACGCCACCAAGCTAAAGAAGCTCGTTGCAAGCGCTTTCACCGACTGCATAATCCGGGTAAGCATGCCGGTCGCTTCTAGAACCCCACCAAAGGCCATTGCGCCCAATATCAACCACACCGTACCCAGCATTCCTTGCATTCCGCCCGCGCTGAACAACTCATTAAGTTTAACGTCACTCGTTTCAATCGAGATGCCTTCGAACAAAGTGCCCATTACGAGTTGGTATACTTGAAACGGTTGGTCTGCGTTCATCATCGAACGCAATAAGTCTTGCTGGAATATCAACACAAACAAGGCACCCACTACCACGCCCGTAAATAAGGCAGGGATGGCTTCCACGCGGCGAATAATCAGCCCCAGCACAATGACGGGAGGCAACAGCAACCAGGGCGTAATATTAAAAGTGGACTCGATAGCCGCAAGTGTCGCGCTCACATCCACATCGGCATTAGCACCGCCAATATTGAACCCCAGAAAGGCGAAAAGGGCCAAGCTGATTAAAAATGAGGGGCCAGTGGTATAAAACAAATAACGAATATGATCGAACAACGGCGTTTCAGTTACCGCGGCCGCTAGATTCGTAGTATCGGATAGTGGCGATATTTTGTCGCCAAAATAGGAACCCGAAATAATCGCTCCACCGATCATGCCATCGGGAATCTCTAAGGCTCGTCCCACGCCGACCATGGCCACACCAATGGTGGCAGCCGTTGACCAAGAGCTACCGCTTACGACCGATGTGATGGCGCATGCAATACAGGTGGCGACTAAAAATATGGATGGATTGAGCAACATCACGCCGTAGTAAACCAAGATAGGCACAGTTCCCGACAATAACCAAATACTCGCCAACGCGCCCACCAGCAAAAGGATCAGGATGGACGGCATCGCGTTGCCAATCGTCGAAACCACGCTAGCCTGCTGTTCCGACCAACTCACGCCGCGCCACAAACCGAGCGCTGCGGTTAAGCCGGTGATCAGAATAATGATCATCTGACTCGATCCGCCCAAGGCATCGTTGCCGTAAACATACACATTAAACGACAACGCGAGAATCAGGAGCAACACGGGTAAGAGGGCTAGACCAAGGGGCATATTGCTTGCCGCAGTGTTAGTGGATTCAGATGGAGCCATGCGCGCAACTCGAGTTAATGGGTTAAGGCTCGAATACTACACCAAGGCGACAAAATATCCACGTATCTATTGCCAGACTAATTCATCGTTGCAGCGGCGTTCTAAATTGCTAAATACCTGCAATAATCAAGCGCCAAACCCGTTCTTATACCCTAACAATTCAGCCGTATCCCCCTCTGAAATGACGGCCTGCTTTGTATGCTCTGCAACTTGTGGTTAAACCTCTTTTGCAGTAGCATTACTACTGGTTGCAAAAGCACCAACAAATGAATGTTGATGCTTTTGACCACTTTGCGGCTCAACGGTTTGAGTTGCAGTTCTAAAGTTAACCTAGAAGTGACCACTATAAGTCACGGGAGAGATCCAGGTATGAGACTATTTCAACCTCGAGTCACGGCAATTGCTTTTGCTTTGGCTTCATTAACCGGTGTTGCAACACCTTCCTTCGCTCAAGAAGAAGCAATGGAAGAGATTGTAACGATCGGTACGCGTGGTAAACCACGTTCGGCCACTGATTCGGTAGCGCCAGTCGACGTTATTTCCGCGTCTGACTTTATTTCTCAAGGTGGTGTTGATACGAGTAACTTGTTGCGCAACGTAGTGCCAAGTTTTAACGTAAACGACCAACCAATCAGCGACGCAGCAACACTCGTTCGCCCTGCTAACCTACGCGGCTTAGCACCCGACCACACTCTAATACTTGTCAACGGTCAACGCCGTCACCGTGCTGCGGTTATTACATGGCTGGGTAACGGATTGTCGGATGGTTCACAAGGCCCTGATGTTGCAGCAATTCCATCACTTGCTCTGCAAAGCGTAGAGGTCTTGCGCGACGGTGCGGCGGCTCAATACGGTTCTGATGCGATCGCGGGCGTAATTAACTTCAACTTGAAAAACGCTGATTCTGGCGGTTCAGTTGAAACTAAATACGGTGTTTATAAAGAAGGCGAAGACCAATTCAGCATTGCCTACAACCAAGGCTTTGCCATGGGTGAGAACGGCTTTTTGAACTTGACTGCCGAATGGGCTGAAGCGGAAGCAACTGACCGCTCAATCCAACGAAATGATGCGGCTGAGCTAATTGCGGCGGGTTTCCCAGTATTAAATCCTGCGCAAGTTTGGGGAACACCTGAAATTGATGGCGACGTGAAACTGTGGGCCAACTTTGGCACAGAATTAGCCAATGGCATGGAGTTTTTCGGTCAAGCTAACTACAACAATAAAGAAGTGATCGGTGGTTTCTACTTCCGTAACCCAGCAAACCGCGGTGGTGTGTATGCAGATGGTAACGGCAACTTGTTGTTTGCCGACCTAACTGGCAATGGCACGGGCAACTGCCCTTCGAATATTCCAAGCACAATAGCTGGATTATTGAGTGCTGATTTCGCGGCGGCTGCAGCGCGTCCAGAGTGTTTCCACTTCTCTGAAATCATCCCTGGTGGATTTACGCCAAACTTTGGTGGTGAAGTAACTGATACTTCATTGCTACTGGGTTTGCGTGGCGAAACAGCTGGTGGTTTGGGTTGGAGTGTGAGTGCCTACACGGGTAAAAACGAAGCCGACTTCTTCATTAACAATACCGTTAATGCGAGTTTAGGCGCAGCAACCCCGCGTGACTTCAATCCTGGTGCCTACGAGCAGCAAGATATGGCCATCAATCTGGACTTTAACAAGCAACTGACTGACAACGTGAACTTGGCCTTCGGTGCTGAGTGGCGTGAGGAAGAGTTCAGCATTGTTGCTGGCCAGCCAGAGTCGTATGTTGACGGTGGTCTGGGAGCTCAAGGTTTCAGCACCTCTACTAACGGTTTCCCAGGGTTTGCGCCACTAATTTCAGGATCGCTTGATCGAGCTAATACCTCTTTGTACGCTGACTTAGAGTGGCAACCTAGTGACGTATTGTTGATTGCCGCGGCCGTTCGATTTGAAGATTACGATGGCTTCGGTAGCACAACAAATGCAAAACTCGGTGCGAACTACTCGTTAGGTGATTCATCGGGCTTGCGCGCTACGGTAAGTACGGGATTTAAAGCTCCAACGCCAGGGCAGTCGTTTGCTTCGAATGTTTCAACACAGCTTGTTAATGGTGTGTTAACGAACCAAGGTGTTATTCCTCCAAGTAACCCTGCGGCGCAATTACGTGGTGCTACAGAATTGGATCCAGAAGAGTCAACGAACATTACACTCGGTACTTACTTCAGCCTAGGTAACGTTGATTTCACCGTTGACTACTTTGACATTGATGTTGATGACCGTTTAAGTCTGTCTAACGACTTCCAATTGAGCGATGCAGATCGCGCGCAACTTGCCGCTGATGGTTTTGATGCGTCAGATATCGCCCAGTTCAGATTCTTCACGAATCAATTCGACACCAACACGTCTGGTTTTGACGTAGTAGCAACCACTACAGCTGATTGGCTTGACGGTACAACTACTTTCAATCTTGCGTTTAACTACACAGATACGGAAGTTACACGTCGTAACGCAGATTTATTGGGTGACAGCCGTGTGCGTTTGATTGAAGACGGTGTACCAGGTACGCGTTGGAACTTTACGGCGAATCACCAAATGGATAAAGCTCGCTTGTTAGCCAGAATTAGCCATTATGGTAATTTCTACGACAACGAAGCTGGCGGCGTATTTCATAGTGCGGAAACAGTTGACCTTGAGTTCGGTTACTCTTACTCAGATCAGTTGGATTTCGCCTTGGGTGCGCGCAACATATTTGATGAGCAAGGCTGTAAATCAATCGATTGTGCAGGCTTTGATTTCGGTGGAGCACTTGGCTTGGAATACAGCCAATTTAACCCATTCGGCATCAACGGCGCGTTCTACTACGGTCGTGCTACATACAACTTCTAATCGCTTAGCGATAAAAATTGTATAACCTTAAAAGGGACGCAAACGCGTCCCTTTTTTTTGCCTACATGGATGTAGGTACATCGCGGTCGCATGGATGCGAAAGAGCGATGTT
>CAYOXK010000028.1:0-28827 GCA_964407915.1 uncultured Gammaproteobacteria bacterium
AGTTTGCTGGAAGCCTGGGGGCGAGGCAACGCTTAAAAAAATAGGTGGGTGTCTGGATGTTTCAGTGGGTGTCTATTTAGATTTTGGTGCCTATTTAGATTTTTCATAATTCGTGAAACCAATAAAAAAGGAGTGGCTTGTGCCACTCCTTTTTTGCACTACCTGAGGACCTTTTCAGCTCAGATTGATTTTTCTTGGTTTTTTACTTCAGTAATCCAAGCGTTGATTTTTGTCTCGACATTACTTAGAGGTAGTGGACCATATTTTAAGATTTCGTCATGAAATGCTCTTAGATCAAAACGCTCACCAAGCGCATCCATTGCGGTAGCGCGCAGTTCTAATATTTTGATCATACCTACTTTATAAGCCGTTGCTTGTGATGGCATTACTATGTGTCGCTCCACCATTTTAACAGCATCAGAAACCGCATTTGGCGTGTTGTCTGTGTAGTACTTTATACCTTCTTCGCGTGTCCATCGCTTGGTGTGAATACCTGTATCTACAACTAGTCGGCATGCTCGCCAAAGCTCCATCGCCAATCGGCCAAAATCTGAGTAGGGATCTGAATACATTCCAATTTCTTTAGGTAAGTACTCAGAATAGAGGCCCCATCCCTCAATATATGCGGTGTACCCACCAAATTTCCGAAACTTAGGGATGTCTTGCAACTCTTGTTGAATGGCCAACTGCATATGGTGGCCAGGTATACCTTCATGATACGCCAATGCCTCCATTTGATACGTTGGCATGGCGCGCATGTCGTAAAGATTGGCGTAATATAAGCCGGGACGAGAACCGTCTTCTGATGGTCTTTGGTAAAACGCCTTACCTGCCGATTTCTCACGGAATGCTTCCACCGCTTTTACTTTTAGATCAGCCTTAGGCTTCGTCAAAAACAACTCATCAAGCCTACCTTTCATCGTTTCGATGAGCGCTGTTGCTTCATTGATGTAGCGCTCTTTGCCGGCTTTGTCATTACTATAATAAAACTCATCTGAGTCGCGCATATAAGCCATGAACGCGCTCAAATCCCCTTCGAAATCAACAGCGTCTTTGATTGCTCGCATTTGGTCGTGTATGCGAGCTACCTCATCCAATCCAATCTGATGAATTTCGTCCGCGGTTAGCTCAGTCGTGGTTGTGCGCTTAAGTGCCACATTGTAGAACTCTTGGCCGTTTTCCCATTTCCACACCCCATCATCCGTTGTAGCCACCGTTTCGAGTTCCGTCAAATGCGCAATGAGTGCTTCGTAGGCCGGTTTCACTGAATTCATTAGCGCAGCATTCGCATCTGCTAGGAGTTGATCATGGGTGGCTTGGTCGATTTGAGGTTCCGTGCCTTCTTCGTTAGCCGTTGCGAGCTGAGCAATTTTACTTTTAAAGTCTTGTAAAATAGTGCTGTCCTCACCGTTGTCAAAAGGGGCACCCGTAATGATGTTTTGACTGTCGCGGATTATGTGAGGAAAAACGAACTTCGGTGGCACTACGCCAATCGCCGTGCGAGCTTCAATATTCTTAATCAGTTGTGCAAAATAAGCATCAATGCCATTGAGCCGCGAAATGTAGGCTTGCGCGTCGTCAAGAGAGCTAATGCGGTGTTGATTTATGAGCAGTGAAGGAACACCTGAATGTGTTCCAAACATCTGATTCACAGGGTAATTGTATAAACGCCATTGGTGGTCTTCGATTGTCTCTTGCAAGTCCTGCTTCATTAAATCAAAACTGAGCTTTGTGTCTGCATCTAAGGTGTTGTAATCAAACTCAAGTAAGGTTGCTAAATTTCGTTTGGCAATCGCTAAAGTTTCTTCCGCAAACTCTGGGCTAATATCATCCCACTCGCCAAGCCGTTCCTTACGGCCGAGATAGGTGAGTGACATAGGGCTGCGCGCCAACGACTCTTCGAATGTCTGCTCAAAAAACGCGTTTACTCGAGCAGATTCGGATTCCGCTTCAGTTTGAACCTCTGTTGCCGTGCTCACTTGCGTGCTATCGGCTGCGCCGATTTCTACGTTTGATGAAGAATCAGCTGCGGGGCCATTGTCTGAGCAGGCCGCTAACAGTAGGGCAAGGCTGACACCAACCATACCCATTATGCTTTTGGGTGTCGATTTTGATTGCGAACGCACGCGTCGCATTGAGTTAAAAATTTGGGTCATGTTTGTGCTCGTTGTTGTTATTAAAAATATGCGCCGTTCGCTCACGATGCTCATTATTTAATAAGTGTAACAATTTAGTGTTCGAGTTGCTGCCACCTAAATTCTAAGCAATGTTTATCGAATAATTTAAGTCTAAGCTAGCGCTGATAAAATTTTTGGCCGCTGCGGGTCAACCCTCGTTGATGGTTGCCAAGGAAACGATAATCCCTTCCGAGGGCGCCGATTTGCCATGCAGTACGTCTGCGTAGACTGAATCTAAGCCAGCAAGGCCCATCACTTGGTTCATTTTTAGCCATGCCCGAGATTTTGCCGCTGTGCGCATTATAAATTGTGTGGACAGCTCGTTAAAAACTTTGCCTCCCCATTCCTTGATGCGCTTTTGGATGTGACTCGGGGCAAAGAATTGTTGGCTGCGTTCCCTAATAAAATCTGGCCCCATTCCTGCGTCATCCCAGTGCGTAATCCCCACATTACTGCAAAACACCATGTTGTTACCTAAATGCTTGTGCAAGGTGCCCAAGACTTCGCCATTCGCGGACATGTCGATAATCATTGTTGGTTTGCCAACGTCTATGGCCGCAATATCTTCATAGCTATGCACGTTATCGTAAATGTTTAAGCTCTTTACAAAGTCGAAGTTGGGCAAAGAAGTAAGTCCAACCAATGTTGGAGCCTCCGAATCTTCGGCCATCGCGTAGGCTGTTCCAATGCTGGTTTTGCTGGAGGCGCTCACAATGATCACTTGTTGTGCTCCAAACCAATCTTTTTCGCGAAACATGTCGTGAATACAAAAAGCGGTTAAGTAAAGTGGCGACAACAACATGCGCTCCGAATCAAGGTTACTATTACCCTTGGGCTCGTTGTTGGTACGTCGATACAGGTTGTAGGCTGGCGGTAAGGATGCGCGGTGAGGCGAAGCGTCAATCAAACTGCCGGATGTTACGTTGATGGGTTTTATGATTAATGTGGTGGCGGGTGGAAAGTATCCAAACAGTCGTTCACCAGGCTCGATTTCCGACGATTTCGACTCAACCACCTCTGCGAAACCCCAAACGGGAAGAACCCCCCATTCAGCCTTATTGTTGTGCCAAGCGGGAAAAAACTCCCAATAGCGGACTTGCTCGCCTACTACCCCATAGGTAATGTTGTTTGCAGTAAAGGCGAAGTGCTGAACCGCACATCGAACCTCGTCGACGGCTAACTTAGGCTCAGTGAAATCAACTATTTGAGTTCTGGAGAGGTCTTTTTTGTTAGTTTGGAATTGCTGCGCCATTTTAGTGAACCTGTTGGTTAAAAAGAAAACGTGTAGCCTAGCTGCACCTTCTTGTCTGGCTTACGCCCGTGAATTAGTTTTACCCTCTTCGCTGCGGCTGCCAACCTCGCTGCACTTTATAGGAAGTCTGCAAAGAATATACCAGCCTTCCGTGCTATTTCAGCTCTAAAGTAGGGCGTATGAGTCTTCAAAAACAACGATTGGTCAGATCGCTAAAAAGTCTCATCAAGAGCACTTTTAGTCAGCTGAATTTAAACAACTTAATAGCAATATGGTGCGCTAACGGTGGGGGTGCGCTAACGGTGGGTGTCTAGGTTGGCTTTTTAGGCGATCAGCCAGAGGATGCCTGAAATAACGCCCCAGACTATGGCCGCTAAGAGCACGAACAGGGTTGTGTTCACCGTGTATTTTAGTGCTTTGTAAGCCATCAGATTTGTTTCTTTTAGGTTCTTTGCGCGTTCCAACACCGGGACTAAGCCGGCAAAAATGCGATTGAAGAGTCCGCGTTTGTCAGCATCGGTGTTGGGCACGATAAACGCTTTCATGAGCATTTTGTAGGGCCAATTCAGGATGCTGCCGAGCCATGACATAGGGCGTTCGATATCGCACATTAATATAAGACGCGGTTTATCAGCGTCATTGTGGGCAAAATGCAAGAACGTTACATCAAACAATAATGGTTCGCCGTCGCGCCATGAATACGGCGTATCGTCAATGCTGATGTAGCAACGGTCGTCATTAGGCGTATCCAACCCTAAATGGTAGCGCAAGCTACACGCTACGGGGTCGAGGTGCCGAGTAAGTTGACCGCCTGGCGGTAATACGGAAAACATGGCACCGTTAACAGTGGGTATCGTGCTCAACAATTTTACCGTTTTAGGGCAGGTGGCGAGTGCCGAGGCATGCGTGTAGCCGTACCAATTTAAATAGAACTTGGTCCAACCATATTTGTAAAATGTTCTAAAGCCAACATCATAATACGAGGCAGATTGTGGGTCGCCAATCGAGTCAAAACCGCCCTCGGCCATCAAATTAAGCGCTTCCTCGCGAATCATCGGCCAATTCTCCTGCAATGCTTTAAGTTCAGGAAAATCGCGCATATCCATTATGGCGGGTCGCGCTTTGGGCTTGGTAAACAAATACAACAGGCAGTTAAATGGCGTAAAGATAGGCCATCCTTTGCGCAAATACTCGCCTAGGCTTGCATACCGTGCTTGGCCTCGGTAGGCATAAACATAAGTTAAAGAGGCCACACAGAAGAGGGCGATTAACAGCATTATTAATGACGTCATTGAATTACACGAACAGGCGATGCATATGACGCGGAATATAGCTTAAACTGACCCAGTACCGAAGTGCTTGAGGCTTAAAATAAGCGGATTTAGCCGATTGGCTTCGATTTTGCCCTTTTTTGACTAGCCCCAGACAAGTAAGAGACACCCATGCCCAATAAAGATAGCCACTGCGATGAGTACTCCGAGGACACCGCACCCACCCACAAACCATTGTCATTTCGAGAGCTTGATGCTGTGACCATGCTGGGTAACTCCAGTGAGTTTTATGCGCAGATGAGTACTCGTCGAAGCGTGCGAGACTTTTCTGATCGAGCGGTTGATATCCAAATATTGAGAAACGCGATACGCACTGCAGGCTCGGCCCCAAGTGGTGCAAACAAACAGCCGTGGCATTTTGTCTTGGTTGCAGACCCCAGCATAAAGCGTGCATTACGTTTGGCCGCGGAGCAAGAGGAGCGGGAGTTTTATCAGGGGCGGGCTCCGCAAGCCTGGCTGGATGATCTGAAAGTAATCGGTACCGATGAGCACAAACCGTTCCTGGAGACAGCGCCGTATCTGATTGCGGTATTTCTGGAGCGCAATTCGGTTGATGCGCATGGCCATAAGCATAAAAATTATTACATGCCCGAGTCCGTTGGTATTGCTACTGGTCTGTTACTCGCCGCGCTACACAACGCCGGTCTTGCCACGCTTACTCATACGCCTAGCCCCATGAAGTTTATGAACGAGATCCTGCACCGGCCGAACAACGAAAAACCTTTTATGTTGATCGTGGTGGGATACCCTGCTGCCAACGCCCTAGTGCCCAATATTAGCCGCAAAACGTATGCGGAGATTGCCTCTGAGTTTTAAATAGCCGATCTATGTCCATAGATTGCGGTACTTAAAGATGCCTGTCCTGCGTTAAAGGTGGGTGTCGGCTTTAAAAGGGCATTTAAGTGTGCCTGTCCAGGCTAAACGGTTGAATTCGGCGCTAAAAAGTATTAGTACTAAAGTGTAATTGCAGTACTTTGCAATGTTGCATACAGTAGTGGCTCGCGCCACGACGCAGTTATCGGCAGGGGGCCAGTTTGGGCGCAGGGTAGTGAATTTGGTAGTTGGCAGTACACGTAGCTGTAAACGTGGGGGTAGTGCACAGGGATAGGCTAGAAAAGGATTAAGCCTAAAGTGTGATTGCAGAGTAAGGAATGCTCAGCTACTCTATTTTTGACGGATTTGCATAGTGTCAATGGATTGGCACAATATTGCTACCCGTCGTAGGAAAGCAGGGGGGACGCCATGTGGGGGTGGCGCTTTGGGAAGACACCGACGGCGAAGGGTTGTTCAATTGCACGCCGCTCGGATGCCATCCCGAAGGGATGCTCAGGGGAGTTGCCATGGACGGTACAAGGTTGTAACGGCTCAAATGGATACGTTGCAATCTACCCCACCCCCTGTACCTTCTTGCTCACGTCGCCGCCATCGCCACGCAAGTCAATCTTTGTGATGAACTTGTTGGCCCTTGCCGACGGCTATTCCCTCTTCTTTGCTTCAAGCAAGAGTGAGCTCTAAAGGGCTAAATGAAACAACAGGTACTTTAAATTTATGAGCACGATTACCAGTATTGCGGCCGAGCCGATGGTGGCAGCTGCGAAGGAACCGATCTATTCACTGCGCTTTGAAATCGATCACGCGGCCATTGAGTCGGGTACCTATGTTTACGGTCCCGAAAACGTCTCAGCTCGACGATTAGGCAGTAGCGAAATCGGCTTGAGTGCTTTTTACGAACTGCGGATGCGCATTAAGTTACGCGATGGTGACTATAAAGCGGTGGTGGTGGATTTACGGGCAGCGATGCAGGCGTTGCGCGCTCACCATAATCTTCAGCAATTACCCGCGCCGGGTGAGCAAGGTGGCAGTGCTGTGGTGGTAAAAGTATCTGCCTGTGGGGTTTCGATCGACTATCACGTCTATCGCGATTTTAAAGGTCCGGAAAATCAGTTTTACTTTAAGACGACAGTCTTTCCAATGGCAAAGGTGGCTTTGCAGTAGGTAACTCAAGTGTGCGCAGTTTGGACCACGGATGGTCTTAAGTAATCAAGGAGGAAAGCATTATGGGAGCGATAGGAAGCGCCCGAGCGGGGCGCGATGCCACCGCGAGCGAACTGGCCGCATTTCAAGTTGTTGCCGAGCAAATTACGCAGCAACCACGCGACGGGGCTTTTAACCCGCATGATCCAAATCATCGTCTCATGGTGATTGCCTTTGACGGCACAAGTAGCGATCGACTCAAGCGCGGCAACACGCACACCAACCCCGATATTATGGAGCAGCTCGTCAAGGAAAGCCCACAGGTGAGCGCCATGTACGTACATGGTGTGGGCACTCGTTCAGTTACTCCTGTGCACAGCTTAGTGGAAATGGCCACGGGGTTAGGAACGGAGCAACGAGCTGAATTTGCCTACCGTGAATTTGTGAATAGCGTGCAGCAATGGCATGCGATTAATCCGTTCAGCGAGCCGCATATAATTACCGCCGGATACAGTCGAGGCGTTGGCTCGCAGCGCCATTTTGCTAATTTAGTTGAAGACCACGGTGTGGCGAACAAAGACTGCACAGGCTTTCTGATCGAACCTGGTCAGGTGAAGCAAGATCTAATGTTTATGTTCGACGGAGTGATCACGGGGCAAGAAAGTGTACTCGATCTGCCGATTCCTCAGAGTGTTCTATCTGGAGTGCATCTGGTTGCAGCGGATGAAAAGCGCATTTTTTTTGATAGCGCGAGCATCATTGACCCGCTCTACCCCGATCAAGCTGGGCGCTTAGAGGTGGCTGTGCCGGGATTTCACGTGGATGTTGGCGGCGACGCCGACTATGGCGGAATCTCAGCGCGTTCGCTGGAGTTAGGGGTGCTAGCACTACAGCAAAATGGTGTACCACTGGCAGGGTTGCCCGAACAATATCAAGCCAGTGACGAGCGTGTGGCGCTCACCGAGAATAACAGTATCTTGCCATTTAACTGGGAAGCAGACGCGCGCGCGATAGACCAGTACAGCGACCCTCAACGCGGACCCAGCTTGGCAGATGACGAAGCTTTGGCGCAGGGCTGCTCGGTGAGTCCGCACTAGAGTACCAAGCGTGTCTCGTGTTACGCATCGTTGCATATTTTCATACCTAATTCGCTGGGTCCTTTTGCCATGCCTTTTTCTCCTCGGTGTTGTCCCCACCTGTCTCGCATTTGAGCCTAAAGTCTATACGCCCAATAGCGAGATTGTGGGGTCCTTTTTGGGTCCCGACGGATGGCGTGGGCATATTGTGCAGAGCCCTGCCGATATTAAGATAATTTTATGGGAAGCACCTGATGGGTTAGTGGTGATTGGCAAACTTGTGGACCGCAACGGTCGCGATTTGAATGCCGTCGCACAGCAAAAATATCAAACGAATGCGGTAGCGATTTCGGTCTTAGCCGCTACACAAGTAGGGGCAGGAGACGAGGAAGAGGCATCTACACAACGTGCAGACGCTAATCAGTTGGTCAGTAAAGCATACGAACAATTAGAGGGGCTCTCGCCCCAGCATTACACTACCGTTTCGCCAAGCCATGTAACTGCGGCCGCTCCACACGCGCAGGTGTATGCCTTTTATGATTACCAATGTCCGTATTGTGCGGCTGCGCTGCAGTATATGGCTGGTTCCGGGCTAGGCGCGAAAGTGCACTGGCTGCCCGTCGCAATCCTCGAGCATGACAGCGCACGTTGGGGCGCAGCCGTACTCGACGGTTTGATTGATATTCAGACCATCGGCGCACCCCCCCCAGCGCAAGTGCCTAATCCTAAAGCGGCAAGCCTAGAAGCGGTTGCCTATAACACCGCTCTGCTCAAGGCCATTCAGGGAAGAGCGTCTACACCCTTTTTTCTGTACCGAACTCCGAGCGGGGAAGTCCTTTCTTTAAGCGGTTTTAGCGAAGCAGCTCCTGCGGCGCTTGCTAGTATGCTCAGTGCGCCATAAATGGGTGCGCGTAAGTCTTAACTGCGCCCACAATCGGGCGCGATAAAACCATGACCAACCCAGAAACTCGTAGCAGAACAAGTACGCGCGGCTTAAGTCGAGAGGAGTTTGCGGACAAACGGAGTTTAATTCGACGCCCACAGGCCGACCAAGCTCAGCTTTACAGTCAGTTAGTACACCCTCCTGTTGCTTGCGTGATATTAGGGATAAGCAGCTTTTGGCTCGTCTATCTACCCATCGCGTGGGAGTTCATTCTAGTACTGCAATGTCTGTATTGGCTCATGGTCTGGTGGCGTGTGAGCAGCACCTCTGATGCGCCAAACTTACTGCCGCGAACAGCTAAAGTTAAGCGTGATCCTAACAACCCCTTGCCTGGCAGCGGCCTATTTGGTCCGCCCATGGGAGACATGTACCTCGGTGTTGAGCGAGCAACCAACAAACAAGTGTGGATGCAATTTAAAGATTGGCTGCGCCATGGCTTAGTGACCGGCACGACTGGTTCTGGCAAAACCGAGCTGTTGATTGCGATTGCGTATAACTTTTTATCGGCGGGCGGCGCGGGTTTAATGTTTGCTGATCCGAAAGGTGACACTAAAGCCGCCTTGAAACTTGGCTGGATTGCCAGCCGTTTTGGTCGCGAGGACGATCTGTTGGTGTGCAACTACATTAGACCCGCCAATGCGGATATTGCGACTCTGGACTATCAGGCTACTAACACCATTAATCCAGCTCAGACGGGTAATGCTCAAGAAGTGAGTAATATGTTGGTTTCGCTAATGCCAAAAAACACCGATGGCAATAATGCGGTCTTTGCTGATAATGCCATTACTTTAGCCCAGGTGCTGAGCCGTTGTTTAGTGGACTTGCGTGATCAAGGTGCGCTTGATTTGAGCTGGAGTGTGTTTCGCGACCATCTCAATCTAGCCGCGTGCCTGACCCTCGCTGAAGACCCGCGTCTAAACAGCGCGGTACGGCGTGAGATGGCCTTATTCGTTTATGGCATTCCAGGCGTTACGCGCACTAAAACGGCTGAGGCACAAAGTTCAACAGCGCACGAGCAATTTGGATATTTTGCCAGCTATTGTCAACGTGGTTTAGCCACCCTAACCGGTAGCGTTGGTTACATTTATGACTGTCATTACGGAGATGTCTCTTACTTCGACGTGGTGCAACATCAGCGTATTTTGCTATCGGTATTACCCAGTCTACAAAACAGTCAAGAGGAGATGAGCTTGCTCGGCAGGATTGATCTGTTTGGTAAAAAGCAAGCGTTAGCAGCAGGTTTAGCCCGGCGTCTCGAAGGCCATCACGCACAGGTGAATCCAGCCGTGGAGGCAACCGAGCACGTGCCATCGCTCAATATTATGGACGAATATAAGTATATTTCAGTGCCAGGTATGAGTGTTGCTGCCACGCAAGGCCGCAGTTTAGGTTGGGCTTCGCTCGTTGGTGTGCAATCCTACGCTGGACTCGCGGTAGATGGCGAAGCAGAAGCCGAGGAGTGGCTTGAAAACACCTCGACCAAGTTGCTCGGGTCGGCGCAGGGTGACTCTACGTTCGCGAAATTAAATGCCATTGTCGGTCAGGAGTATGTGGCGCGTTCTGAGGGGCGAACCTCTCGCGGGTGGTTGAGCGGCTCCGTCGACAAAATGAGTCTGAGCTATGAAAAGCACAATATTCTGGACATTCGCGATCTGCGCGCACAAATTGAAGGCGAGTTCACGCTCATAGTGCGGGACCGTGAGATTCGGCTTAACGCGCTTTATATAAACCCGCTGAAAAGCTCAGGGCAAAGTTGGGGGCTGTTGATGAATAGTTTTGTGGACTTGCCACCGCCATCTTCGGCGACGCTTGCTAACGCGCAATTCTATGCGGACTTATTTTCTGGTAACGTGCCACAGGCACTAGTGGCCAACCAAGACAGCCGAAAATTGGGGCGTTATGCTGCTCGACTCAATCGATTGGGCGGGGCTAGGGGAGCAATTTTTAGTTTGCTGTCGATGAAAGTGCCAATATAGTCGCTCTGCAGATCAACTTGTGGATGTCGCTCCTCTAAGACTGTGGTAAAAAGTAGGTTAAATAAAAGGAGAACGTTATGTCTCAAAAAGCCACTTTGTTGTTTACCGCCGTTATTTGTTTGTTAGTGGGTGCACCACTCTCGTTAGTAGGCGCACCGCTCTCGCCAGCGGGAGCATCGGCTTCTGTCAGCCAAGACTATCAAGCGCATCTCGAGGCGTTATTTAAGCATTTTCATGCTAATCCTGAGCTCAGTTTGATGGAACATAAAACTGCCGAGCGCATGGCGCAAGAACTGCGCGACGCCGGCTTTGCTGTTACAACAGGCGTGGGTGGAACTGGCTTGGTGGCCATATTAGAAAATGGCGAAGGCCCGCTCGTGAGTATGCGTGCCGATATGGACGGTTTACCAGTAGAGGAAAAATCAGGCTTGGCTTATGCGAGTAAGGCTACTCAGGTCAGCCCGATTGCCGGACAAGAGGTGCCAGTAATGCATGCTTGCGGCCACGACGTACATATCACGAGTTTGGTCGGCACAGCCCGGCAAATGCAGGCACGCAAAGACGAATGGTCGGGCACTCTGATGTTGGTAGTACAGCCTGCTGAAGAACGTTTCATTGGTGCAAAAGCCATGAAGGACGATGGACTCTATGAGCGCTTTGGAACGCCCGATTATGGACTGGCCTTGCACGTATCTGCTGGCCTTGAAGCGGGCGTCATTAACGTGGTAGATGACAGTCCATATGCAGGTGCCGACACCGTTGATATAGTAATTCATGGCGTAGGCGCGCACGGCGCGAGTCCCCATGCCGGCAAAGACCCCATTGTGCTCGGTGCGCAAATTGTGTTGGCTTTGCAAACACTTGTTTCGCGCGAGCTATCTCCGCGCCAACCTGGCGTAGTCACGGTGGGTTCGTTTCATGCTGGCACCAAACATAATATTATTTCAGACCGCGCGGTATTGCAGCTAACGGTGCGCAATACCAACCCAGCTACCCGCGAAACCTTGTTAGACGGTATCGAACGCATTGCAGTTAATATGGGCCGGGTGGCAGGCTTAGCTGAAGACAAACTGCCGGAAGTGACCGTTTCAACCGAAGGTGTGCCGCCTACGGTCAACGATGCGGCTTTGGCACAGCGTTTGCGCAAGGTGTGGGTCGACACCTTAGGCGCAAACCGTGTTGTCAATTTACAGCCGGCGGGCATGGGCGCTGAAGACTATTCGTTTTTTACAACTGATCCGTACATCCCGAGCGTCTATTTCTGGGTAGGCGGCTCCTCGGTCGAAGACCTTGCCGAGGCAAAAAAGAGCGGAACGCCGGTTGCCAGTCATCACAGCCCACTGTTTAAGATCGAACCAGAGCCAGCCGTAACGGCCGGTGTCGATGCGACCGTCGCAGCGCTTCTGCATCTAATGCCGAGTTCTTAATTGATCGTGCCTAATTTTCGTCGCCAATGTTGCGAGCACTAGGCAGTGGATAAACTGCATGATATCGAGGTGCTGATCGAATCGGGTCAGCGTCTGATTGTGTTACAGACTGAGCAAGAGGCTCGGTTTATCGAAGGATTTCGAAGGCTCGCGACGCGATCCTCTAGGGCGTATTTTCAGTGGACGGTTACGCAAGGTTTAGAGCGCTTAAGCGAAGGTTATAGCGCCCTGCCGCTGCTCAAGGACCTTAATCAGTTGTTTGGACAAATCTTGGCAACGCAGCAGCCAAGTGTATATATTTTGGTCGACTTTCATCACTACTTGGACGATCCAACGGTTATTCGTTATTTAAAAGACCTTGAGCTTAAAGCACCGCATCAAACCCTGATTTTATTGTCGCGTCAGCTCAATTTACCCGACGACATTAAAGGTCGTGCCAGCGTATTTACCATGCCGTTGCCGAGTGCCGACGAACTGCGCCGACTGGTGAACGATCTCGCCGTTGAGTTCCTCAGTGAACATGGGCGCAAACTCAAGGTGTCTGACCGCGATATAACGCGCAGACTCGTACGCGCGCTAAGCGGACTCGCGGCCGACGATGCAGAGCGAATTGCGCGACACGCTCTGTGGTCAGACGGGATTCTTGATGAGCAAGACATCGATGAAGTCACCAAGCGTAAATTTGATCTACTCAACCACAATAGTATTCTAAGTCTCGAACTCCAGTATCAAGTGCTCGAGCAGATCGCGGGATTAGACAATTTAAAAAAATGGTTGGCGGTGCGCGGTCCCGTTTTTACCAGTGAAACAGTGCCGAATGGATTTGACCGACCCAAGGGTATGTTGCTGTTAGGGGTGCAGGGTTGTGGCAAAAGTTTGGCCGCAAAGGCCGTTGCAGGTAGTTGGCAAGTACCGTTGTTGAGATTTGATTTCGGTTCGCTATACAACCGCTTTTATGGCCAAAGTGAGGAAAACTTGCGACAAGTGCTCGACATTGCCGAGACCATGCAGCCGTGTGTTTTGTGGATTGATGAAATTGAAAAAGCATTGGCAGCCAACTCGGATACCGACGATTTGAGCAAGCGCATGTTGGGCACATTTTTAACGTGGCTGTCAGAAAAAAAGAGCGCAGTGTTTGTGGTGGCCACCGCTAACAATGTTGCCCAATTGCCCCCCGAGCTTATGCGCAAGGGTCGCTTTGACGAGGTGTTTTTCGTGGATCTGCCTACCCCACCAGTGCGTGCCGCAATACTTAAATTGCATTTAGAACGACGAGATTGCCCTACGCAATCCATCGATCTAGATCTTTTAGCAAACCTCACCGAAGGCTTTTCGGGCGCAGAACTCGAGCAAGTTGTGGTTGCAGCGCTCTATGCTACCCTGGACCCGCAAACATCCATGAGTCAGGCGCTTTTAGTAGAAACCATCAAGTCGACTAAGCCGTTGTCCGTACTTATGCGCGAACAGGTTGGCGCATTGCGAGAATGGGCTAAACACCGTACAGTTATTGCGTGAAGCAACGCTGGTTATGCTCAAGTTTAACCGGCCTACGCGAGCTCTTCCTTGAGTTTAAATTTAAGCACTTTGCCGGCGGGATTGCGTGGAAGCTGGTCTACAATATGCAATCGCAGTGGCAGTTTATACCGCGCTAAATGGCTTTCGGCGAAACTCCTGAGCTCATCTAGGGTTAAAGTCTTGCCGGTGTGCAGCGCCGCTACGGCGGTTACAGCCTCTCCCCATTTTTCGTCGGGTAACCCAATCACGGCAACCTCGGCGATGGCTTCGTGCTTAAAGAGCACGCTCTCTACTTCAGCGGGGTAGACATTCTCGCCTCCGGAAATCACCATATCTTTTAGGCGATCGCAGATAAACACAAAGCCGTCGTCATCCTTGTAGCCGACATCACCCGAATGAAACCAGCCTTGCGCGTCGATCGCCTCGGCGGTGGCTTCGGGTCGGTTCCAATAGCCTTTCATAATATTGGGTCCCTTAATGCAAATCTCGCCACGCACCTGTGGTGCCACTTCTTGATTGTCGTTATCCACAATCCTCACGTCGGTATACATCGGCGGTTGCCCTGCCGAGCCTAATTTACTGAGCGCGAACTCTGGCGTTAGAAACGTGGCAAAAGGAGCGGTCTCGGTGAGACCATAACCTTGGCAGAAGTTTATGCCGCGTTCGGCGTAGAGTGTTAGCAAGGACTCGGGCGGCGGAGCAGCACCACAGATAAACGTTTTAACGCTGTCAAAGCGGGTCTTCGCAAATTTGGCATGTTGTGCCATAAAGTTAAACATCGCTGGTGCGCCAAACATGATGGCGACGTGATGCTCTTCAATTAACCCTAGCACCTCACCGGGCTCAAAAGCACGCATCAGCAAGAGGCAGCCGCCCAGCGTAAAAGTGTGCAAGGTATTAACGTTTAGTCCGCCGATGTGAAACAGAGGTGCTACGGTAAGGACTACATCGTCGCGACTTTGCCCAAAGGCAAAATGTGCGTTGATATTGTTCCACATTAGGTTACCGTGCGTCAGCATGGCGCCTTTCGGTAAGCCCGTGGTTCCTGAGGTGTACATGATTACGGCTACATCATGCTGCGTCATACTTTCTTCTGTGACTAAGGCCGCGCATTGTGCGCGCTCCTCTCGCAACGGTCGCCATCCTGTAAATGTTGATTCGGCACTATAGTAGTGACGGCATCCCAAATGGTCTCGCACTGGGTCTACTACCGGCTGTAATGCATCGTCGACCACTAACGTGTGCACACCCGCGTCGTTAATAATGAACGTGAGTTCCTCGGCGGTAAGTCGAAAATTTAGCGGTACAAAAATGGCTCCAAGAGCCGTGGCGGCATAAAAGGTCTCTAAAAAGGCTGGCTGATTAAAGCCCAAGAATCCCACCCGATCGCCCATGCAAACACCACTTTGTCTAAAGAGGGCGGCTTGTCGGCGTACGCGTTCGGCAAACTCGGCATAGTCTAAGCGCTGATCTTCGAATATTATGGCTGTACGTGAGGGGTTGACGGCCGCGCGTCGGAGTAAGGTGCTGGCGACATTGGCTTGAATAGTAGGGTAGTGCATGGTCTTGGTTCCTCCTTTTTAAAATTAGTCTAGCATTAAATTGAGGCTTTTTTGTGCGAACAATCGCTAGCTAAACTTGCTAACAATATAGTGCGTGAGAGCTAAGCATGAGGTAATCTGACGGGTGCTTGAAATTTTGAGGCTTTAAGAAACGTTATTTTGTTGCGCTATTTATACACATCCAAGTTCCGAGTTTTTCTGATAGCCCTGTGCATATTGGCGCTATCCGCTAGCTTATGGTGGGCGCTAGGGAAGAGTGGTCATTACACTGAACTGCGCTCGCAGGTTGTTTTAGAATTGACTACGGAACGAGTCGCGCAATTGTTGCAGACGGAGCAAGGCTTTGCCGGCGAGAATGCGGAACAAGTTCTTGCTCTGCTTAGTCAAGTGCGTAGCACTATTAATGATACTGCTACCCAAGCGCTCCTATTGCGCAGCACCTCCTCTACTCGCCTTAATTTGAGCACACATATAGCTGCGTTGGAAAACGCCGTTACCGCGCGCGAGCCTGAGCAAATTCACGCCGCTTTTCGATTGTTTCGGCAGGCGAGCATGCAGCACCAAGATGGTGTTTTGCGCACTTTTGAGATACGCCGGATGTGGGTGTCGGGCAGTTTTTTTTTGGCGTTGCTTCTACTGTTACTTTGGGGCTATCGACAACAGTTAACCGCGCAACGGGATAGAGCGCGCATCGTTAAAAAAGCACAATCCTTTCTTACCTCTATGCTCGACGGTGCACTGGTTCTTGACCAAGAAGGCATCGTCGTTGCGCAAAATGGGCAGATTACCCATCGCAAGCTGTTGCCGGGAATTTGCATTGGTAGCAATTTAATCAACTTTTTGGCGCCCATGCTTTCGACTCGAGCGTTGGAGGCCTTTAAAGACGATTTGTTCGCTCTGTTTGAAGCCAGTTCTCATGACGAGCTCGGTTCACGTCTGCGTTCCGAGGTCGTTGAGTTGAACGCTACTTCGCTAAAAAAATCAACTCAATGCTTGGAGTTCAAACTCAGCAAATGTCAGTGGGTGAACAATCAGGGTACGGATGATCTGTTCGTTTTATTAGTCGTTGCTAATATGAGCGAACATGTTGAAACGCAACGCACGCTTGAAGCCGCCATGCGACTACAAAAATCGCGGCCGAATCATGTGGTAAAAGCGTTGTACTCTGTGCCGAGCGAGGTGCGTCGCTATCTTGCTCGTTCGAAAATGACCGAACACGACATTCGTCACGCGCTCAATGCTCATGAGAACAACCCTGCTGTCGCTGGCGATACCTTGCGTACCGTGAATCAGCTCGCCAAGGCAATGCTGACCGAGGCGAAAGCGATTCATCTCGAGTTGTTTGTAGAAGCGTGGGCCATTTTTATCGAGATCTATGCCGCCCAGCAGGTTAAGAAACTGCTTGAGGAACGCGTTTTGATGCGTCTACAGGCCAAGCTCGATGATATTCATATGTTGCGCAAATCTTTAGAGGCGTTGATGCCGATGATGGTCGCGGCGCATTCTTATCGGGAGCAGTATGGGCACGACAGTCCAATTGGTGATTTTGCAGCTATTGAACAGATGAGTCACGACCTAATCGACGCGCACGCGTCGTTTAGTGAATCGTTTTCGATTGAAGAAGCGCTTACACAAACGGTAAATCGCAAGGCACGCGCGAAAGCTCAAGCTCAGGTCGAGCGGCCCGAGCAGGGATTGCGTAATTATCTAACGGCGGTCTCTGAGCGGGTGGCGGCCCGTGAAGGTAAAAAGATCGAGATATTCTTTAAAGGCCTAGATAAAGTCGACACACAGCATCCCTATTTTGACTTACTCAGCAAAGTAGGCGAAGAGCTGCTCAGTAACTCGATTGAGCATGGCTTAGAAATTGAGCTAGATCGAATTCTTACGCATAAAGAGCGATTAGGACGTATTGATGTTGAGTTCACTGAGAGTAATGAGATTGCTTGCTTGTCGGTTCGTGACGATGGCAAAGGCTTGGATTTTACGCAAATACGCACAACGGCTATTGAACGCGGGCTCATTGAACAAAACCATGCGGAACTAAATCGGGGTGATTTGCTCCGATATATTTTTGCCGAAGGGTTCTACACAGAGCCCGATCAAGATGCACGTGATAGGCCTGACAAAGACGCCAAGGGAACAGGACTAAGTCAAGTGAAGACCCTACTCAAAGCGTCGGGAGGCAAGGTATCGGTGCGTTCCGTCGACGGGCAATATTGTCAGTTTAAAGTGAAGTTGCCAGTCAAAACGTGAGTGCTTCAATGGTCTTTTTACTCAGTGATTGCGTTTAGGTTGTGAGCTTTTGTATTATGCCGGCGCGACCACGGTCCTTTAGTCACACTCGTTGGTCACATTAACCGGTTTGCTTACTTTAGCGCAGCAACTCTTCGCAAGCACTTTTTCACACTTATGCAAAAAACTGAAAACTTTGATGTAGCCATCATTGGCGCTGGGCACAACGGCCTAGTGTGCGCTTATTACTTGGCGCGCAAAGGATATAAAACCGTTGTGCTAGAACGCAGTCGCGAGGTTGGAGGTGCGGCCCTAACCGAAGAGTTCCACCCTGGGTTTCGTAACTCGGTCGCCGCGTACACGGTTTCATTGCTTCAGCCTAAAGTGATTGCAGACATGCATTTAGAGCGGCATGGGCTGCAGGTGGTACTGCGTAAGGTCGACAATTTTCTTCCTAATGATAGCGGCTATCTGTTGTCAGGACGAAATGGTCTAACACTGCGCGAAATCGCACGGCATTCTGAGCATGACGCGCGCCGGTATGCCGAGTATCAAGCGACCCTAGAAAAAGTAGTGGATTGTTTGCGCGAGTTTTTATTGATTGCGCCCCCGAATGCGGGGGGCGGTTTGCAAGATGTGTTGAGTTTACTTAAATCGGCTCGAATAGCGCAAAAATTGAGCTTAACCACACAGCGAGATTTGCTGGCGTTCTTCACTAAATCAGCGGGCGAGATTCTTGATTATTATTTTGAGAACAGCCGAGTAAAAGCCTTGTTTGGCTTTGATGCAGTAGTCGGTAATTTTGCTTCGCCTTACGAACCCGGTTCGGCCTATGTGCTTTTACACCATGTGTTTGGCGAGGCGGCGGGTGTTCGCGAAGCGTGGGGGCACGCGATTGGCGGTATGGGCGCAATCACACAAGCGATGCGCGCAGCCTGCGAGGAAGAGGGGGTTGTGATACGGACCGAGACTCCAGTAGAGGGTATTGACGTTGTGGCGGGCATGGTCACGGGAGTGCGTACTGCCGAGGCCGTAATAAAGGCGCGTATTGTGGCGTCTTCTGTGCACCCCAAGATTCTGTTTGAGAAGCTACTCGACCCTGCGCATTTGGATGCCGATTTTCGAAATCGTATCGCCCAGTATCAATCGCATTCAGCGACCTTTAGGATGAATGTGGCGCTCAGCGAGTTGCCGCAGTTTTTGCAGGCGCCAACAGCGGAACCCGAGGCCACCAATTATCTAACCTCAGGGATCATCATGGCTCCGAGCCTAGACTATATGCATGCCGCTTGGGCAACGGCCAAGCGTGGCGGTTGGTCACAGCACCCGATTGTGGAGATGTTGATCCCTTCCACGTTGGACTCCACGCTTGCACCAGAGGGTCAGCATGTGGCCAGCTTGTTTTGCCAACAGTTTTTGTACGCGTTGCCCGATGGACGTTCGTGGGAACGTGAGCGAGAGCGGGCCGCCGACCATATTATCGATACGGTGGAGGCTTATGCGCCAGGTTTTAAAGCTTCGATACTCGGCCGGCAAATGCTTAGCCCCTTAGATCTAGAGCATAAGTTTGGTTTGATCGGAGGTGATATTTTTCATGGTCGAATGAGTCTGGATCAATTGTTCTCGGCTCGACCGGTGCTTGGTAATGGGGCGTATCGGGCACCACTCAAAAATTTGTATATGTGTGGCAGTGGTACACATCCCGGCGGCGGCGTTACGGGCGCGCCTGGGCATAATGCGGCGCAGCAAATTATTCGTGATCGACGTTGGAAGTGGCTGAGTAGCCGCTAACGAACAGTCTAATTACCCAAAGTCTTTAAAGTTTGGCGGTGTGTTCCGACGCGACGTGCTCAGTGTTTAAAATCTCTGGTTTGCTGCGCCAAATGGCAACCCCTAAGTAAGCGAACAGTATACCCATAAGGGGATTAATTAAATTGAGCAGAGACCACGCGAAATAATCGAGCGTGCTCACGCCCAACGTGGCGGCAAAGAAAACCCCCGTTGTGGTCCACGGGATTAAAGGGGTGATCAATGTGCCGCCTTCTTCTAGCGAGCGCGACAGTACGGAGCGATCTATTTTAAGATCATCGTATTTTTGTCGGAACATCTGGCCCGTTAAAATCATGGATATGTAGCTTTCGCCCAAAGTTAGATTGCAGAACGACGAAACCACAATAGTGGACGAAACGAGGCTGGAGGCTTTGCTGATTTGTCGCAGCAGCGCTTCCATCAGAACCCGTAAAAAGCCAAAGTGCTGCAGAACCGAGCCCAATGAAATCGCCACAAACGACAGCGTAAAGGTCCACGCCATGTCCGTAATGCCACCTCTGTTTAATAGCGAATCGAGTACGGGCACGCCTGACACTATGTCAGCGCCTGAATAGAATCCGTCAACAATATCGGTAAAGCTCACGCCTTGTAGCGAGACAGCGATACCCGCTGCAACCAGCGAGGCCAACATCATGGCCGCTTCTGGTTTTACCCCGCGCGTCGATAGCAGCAATAAAACCACCATCGGCAATAAGACCAATAAATTGATTTCGAAGGTATTGTCGAGGCCGGCTAGTAACGCGTTAAGTTGCTCTGCGGGCAGCGGTTGATTGGCGTAGCTCAAACCAAAGTAGGTGAAAAGCGCAAGAGCGATTAAAAAGCTTGGTACGGTTGAGTACAGCATACTGCGAATGTGCGCATACAAATCGGTGCGTGCCGAGAGGGCGGCGAGATTAGTGGTGTCTGAAACTGGGGACATTTTGTCGCCAAAACTGGCGCCAGATACAATCATGCCCGCGACGATCGGCAGGGGGATACCCATGGCTCCGCCAATCCCAATCAATACGATGCCGCCAGTGGCGACGGTGCCCCAGGACGTACCAACGGCCAAGGACATTAAACTGCACAGAATTAAGCCCACGGGTAGAAACACGACGGGGTCCATAAACTTAAGCCCGTAATAAATCAATGTGCCAACCGTGCCGCTTTGAATAAAGGTGGCAATGACCACCCCAATCATCAAGAACACCAACATCGCCGGCATCGCGCGGTCCAAGCCTTTTAGGATGGCGACTTGAATTTGTTGGTAGCGTGCGCCGAGATAGATGCAGTTCGCCACAACCCAGGTAATGCCGAACAACAAAATGCCGTGTAAGTCGGCCTCTAGAACAAAGATTCCGTATGAAATCCAGACGGCAAGTACCGCAATCACCATGCCCGCATGGGCCACAGATGGCGCGCGCACATTGTTTGTTGGGGTTGATGTGCTCATAGGCAAATGTGGTGCGTGGCTAAGATCAGGTGTTCCATACAATATCACGATAAAACTCAGACGCTGTATCGCCTTCGGTGGAGAACAGCAATACTTTGGCGTCGGAGTTTAAACCGATTTGGGTGCGTATCTCGGCGTAAGCAGGATTGCGGCACAATTCGAATACCGCGCCTAATGTAACCGCGCCTGATTCACCCGAAACAATGCGTGGGTCAGTTGCGAGTGGATTACCCAATACGCGCATACCTCGCTCAGCGATGTCGTCGTCGCAGCATAAAAAACCGGTGGCATAAGAACGTAATACAGTTAGTGCGATTGCACTTGGGGTGCCGCAGGCTAGCCCTGCCATAATGGTGGGTAGATGGCCAGGCAAACTCAGTGCTTGGCCTTGATTGTTGGCCATCGATTGAAACAAGCAGTTCGCCAGCGTCGGTTCGACCACAATAAACTGGGGCGTAGGACGGTCGTAACTGAGTACATGTAGACGAGCAGCGAGGGCGGCCGGTAGCGATCCTACCCCAGCTTGCACCAATACATGGGTTGGCCAATCAGTGGGCTCTAGTTGCTCAAGTGCTTCGCTCAGCAAGCTGAAATATCCTTGTTGAATAACCAACGGTGTGTCGTGGTAGCCCTCCCAAGCGGTGTCTTGAATCAGGAAGTGGTCTTGCGCTTGTGCCGTTTGCGCAGCAAAACGCACCGTGTCGTCATAAGTGAGTTCGGTAATCTGCGTATGCGCACCATAGTGTCGAATCGCCTCAGCGCGTGCGGTGAGTGAACCGTGCGGCATAAAGACTTTAGCGGCACAACCAAACTGCTGCGCGGCCCACGCTACCGCGCGTCCATGATTACCGTCGGTGGCGGTTACTAAAGTGAGGTGCGCGTAGCGCGATTGGTGCTCGCGAATGGCGTCAAAACTAAATTCATCGGCCGGTAAATTCAGCCATTCATGTAAGAGCGAAGCAATGGCATAGCTGGCGCCCAGCACTTTAAAGGCTTTTAAATCAAACCGTTGGCTTTCGTCCTTTACCCACAGTTTATTGATGCCCAAGTGCCCGGCTAAATAATGTAACGATCTGCAGGGTGTGGCTGCGTAATTTGGCAAGCTCTTATGCAACTGCAGGGCACGTTGCGCAATGGCGTCGCAGGCAAATGCGAGGTCGTTGGCTGTGTCGTCAGCATCGGAGGATACGGAGTTGGGAAAATAGTGCATTGATTAAATTTGTGCTTTGGCGCTTACGTTAATCAGAGGGGTATGGCTAGAATAACGCGATTACAACCCTAAACAACGATGGAGGCAACATGGATATTTTTGCAGTTAATTGGCTCGCAGTGGTTACCGCCGCGCTGACGGGCTTTATGGTTGGTGGAATTTGGTATGGCCCGATTATGGGTAAAAAATGGATGGGTGCGGTCGGTTTGAGCGAAGAACAAATTAAAAACGCAAATGCGGGCCTTATTTACGGGGGCGCATTTGCATTGAGTTTGTTGGCTTCATGGACACTTGCTCATACATTTTTAAGTTATGGCGTAGACCTAAGTTTTCAGGCTAAAGTAATGACAGCCTTTGGTGTGGCTCTGGGTTTTATCGTTCCAGCCATTGGCACCAATTATCTTTTTTCACAAAAATCCAAAGCTTTGTTTTTAATAGATGCGACTTATTGGTTACTGTTTTACATCGCCATGGGCGTTGTGCATGCCTTATTTGCTTAGCAAATTAGGCATGTATTATTAGCATTTGAAGCGCTACAATTTTTGGTGAGGGTGCTGATTACGTTTTTGGTCTGGGTTACCGTTTGAATGTGGACTCAGATAATCAAGTTGGAGTTGCGCGCAGAGGTGGTTGAAGATTATGGCTACAAAAGACAACAAGGGTGGAGCCACCCATAAGAGCGCTAAGTTAAAGCCGCGCAACCCGGTGGCGCGCTCGCCCCTTCTTAAAAAAGGCGGGGTGCACGAGCAAAGCAAAACGGCGCAGCGACGCAGTAGCAAAGAGGCCGTGAAAGGCGAAGCGGCCGCTTGGCGCGATCAGCTGAAAACGCGGGATAAGTCGGAAGAATAAACCGGCTGTCTGGCGGTTTTCTCGTCGCGCGATGCTAATTCTTTAATAATAATCCCCAAATCAGGCCGCTAACCGACCGTCAGTTTGCTGGGCACGGAACGCTGTAGCAGCATAGCTTTCGGGCTAAATCGTTAGCGTTTACTGGCTCATTACTGTACTGTGCGCGCTTTCTGCAAGGGGCTTTCTGTAAGGCGCTTTGCGCCCGTTTGCATCGCACCGTTCATAAGGAATATTCATGGCATTTAAAGATCTTGGTTTGGATCCTACCATTCTGACCACACTTAACACCTTGGGCTACGATGAGCCCACACCCATTCAAGCCCAAGCGATACCGCCGGTACTTGCGGGTAGAGACGTGATGGCGGCTGCGCAAACGGGCACGGGCAAAACCGCCGGTTTTACGCTACCCATTCTGCATCGACTCATTAATGCTGACGTTCCGTCGTCAGCGGCAAAAGGTAATCAAGTCCGCGTGTTGGTGCTTACGCCTACACGCGAGTTGGCTGCCCAAGTGGCGCAAAGTGTGCAGGATTATGGCGCTAACTTAAAAATTAAAAGTGTTGTGGTCTTTGGTGGCGTAGGTATCAACCCACAAATGCAGAAATTACGCGGGGGTGCTGATGTGTTGATTGCCACGCCAGGCCGCTTGCTGGATTTGCATAATCAAGACGCCGTTAAATTTGATCGGCTCGAAGTATTGATTCTCGACGAAGCGGATCGCATGCTCGACATGGGCTTTATCGTTGATATTAAGCGCATCTTAAAATTTATTCCTAAGAAGCGCCAAAACTTGCTTTTCTCAGCGACCTTTTCCGACGACATCCGCGAACTCGCGAAAAGCATCGTAACTGATCCTGTAGAAGTGTCCGTTACTCCGCCGAACAGCACGGTTGATGCCATTGTGCAAAAGTTAATCGCCGTTGAGAAAGCCGATAAAACCATGGTTTTGGCGCGCTTAATTGAAGAAAACGCCTGGTTTCAAGTGTTGGTTTTTGCTCGTACTCGGCACGGCGCGAGTCGTCTCGCTGGCAAGCTAGATAAACAAGGGATTAATTCTCTGGCGATTCATGGCGATAAAAGCCAAGCAGCACGAACCAAAGCGCTGTCGCAGTTTAAAGCTGGCAAGCTCAGAGTGTTGGTGGCCACTGATATTGCTGCCCGAGGCATTGATATTGAGCAGCTCCCACAAGTGGTGAATTTTGACCTGCCGCAAGTTGCAGAGGACTATATCCACCGTATTGGCCGCACTGGTCGCGCCGGGGCCACAGGGCAAGCTTTGTCGCTGGTCAGCCACGATGAGTTTAAGTTGTTAGTGGATATCGAGCGCTTGATTAAAAAGCCTATTCCCCGAGTAACCTTGGACGGGTATGAACCGGCCAATAACCTACGCGATTCAAACAGCGACTATAAAGAACCTAAGCCAAAGAAAACCCATAAAGCCAAATCAGCGCGAACATCGGAGCGGCCCGCAAGAACGGAGCGCCCCGCAAGATCGGAGCGCCCCGCAAGATCGGATAGTTCAGCACGACCCGCTCGCGGTGCAGAGGGTCGAGGGGCAGGTCGTGGTGGCGAGAAGCGCAGTCAAGGCGCGCCCGCGAAACGCACATCGGGCGCAACTCCGGCTCCCCGTGATCGCGGCTATGCCAAAAGGAGCTCGCCACGAACGACGATGCAACCCGCGAGCGAAGAAGGCGGTCCGAACCGCAAAGAGCGTCGCGCTGCTCTGCGTACTGAGTACGAGCGTAGCGCCGGCAATGCGGGCCAAGATAACGCGCGTGGCAAACCTCGCGCGCGTACCTCGGATGCAACAGCAAGGCCAGCCTCAACAACTCGTCGAAGTAAGTCGGGAGGTAATTCTGCCGCGCGACCCGCATTTAAATCCAATGAGCGCGGCGCATCTTCACCGCGTGCTTCCAAAAAGACGCCGCAACGCTAGTTGCCTCTGGTCGACAGGATAAGCTTGGCGCCATGGATGGCCGCCTGCTGTTAGTCTCATGCCGCCCCTAAACGCGGGCCAAACGTCGTCAAATTGTAATATTCTAGGCGTATATATATGCATATTCATATATGCGTATTTAACCTATGACCCCTGACACTGTTTTTAAATGCCTCGGCGACGAGACACGGTTGTTGGCCACTTTGCTCATTCATTGCCAAAAAGAGCTCTGCGTGTGCGATTTAATGGCCGCAATGGGCGAAAGCCAGCCCAAGATATCTCGCCATTTAGCCCAATTACGCAGCTGTGGGCTGTTGCGCGATGAGCGCCGTGGTCAGTGGGTGTTCTATGCCATTCATCCTGATCTTCCTGAATGGGTTAATGAAGTGCTGAAGAGTGCTAGCCGAGGGCAACAGGTTGTACTCGATAAGGCCCTTGCTACCCTCGATAGCTCGCCTCGCGCACAGCCGTGCGAACGCACAAACTAATCATTCATACCGTTTTTGTCGGGAGAATGTGCGGCAAAAACTTTAAACCAACCGAGGTATACAGTGAAAGTAGGAATTAACGGTTTTGGGCGCATCGGGCGCCTCGCTTTAAGGGCTGCGTGGGATTGGCCGGAATTTGAATTTGTGCAGATTAACGATCTTGCGGGCGACCCAGTTACGTTGGCGCACTTGCTCAATTTTGATAGCGTACATGGGCGCTGGTCACACTCAGCGGAGCCTAGCACCGATTCCATTACGGTAGCCGATCAGCGCATTACCGTAACGCGCAATCGCACGATTGCGGAGACTGACTGGTCAGGCTGCGATATTGTGATCGAAGCGTCGGGGGCGATGAAAACGCAAGCGGTACTGAAGCAGTATCTTGACCAAGGCGTGCAGCGAGTGGTAGTCACCGCGCCCGTCAAAGAGGAGGGCGTACTGAATATTGTGATGGGGGTTAACAGCAATTTGTACGAACCCGCCGTGCATCAAATTGTAACGGCGGCGTCGTGTACTACCAATTCTCTGGCCCCCGTCGTTAAAGTGCTGCACGAGAATTTAGGAATTAAACACGGTTCGATTACCACAATCCATGATCTCACTAATACCCAGACCATTTTAGACGCACCGCATAAGGATTTGCGTCGCGCACGGGCGTGTGGGATGAGTTTGATTCCCACCACTACCGGTTCGGCCACGGCCATCACGCATATTTTTCCGGAGTTGAAAGGTAAGCTCAACGGCCATGCCGTGCGAGTGCCGCTCGCTAATGCGTCACTGACTGATTGCGTGTTTGAGGTAGAGCGACCCACTACCGTCGCGGAAGTAAACGCCTTACTCGCGCACGCTGCAGAAAACGACTTAAAGGGTATTTTGGGCTATGAAGAACGTCCGTTGGTTTCGATCGATTATCGCACCGACCCGCGTTCAGGCATCGTCGACGCGCTATCAACGATGGTGGTTAACGAGACTCAAGTCAAACTGTACGTGTGGTACGACAATGAGTGGGGCTATGCGAATCGGACCGTCGAGATCGCCAAAATGGTTGGACTCTCGACTTAACTAACATCATGACGAGCTTATTCAATTTGTCGACGCAAGTGCGCCAGTACTTAATTGTTACGGGTAACTATTGGGCGTTTACCTTAACCGATGGCGCATTGCGCATGTTGGTGGTGCTGTACTTTAATCAGCTCGGTTACAGCCCACTTGAAATCGCCATGCTCTTTCTATTTTACGAAGTGTTTGGCGTTGTCACGAACCTTATTGGTGGTTGGTTAGGGGCGCGTATTGGCCTGAATAGAATTATGAACATTGGGCTGGTTCTGCAGATTGGCGCATTATCGATGCTGTTGGTGCCTAGTGAAATGCTGACCGTGATCTGGGTGATGGCCGCGCAAGCGTTGTCTGGAATTGCCAAAGACCTTAACAAGATGAGCGCCAAAAGCGCGATTAAAAATCTTGTGCCGGCAGAGGCTCAGAGTCAGTTATTTAAATGGGTGGCGATCCTCACCGGCTCTAAGAATGCCTTAAAAGGCGTGGGCTTTTTTCTAGGCGGGGTCTTGCTCGCGTGGCTAGGTTTCCAGCATGCCATTCTGGCGATGGCGATGGGGCTTGCCGTAGTGTGGTTGCTGAGTTTATTTACCTTGCGCAACGTGCAAGGGAAAAGTGCCAACAAGCCTAAGTTTACTGAGATGTTTTCGAAAAGCCGCGCGATTAACTTATTGTCAGCGGCGCGTATGTTTTTGTTTGCCGCACGCGACGTGTGGTTTGTAGTGGCGTTGCCAGTATATATGGCCACAACTTTGGGTTGGGACCATGCACTGATCGGAACCTTTTTTGCTACTTGGATTATTGGCTATGGGTTTATTCAAGGCATTGCGCCACGCCTATTTAGCGCAAATAATGCCCGCAAAGATGAATACAAGGCGGCCACTTATTGGGTGTTAGCGTTGGCAATCATTACCGGCGGCATTGCTGTGGGTTTTGACGCGCTGGCAAACCCCACGATGGTGCTAGTTGGGGGATTATTGGTCTTTGGCGCGGTCTTTGCGATTAATTCAGCATTACACAGTTTTTTAATTGTGAGTCTTGCCAGCGCTGAAAACACGTCTATGGACGTAGGCTTTTACTACATGGCAAACGCGCTAGGTAGGCTTACAGGCACCGTTTTATCTGGCCTAATCTTTCAAATTTATGGCTTAACCATGTGCTTGATTGTAGCGACTATTTTTTTATTGCTCGCGGCGGTGCTTACCCGCATGCTAGCGCGCTCCGCCATTTGAACGGCGGCCCCGCAATAGCCTTTGCGCGCCTTACAGTCCACTGTTTTAATTTATGTTTAAACGCTGCGCGCTCGCACCCTCTTGGCCGCGCGTGACGATAAATAGCGTGTGGTAGTTGGCCTCATCGAGTTCTGCATATCGCGCTTCTCCCAACATCTCATTGGCCAGTTCCGCAATGGTATTGCTGTGTCCGACCAGCAAAATGGTTTGGCCCTCAATTGCCTGTAAAAAGTGGTCAAGCCGTTCTGGTTTGGGGTCCATCTCTTGAACCTCCAGCTGCTGTGCTCTAGCCACTACTTGTGCAGTAGCCAGCGTGCGCTTGGTGTTGGTGGAGTAAATCGCATCCAATCGCTGGTCGGCAAATAGAGTTGCCCACAGCTGCGCTCTTGTTTCGCCCTGTGGCGTGAGTTCAGGATCCGCACCTTGGTCGAGCGCTTTTTCGGCATGGCGAATTAAGTACACGGTGGTGAAGGCAGCAGAGCTGGTCTGTGTGGCACTCTTGATTTGCTCTGCGAGTACATTGCTTGTTTGCGCGATCCAGCTTGCGACGAACACACTGAGTATTAGACCAGGATGGAAAAGGTGATTTTTGTTCATGGGCCTTACCTTGTCAGCTTGATTACACAATTGGTTAAAGTTAAAGGATTTATCATTGATGAGAATAGCTTGTGCCCGCAGCACCGCAAGGAGTTATTCGACGGATTGCTTTAGTTTGATCTAAATAAGAATGATTTGCATTTAGATTTAATGAGACATACACTCTCGACATCATGATATTCCTGAAGTGCAGGATCAACTCGTTCCTGATTTGGAGGCCGACAAATGGTCCAGCCGTCTCAACGTAGTGTCTGTTGATGAGGTCTGTGGACGTGCTTCGTGTGGAGAGTTCGAGCGCAGCGATAGCCGTTTAACGTTGGATTTGTCGGGTAACTATTTCTTGAGTGAGCAACTTAGATTGCACGCGCGGATGGATGACTTAACGGATGAGCAAGACATAGTTGGCCGACAAGCCTCCGGTGCAAGAGCCAATAAATCGCGCACGGTGTCGGTGGGTGCGCAGTACTGCTTTGAGTGAGACAGTTTGAACCTTAGTCTAGCAATAGACCCTTCAAGAGCCCAAAACACCGGGCTCCTTTTTTTTGCACAAGGATGTGCTTACGCCGCGGGCGCATGGATGCGCAGGAGCGGCGTTGTCAAACAAAGCAAAATCGCCCAACCCAGCATTGAACCAAATACCAAGACCCCCCAAACGACGTGCTTACGCCGCGGGCGCATGCGACTGCATGGACGCAGGAGGTAGAGCAACGCAGGAGCAGTTGCCGAGATGCG
>CAYOXK010000029.1:0-27876 GCA_964407915.1 uncultured Gammaproteobacteria bacterium
ATGGTGGAGGCGGCGGGAATCGAACCCGCGTCCACAAGCCCTCCGCTCATCGGATCTACATGTTTAGTTTGTCTTTAATTTAACCCCGCTCAACTGGACAAACGCACTTGATTTGGGGTGAGTCGACTTACCTTTAGCAGCCCCTTAATCGACACAAGGTGCGAGCGGTTTCATGTGATTTGAGATCTAGAATCCAAGGCCATGAACAACCCCGGCAAGACCCTAACAGGCTTAAGCTGCTAGTGCGTAGTTATCGTCGTTTGCAACTATAACTTTGTGGCTGGATTTGAGAGTCACACCACATGCTCTACATGCACCGAAGGTTTCGCGACCCATGTCGAAGCCATGTCGCCCCCTTTTTCTGTCGCAGTCGGTAATCACTCCGCCTGCTGCAAAATCGGTATGCCCAAAGTATAGGGCCTAATTTGAATCATTCAATGGGCAAACCTTAAACAGTTGTGTAATTCGCATTAGAGTCATGCTGTAAACGGTCGCAATTTTGTGTATGGTTGATGGCTGTAACCCATTCAAAAGCGAGTCTGCCTCCATTTTATTTATGAACTCTTTTAACGCCCTTATCGCCACTGAAGTGAACGGTGAACACTCCGTTGCCATTAGCCAACTGACTATGGCGGATCTACCGGAGCATCCGGTGATTGTTAAAGTTAGTCACTCTACGCTCAATTATAAAGATGCTTTGGCCGTTACGGGTAAGAGTAAGATTTGTCGGCAGTATCCTATGGTGTGCGGTATTGATTTAGCGGGGGAGGTGGTTGAGTCTAGCGTGCCTGAATGGCAAGTGGGTGATGCGGTATTGGTCAATGGCTATGGTTTGTCAGAAATGCATTGGGGCGGCTATACGCAATATCAGCGGCTAAAGCCGGAGTGGTTGGTACGCATTCCCGAGGGGTTTACGGCGCAAGATTGTATGGCTATCGGCACCGCTGGTTACACGGCAATGTTGTGCGTGTTAGTGGTATTAGATGCGGGCGTGCAGCCTTCTGATGGCCCCGTGTTGGTGACGGGCGCTTCGGGTGGTGTGGGTTCGTTTGCGATCAGTTTGCTAAACAAACTCGGGTATACGGTCACAGCCTGTACAGGCAGTGCTTCGGAGCATGCGTGGCTGTCTAGTTTGGGAGCGAGTTCGATTATCGATCGTGCTGAATTGAGTCGGCCCGCTAAACCACTAGAAAAAGAGACATGGGCCGCAACGATTGATTCGGTGGGCGGGCAAACGTTGGCGTGTGCAATCAGTCAAACGCAATACAACGGCGTGGTCGCTGCGTGCGGTTTAGCGGGTGGTATTGATTTGCCGGCCACCGTGATGCCTTTTATTTTGCGAAACGTGCGGTTGCAAGGCGTGGATTCGGTGCAAGCGCCTATGGCGAATAGAGTGCGCGCTTGGCAGCGGTTGAGCGAATTATTAACTTCTGCAGATTTAACGCCGCTGTACGAGGTGGCCACGTTAGAGCAAGTGCCTGAATTGGCGGCCGAACTGTTAGGCGGCAGCTTAAGTAAGCGACGCGTTATTCGAATGGACTAAGCGGCTAACACACACATAGACCATTAACACGCCGAGCTTTTTTGACTACATAATTGACTAAAAAATTGAATGCGAAGCATAAGAGAGGAAACGTGAAATCCAGTTTGAAAAATACTACACAAGCGTACTGGGAAGCCAATGTGAGGTTAATTTGCAAACTGCTAGTTGTGTGGTTTGCAGTACCGTTTTTGGGTGGGATCATATTTGTGGAGCAGCTGAATCACTTTAGATTGGGTGGCTACCCTCTAGGGTTTTGGGTCGCGCAACAGGGATCGATTTATGTGTTCGTGGTGCTGATTTTTTATTACGCAAAAAAAATGAGTGATCTTGATGATCAGTATAATGTCGCCGACCAAGCGCAAGGAGATGACCAATGACTTCGTCAATGTTGTCTTTGCAAGAACTCACGTATTGGGTCGTTGGATTTACGTTCGCGCTTTACGTAGGGATTGCAATTTGGGCTAGAGCGAGTTCGACAAAAGAATTTTATGTTGCTGGCGGGGGCGTAAACCCAATTGCAAATGGCATGGCAACCGCGGCCGACTGGATGTCAGCTGCATCGTTTATTTCGATGGCGGGTCTCATCGGCTTCTCGTATCAGGGTTACGGAGGCTCGGTATTTCTATTGGGTTGGACGGGGGGGTACGTTCTGCTCGCTATGTGTCTGGCACCTTATTTGCGTAAATACGGTAAATTTACAGTACCCGAGTTCATAGGAGACCGGTATTACTCTAACGTGGCGCGCGTCGTTGCGGTGGTGTGTCTGATTATTGCATCGCTCACTTATGTGATCGGTCAAATGAAGGGCATCGGAGTGGCCTTCAGTCGATTTTTAGAAACCAGTTACGAAGCTGGACTTATGGCGGGTATGGCGGTGGTGTTTTTCTATGCGGTGCTCGGTGGGATGAAGGGCATTACCTATACGCAGATTGCGCAATACGTGGTGTTGATTTTTGCTTACACCATTCCGGCCGTATTTATTTCGTTAACGTTAACGGGTAACCCAATACCGCAATTGGGGTTAGGCAGTCCATTGTTGTCAGATGGTACGTATGTGCTCGATAAGCTCGATCAGGTGGTTACTGAGTTGGGGTTTAGTGCGTACACAACAACTGAGCGCATTAGTTCGCTGAACATGTTTGCTTACACCATGTCTCTGATGATTGGTACGGCGGGATTGCCGCATGTGATTATTCGCTTCTTTACTGTACCTGACGTTAAAGCGGCGCGCCGCTCGGCGGGTTGGGCGTTGGTGTTTATTGCAGTGTTGTACACAACCGCGCCAGCCGTTGCGGCAATGGCTCGGTTAAATTTGATGAGCACGATCGAGCCTACTGCTGGCAACTATCTTGAGTACGATCAACGGCCGCAATGGTTTAAGAATTGGGAAAAGACGGGTCTCTTGGAGTTCGAGGATAAGAATGCCGACGGATTGATTCAATATCACGCCAACCCTCAGATTAATGAGATGGTGAATATAGACAACGATATTCTCGTGCTGGCCAACCCTGAAATCGCGCAATTGCCCAATTGGGTGATCGCTTTAGTGGCTGCGGGCGGCATTGCGGCGGCGCTGTCCACGGCCGCGGGCTTACTCTTGGCTATTTCGTCAGCTATTTCGCATGACTTGCTTAAAAGTATTTTCAGGCCCAGCATCTCGGAGCGGGCAGAGCTCAATGCTTCGCGGGCGGCAATGGCTTTTACTGTGTTGCTCGCTGGGTATCTGGGGTTAAATCCGCCATATTTTGCAGCGGGTACGGTGGCGCTCGCCTTTGGGTTGGCTGCGTCGTCTATTTTCCCTGCTTTGATGTTAGGTATTTTTTACAAGCCTATGAACACAGCGGGTGCCGTCGCGGGGATGTTGACGGGTTTAGGCGTAACCTTACTGTACGTGTTTCAGCATACCGGCATCATGTTTGTTAAAAGCACGGCCTTTTTGGGTAGTATGAGCCCCAATTGGTTTTTTGGAATTGAGCCTAATGCCTTTGGCGCAGTAGGTGCGTTGGTTAATTTCGCGGTAGCGTTGGTTGTCTGTCGATTTAGCTCCCCTCCACCTAAAGAAATCCAGCAAATGGTCGACTACGTTCGATCGCCGTATGGGGTTGGCGCGGCCAGAGCGCATTAGTATGAGTTTGCTAAAGACGCATTCGTGTTGCTTAAGGTACAGATTCTGAACAGATTAACCAAACATATCGTTGCCGCATTTATTGTAACTCCGGTACTCGCGGTTCTGGGGTACTGGGTAGCCGACAAATTGGTAGGTGAGGCTCCAGTCGTAGCGCAGGTAGGTCAGAACTATCCGTTGATGGCGGCATCGAATTGCCGTTATGCTAGTGGCTATTGTGATTTGCGTAATGCCAATTTTGGGGTCCGACTTGAAGTGGTACAAGAGGCAGGAGCCGCTACTTTGAGGGTTACTTCCAAACACCAACTAAGCCGTGTCTTGGTTAGCGTTACCCAGGCCGGTGCAGTTGCACAAGCGCCGCAAGCGCTTGAGTACAATGGCCTTGCGCAATATTGGGAAATCGTGCTCAAAGCCGTTCCGTTGGCAAGCACTGAGCTCAAATTTGTCGCCAACGTTAAAGGCATAACTTTTTATGCGCAAACGTCTTTTGCGTTTAGCCAATAGGTGACCGCTATGTTTACTCGTCGTTTGTGTTATTTGATTGAGTTGAGCACTAAGTTCGAATACTAAGTTCGAATACTAAGAGGAAGAAGATGTCTGAAGTGAAAATCTATCCAGTACACGAATCCATTAAAGCTAACACGCACGCGACGAAGGCCGTGTACGAGCAGATGTACGCTCGCTCGATCGCCGACCCCGAAGGTTTTTGGAGTGAGCAAGCACAACAAACGCTCGACTGGTATAAACCCTGGGATACCGTTTGTCGGCAAGATTTTAAAACCACGGATATTGCGTGGTTTGAAGGTGGACAGCTTAATTTGAGCTACAACTGTATCGATCGACATTTAGCCAAACGGGCAAACCAAACTGCGCTTATCTGGGAGGGCGATAATCCGCATCAATCTAGCTATATTAGTTATCAAAAACTGCATGACAAAGTGTGCCAATTAGCCAATGCGCTTAAGGCGCTTGGTGTGGTTAAAGGTGATCGTGTTTGTTTGTACATGCCCATGATTCCCGAAGCCACTTACGCGATGCTAGCCTGTGCGCGTATTGGTGCAATCCATTCGGTTGTGTTTGGTGGTTTCTCGCCCGAGGCCTTGAGTGGGCGCATCAATGACTCGGCTTGCAAGGTGGTGATTACGGCGGACGAGGGTGTGCGAGCACAGAAAACCATTCCACTTAAAGCCAACGTAGATCTTGCCTGTGCCAAAACGCCCTCGGTTGAGAGCGTCTTGGTATGCAAAGTGACTGGAGCCGATGTTAATTGGGTAGAAGGCCGTGATGTTTGGTATGGCGGCTTAGTCGATCAACAGGAGCCGCTTTGTGAGCCTGAAGTAATGGAGTCGGAAGACCCTTTGTTTATCCTGTATACATCAGGCTCTACCGGCACTCCGAAGGGCGTGATGCACACCACAGCGGGGTATTTGCTGCATGTGGCTTTAACGTTTAAGTATGTGTTTGATTACCAAGAGGGCGAGGTGTTTTGGTGTACCGCCGACGTGGGCTGGATTACTGGACACAGTTACTTATTGTACGGGCCTCTGGCTAATGGGGCGACCACCCTCGTTTTTGAAGGCGTGCCCACGTATCCCGATGCGAGTCGCTTTTGGGAAGTCGTCGACAAACATAAAGTTAATATTTTTTATACCGCGCCTACAGCCCTAAGAGCGCTTATGGGGGCAGGGGATTCGTTCTTAGACAGCACGCGCCGCGATTCGCTACGGATTCTCGGTACCGTCGGCGAACCCATTAACCCTGAAGCGTGGGAGTGGTATTACCATAAGGTCGGCAAAGGCCGCTGCCCCATTGTGGATACTTGGTGGCAAACCGAAACGGGTGGCATCATGATTGTGCCGTTACCTGGCGCAACCGCAGCCAAACCAGGTTCCGCTACGTTGCCCTTTTTTGGTGTTGAGCCTGTATTGCTAGACGATCAGGGTCAGGTATTAGAAGGACCCGCGTCAGGTAACTTAGCCATTCCACGATCGTGGCCTGGGCAAATGCGCGGTGTCTATAATAATCCTGCGCGGTTTTATGACGCGTATTTTTCCATGTATCCAGGCTATTACTTTACCGGTGACGGTTGTCGTCGCGACGAAGACGGCTACTACTGGATTACGGGGCGAGTAGATGATGTGATTAATGTCTCGGGCCACCGCATGGGCACGGCTGAAGTCGAGAGCGCATTGGTACTGCACGAGGCGGTAGCGGAAGCGGCGGTCGTGGGGTATCCGCACGAAATAAAAGGTCAGGGCATTTATGCCTATGTCACTTTGATGGCGGGAGTGGAATATACCGATGAGCTCAAAAAGACGTTAGTGGCCCATGTTCGCACTGAAATTGGCCCTGTGGCGACACCCGACGCAATTCATTGGGCGCCCGGATTACCAAAAACTCGGTCGGGTAAGATCATGCGCCGTATTCTCCGCAAAATTGCTGAAAATGAATTTGAGCAACTAGGCGACACGAGTACGTTGGCTGATCCTAGTGTCGTTAAAGACCTGATCGCCAATCGGTAAAACGCACGCTGTACCCATCGGCCGCGGGGCGGCCGTTGGGTAGGCGCTGTTTAACCGCCAAGCCTGTTTAGCACGCGATGGCTTAGTGCGATTGCGCGGCCTGCGCCGCTTGCTTGATGGCGTCTACCAATTCCATCGGGTTATCTTCTTGAATAAAGTGATTCCCGCCAGCTATAACGCGATGAGGTTGTCCTTTAGCCCCTGGTACTTTTCGTTGCCAAACCGAGTCCATGCCTTTCGTTACTGGGTCTGAATCGCTGAAGGCCGTAATAAAAGGTTTCTGCCAGCGTTCGAACACGTTGCGCATGATCTCTGCATTCTGACGCAATTGCGACGGAACCATCGAGGGAAACTTGCGGATGGCACTCATATAGCTTTCATCAGGGAACGGCGCGTTATAAGCCGCCAGTTCTGCGTCGCTTAATTGCGTGCTGGTGGCATTTTGAAAAAGTGTATTTAGATCAAAATGCGGTGTGGTAGCCGCCCACGCAACCCAACGTGTAAACCTAAAGCCATTCTTACCTACCACAGTGTCGGGTTTGCCCTCGCGCCAGACAGCCAGCTTAAACAACGGGTAGCCAAGCCAACCTTTCAGACCGTCGGCAAACGGCAGGCCCGTGTTCGACAGTACAATCGAGCTGAAACGATCAGTTTCGTTGGCCACCACGCGCAGGCCAATTAATCCGCCCCAATCTTGACCAAAAAACACGGCGTTCTTTAAATCAAGCTGTTTCACGAGTTCGGTCATCGTGTCGATGTGCATTTGGTAATTATGATCGGCCGTTTGCAGCGGTTTGTCGGACTTACCAAAGCCGATCAGGTCAGGCACGATCACACGAAAACCCGCCTTCGTGAGCGGCGGGATCATTTTGCGGTATAAGAAACTCCAAGAGGGTTGGCCGTGTAACAGCAAAACCGCCGGCCCGTTTTTAGGGCCTTCGTCCAGATAGTGGGCTTGATAGCCGAGCACTTCTTTATAGTTTGGCGCGAATGGAAAATCGGGCAAATTAGCAAACCGATCCTCGGGCGTTTTTTTGGCCCTATTGGCCTGCCATCGTGTGGGAGCTTGCCCAAAGATTACATAGAGCACGAATAAATCAAAAATCAGGAACAGTGTGTATAAAATGAGTTTGATCATTGGGGGCCACCTAAATGGAGAAATTGGGGAGCTAGCTGTCGACAGAGTGCCTAACTATATAACAGGCGTCGACTGATCGGTAAATAAAGAGGTACTAAGACTGGCCGCCGCCTGGCCGTAACACGAGGCTCGATACGCGGTGGTCGCGCAGTGGCTGAACTCATCGGTTAGTCTTAAGCATTGAGCTGCATCTCTCGCTTCTCTATACTCACCACTCCTTTTCATGCATTTACCTTACGGGTTGCTCATGGCTACTTCGCTCTTCGATCTCTCTGGAAAAATCGCCCTCGTGACGGGCGCAAGTCGTGGAATCGGCGAGTCCATTGCCAAATTATTAGCCGAGCAGGGCGCGCACGTAATTGTCTCGAGTCGCCGCGCAGAAGATTGTGACACGGTGGTAAAAAGCATTAAGGATAGTGGTGGCTCCGCCGAGTCGCTCGCGTGTAACATTGGCAATATGGAGCATATCGATACAGTATTCGCTGCCATTAAATCCAAGCACCAACGCTTAGACATCCTCGTAAACAATGCCGCAACTAATCCTTATTTTGGTCCCATTTTGGATACCGATCTGGGTGCGTTTAACAAAACCGTGGATGTGAACATTCGCGGTTACTTTTTCATGTCGACGGCAGCGGGCAAAATGATGCGTGATCAAGGTGGTGGCGTTATTGTGAACACGGCCTCGGTAAACGGATTGCAACCCGGCTGGCATCAAGGCATCTATTCAATTACCAAGGCCGCCGTAATCAGTATGACTAAAGCGTTCGCGAAGGAATGCGCGCAGCACAATATTCGCGTAAATGCTTTGTTGCCAGGACTAACCAAAACCAAGTTCGCAGGCGCGTTATTCGAGAACGAGCACATTCATAAACAAGCTATGGCGACCATCCCTATGGCCCGACATGCGGAGCCGGAAGAAATGGCGGGCACTGTTTTGTATTTAGTGTCTGATGCCTCAAGCTACACCACGGGGGAGTGTATCGTGGTCGATGGTGGCTTCACTCTTTAAGCTTATTTTTAGTGCTATAGAATTAGACGGCCAACAATAGTGGGCATGCTCAAATGCCCAATTGGTCAATGTACATCGATCTTTAGTCGTGTAAACCCAAAGGAGAATTCATGAAGTTAACCACACAGCTCATAGGGGCGACCATTGTTATTGTTGGTCTGTATTTAGTTGCTTGGCCTGTACCCATCGCCCCACGTGTATGGGATGCCCCACCGCCCATGCCACTCGAGGGTGTGTTTGCGGTGAATGAGCGTTTGTCAGAGTTTGAAGTGGTGCCTTTGGATGGTTTGCATGGTCCAGAAGCCGTAATTGATGATGGCAAAGGCACAGCGTATGCCACTACTCATGAAGGGTGGATTCTGCGTTGGCCGGCCAACTCCGCAGACCCACAGCCGCAACGCTGGGTTGATGTAGGTGGGCGGCCATTGGGCATCGCGTTTGATCCGCAGGGTAACTTGTGGGTGGCTAATGCCTATTTGGGCCTACAAAAAGTAACTGCGGCAGGAGTAGTGAGCTTAGAACTTGATCGCGTAGACGGTTCGCCGATTGTGTATGCGGATGATCTGGATGTCACTGCCAATGGAATAATCTATTTAAGCGATGCCTCCACTAAATTCAACCCGCAGGCGGCTGGCGGAACGTTACAAGCGAGCTTGTTAGATATAAACGAGCACGGCTTGCATGGGCGTATTATTGAATATTCAATTACCGACGGTACTGCGCGAGTAGTGATGCAAGATTTAAGTTTTGCCAATGGCGTGGCACTGTCGCCCGAAGAGGACTTTTTCTACGTTGCTGAAACGGGCGGATACCGAATTTGGCGTTATTGGTTACAGGGCGATCAAGCAGGGCAGAGTGAGGTCGTAATTGATAATCTTCCTGGGTTTCCAGACAATGTGCATTTAGGCCAAGATGGGCGCTTTTGGGTGGGATTAACATCACCGCGTTCGCAAGCGCTTGATGCTTTGGCGGGTTACCCGTTCTTGCGTAAAGTTGTGCAGCGTCTGCCTGAAGCTGTCCGCCCTAATGTGCAAGCGTACGGGCACGTGCTGACTATTGATGCACAAGGTAACATTCTTGCTAGCTTTCAAGACCCTAAAGGGGGATACGCTGCAACTACCGGGGCTTGGGAGACCGATGAGTATGTGTATGTAAGCAGCTTAACGGCGCCTGTGTTGGCGCGCTACCGCAAAGCAAAGCTCGGTCTTTAATCGTAAAGACCCGCGAACGGTATTTGAGTAGCCCTTAATACAGAGCGTTAACCCTTTTGAGATGTTTTCCCTAATTTTTGAATGTAAGGGAGTAACTTAACTCAAGAGTATTTCGGGGGTTGCTGCAGACGCTGTGTTCGGGAGCGGCACAGTGTTTTCGCTGTGGTAGGTGTACACCAGTGAAAACTTGCTTTGTGCGGTGGTATTGCGTCCAGCGGCATGAAAGCAATGCGCGCTAAAGAGCAGTAGGTCACCTGCGCGCATTTCAACCGTGCGGGCGGTCGCCAAGCGGGCGATATTGTCTGGATGGTCTACCAGCAAGAACTGCGCTGCGTCTAGCGCATCATCAGCTACCTCCCAGCGGTGCGAGCCCGGCAGTATTTTCATTGCGCCGTTTTCACTCATTTCATTGCCAATGGCCAACCAACTATTGATCAGGTACTTGTTATTGAACTGCCAATAGCGAGTATCGCGATGCCACAGCGTTTCAGAGCTAAACTGTGGTTGTTTAGTCATAATACAGTTGTGGTGGTTAGGATTTAACAGTACGTGGCTCGCCTCTAAAATTTGCTGCACGGCCTGTACCACAACAGGGAGTCGCGCCACTTCATCAAACAGCGGGTCACGTTGGTATGCCTGTTTGAGGCGCCGAATGGTATCACCGCCGAGCGCCTCTTTCGAATCCGGCGAGCCAGGATAGTGAACATCAGTCTCGAGCTCGAATGGGGCGATGCGTTGCGCGAGATGCTCGCTCACGCGTTCGCGCAAGGAGGATAGAAGCTCCTTACCTATTTGCTCGCGTAGCAATAGATAGCCGTCGATTTTAAATTGCTGAATTTGCGCGTGCGTGAGCATCATCGTTGAGGTTGTGTACACATTTTAGTTCGTCGATCCCAATGCCGAGGTGAGCACCAATACCCAAAATTTTTTCAGGGTTAGGATTGGAAATTATAATTAAGGATTAGGGCAGTTCGACACTAATAGGTGGTTGCCAACTGCTAGATCGGTGTTCAACCACCACGGTGGTGTAGATACCGCCGCGCACATTCCAGTTGGCGGTCAGTCGCATAAAGCGAGGTTGGGTAGCCTTTACGAGCGCCCCCAAAATCTCATTGCTGAGTTTTTCGTGAAAGCCTCCCTCGTCGCGAAAAGACCAGAAATACATCTTCAAGCTTTTCAATTCAACGCAGGCTAGATCCGGCACATACTCGATTACAAAATCGGCAAAGTCAGGCTGGCCTGTCAGCGGGCAGTGGCAGGTGAACTCAGGCACGGTAATACGAATGGTGTAGTCGTTTTGTGGTGCCGGGTTGTCGAAAGTCAGCAGTTCTTTAGAGGGTTGGCTAGGTCGTTCCATTTTTATTTCTCGATTTTGGGCGAATAAAGTAAATCAGCGGTTTTAACCGACGCGATTTTAAACTAATCTTAGGGATTAACCTACGAATCAACGCCTGCTCATCAAATCAATCAAAAAAAATAGGAGCTAGAGTGCCGCGAAACGCCTACGGCGGTCTATTTTAATGTTCGATACAGTGACTTCTTGGCGGCGCTTTTGTAGGATGCGCTAGCGGGCTATTCTGAGTAAAAAGAGCTTTTTAACAGGGAAGTCAGTCAGGACAGTGGCGATTCTGTACGTCTTTAATCGAGCATATGATACAGATGCTTGGCTTACAGGCTTTTGAACCTTTATATGGGACTCGCGTTAACCAATTAGATAGCTTGTTTATGAGTTATTCGCTGCAGATCTTTGCTACAGTTCCTTTTTTAAGATACGGCTCGCTAAGCAATTAGAATACGGCTCGCTAAGCACTTTAACCATCAAAACAACAACAATAATAATAGTCGCTGTGATTTTCCTTGTTTGTAGCCGACCAACTCGTTCTGAATTTGTGTCGCGTTTAAATCCATCTCCCTTTTTGTTTGCTCACCCATCGATTATCAGCTAGCCCATGCGTTTAAAGTACATAAAACTGTCCGGGTTCAAGTCGTTTGTGGATACCACAAAAGTGGCTTTGCCCAATAACTTAGTAGGCATAGTGGGGCCAAACGGCTGTGGTAAGTCGAATGTGATCGATGCCATTCGCTGGGTCATGGGTGAATCGTCAGCAAAGAATTTGCGCGGCGAGAGCATGGACGACGTTATTTTTAATGGCTCGTCAGTGCGCAAGCCAGTGAATAAAGCTTATGTAGAGTTGGTGTTCGACAACTCGATGGGTAAGGCGCCAGGTGCGTATGCCAAGTTTGGTGAAATTGCAGTACGGCGTGAATTGTTGCGTGATGGTGGATCTAAATACTTCATTAACCGTGACAAATGCCGCCGCAAAGATATTCAGGATATCTTCCTAGGCACCGGACTGGGGCCGCGCTCATATTCCATTATCGAGCAGGGCATGGTGGGTCGCATTGTTGAATCGAAGCCGGACGATTTACGCGTGCTGATTGAAGAAGCAGCCGGAATCTCAAAATACAAAGATCGTCGTCGCGAGACTGAGAATCGCATTCGTCACACGCGCGAGAATTTGAGTCGTGTTGAAGATATCATCGGCGAGCTAGAAACGCAGCTGCGACGACTCAAGCGGCAAGCTAACGACGCAGAGCGCTATAAAGAATTAAAAGATGAGCAGCGACGCATAGAGCGCGCTCTAAAGACGCGACGCTGGTCGGCCTTGCACGAGCAAGTGCTCGCCCAAGACAGCAAACTAGCGAATCTTAAAACGGACTTCGACGCCCATGTGGCCGAACAGCGTAGCGTAGAGTCGCGTATTGAGGCCATGCGCGCTACCCACCATGAGCTCACCGAAGCACTTAACGAAGTGCAGGCCCGCTATTATGGTTTGGGCGGCGAAGTAGCGAGTATTGAACAGTCTATTCAACACACCATTGAAACGCGCAAGCAAAATCAACAAGAGTACGATCGTTTGGTGGAGCTCGAGCAAAGTGCCTTGAGCCATCTTGAGTTGGATAAGTCGCGCCTACTCGCGTCTAAGCAGTCCATTGCCGAACTCGAGCCGCAAAATGTCGAAAAGGCGACCGCTCATGAGCAAGCCCAAGCTAATTTCGTTGCGGCGAACCAGGCCTTTCAAACGTGGCAGCAGGGGTGGGAACAAATAAATCAATTGGTGGCGAGTCCTGAGAAAGAGCGCGACGTGCAGGTTGCGCGAATACAGGAGCAAGATCGCAGGATTCAAAGTATTAGTCAGCGTGCCGAGCAGGTGACGGTCACACTTAAACACATCAATGATAAGTTGGACACGGTGGAAGCAAAGCGTTTGGCTCAGGCGGTTAAGGAGTCTGATGCGGCCTGTGTGGCGCTCGAACAATCGCTCAGCAATTTTGATAAACAGATTAATACACAGCGTTCGGATCTGGAAAAATTACGTCATGATGCGGACGCGGTACGGCAAATTTATCAGGAAAATTCTGCCACACTCAAAGCCCTTCAACTGGCTGATGCCGAGCAGCAGAACGAGGCCTTGTCAGAGTGGTTAGCGCGCCATGATTTAGGTGATGCGCAACGCATTAGCGAAGCGTTAAAAGTGGCGAGCGGTTGGGAGCTTGCGGTCGATACAGTGCTGCATTCTCGCAGTCAAGCGGTGGCTTTGGGCGCAACGGCTGATGCGGTACGTTGGGCGCAAGACGATGCCCCTAATAGAGCGTGGTTTGTACAACGCGCACCGCAAGCGGTTGAGAAGCTGCGTTTAGCGGCTGATTCATTAGCGAGTAAAGTGACGGTTGGTGGCGAACTCGTCGCTGACTGGTTGTATGGGGTTTACGCAGTAGAAACACTTGCACAAGCCAACGCGTTACAGGCCACGTTGCGATTGGGTGAATCGGTGGTGACGCAAGGGGGCGAGTGGTTAGGGCCAAACTGGTCATTGTTGGGCACGATTGACGTGGGAGCGCAGGGTGTTTTGCAGCGCGAGGCAATGATTAATTCGCTTACGACGCAAGTAGAACAGGCATCTGCGCAGATGCAAGAGCTTGATGCGCACCGTGCGGAGCTGCAGGCTCAGATCAAAGATGCCGAAGCGCAGCGCGAACTACAACGCAAGGAGTACCGAGTAAAGTCACATGAGCGCACCGAATTGCATAATCAGCTCGGGCGCATTGAAGCACGTAGTTCCGAATTGTTGTCGCAGCGAGAGCAGCTAAGCGCAGAGCAGGACGCTTTACGCGAGCAGTTGATGTTAGCCAAAGATGAAGTTTCGGCAGCGCAAAAGCGCATGGAAGAGGCAAAGCAACAGGCATCTGGTTTTGAAGAGCAACGCAGCACATTATCGGCTCAGCGGGCTGGGCTGGTAGAGCAGTTGGAGGTGGCCCGACGAGCCGAGCGCGCTTCGGGTGACGCGTCTCAAGCAGTGCGACTGGAAGTTGAGCGTCACCGTTCAAGTATGACCTCGTTGCAAGAGAGTATCGAGCGTCTAGAAGGGCAGTTGGCGGGACAAAGTGTGCGTCGCGAGGAATTGAAGTTGGTGTTAACCGATGCGCAAGACCCCACGGTGGGATTGCGCGAGAAGTTAACAGAGCTTTTAGATCAGCGTTTAAGTGTAGAGAAGGAGCTGAGTGCTGCGCGCAACAAGTTGGCGGGATTTGAGAACGACATGCGCTCTGCGGATCAAGCGCGTGTGGGTTTTGATCGCCAGTCGCAAACGGTACGCGACGCGCTAGAACAGGTGCGCATGGAGCGACAGGAACTGGTAGTAAGGCGTGACACTATAGCGGAAAGCCTCTCGGCCAATACCGATGAGATGTTGGCGCATGCGGCTGAATTGGCAGAGGATAAGAGTCCCGCCGAGTTGGAGCGCGATCTAGAGAAAGTTCGCCTTAAGTTAGAGCGTATTGGTGCGGTCAATTTGGTGGCGATTGAAGAATATGAAACCTGCAGTGAGCGTAAGCAGTACCTCGATAAGCAGCATCTAGACTTAACGGAGGCGATGGCGACGCTGGAAGCCGCGATTCAAAAAATTGATCGCGAAACCAAAACGCGGTTTAGAGAGACGTTTGATGCCTTGAACACACGCTTTCAAGAGTTTTTTCCGCAGTTGTTTGGCGGGGGCAATGCTTACTTAGAATTAACGAGTAATGATTTGCTTGAGACTGGCGTGGCTGTGATGGCCCGTCCGCCAGGAAAGCGTAACAGTACGATCCACTTGCTGTCGGGTGGTGAAAAGGCACTCACGGCAGTGTCGCTGTTGTTCGCCTTTTTTGAGCTCAATCCGGCTCCTTTTTGTGTGCTGGACGAGGTTGACGCACCGCTCGATGACGCCAATGTTGAACGGTATGCTAATTTGCTCAAACAGTTATCGGAAAAAACTCAATTACTGTTTATTACACATAACAAAATCACCATGGAAGTTGCAGATATACTGGTAGGCGTTACGATGGCTGAAGCGGGTGTATCGCGCTTGATAGCGGTGGATGTCGCGCAAGCCGCGGCAATGGCGGTTCAGTAACGTAACTCGTGCGCTCGCTGCGCCCCGATCCAAGCAACTTAAGGCGTCCAGCGGGGGGGCTTGGGGGACAATGGGGGCAGATTACGAGTAACATTACGTTAGATTCTCACGGTGGTATTGTTTTATACAAATGTCTGACCTTCAGCTAACTTTCTTATTGATTGGCATACTGCTCTTCTTGGGTATTGCGGCCTATTCGTGGATGCAGGCCAATCCTAAAGGCGTTAATAAGTTTAAAGCGTCGCGGCTTCGTTCGCGTGGATCGGCGTGGTCTGACGACTATGACAACTATGACGAATATGACGAGACAGATGATGGTCGTTTTGCAGATGAAGCGCCTTTTGAGGCTGACGATTCTTTTGTTACGCCCGCTGAAGGCTCTCGATTAGCTGAAGGCTCTCGATTAGCTGAAGGCTCTCGTGTTACACCCGCTGAAGGCTCTCGCTCGGATAGAGGCGCTGCTGGTAAGCGCGAACCTAAAGTTGCCGACTCCAGTGAGGATCAGCGTGCTAAGCAGCGGCGTAGGCAGTCTGAGCATGACGAAGTGTTGGGATTAAAAGAATTAGATGTAGAACCACGACTCATGGCTCGAGTAGCCGCGCAGCGTGGCATGGCGGCCAAGCTGAGCGAATTGACCAAAAAGCCGCTGCAAGCTGCACTCGAATTAGCGCGTGCCGGCAGCGCTAAAAGTACTCCTCGTGCGATGCGTGCGACGCGTGCGCGAGTTGCGCAAGATTTTCGTAAATCATCGCCCCGTGCAGAGCATGATTCAAATGCCCGTGCTAGCAATACGCCGAGTGTGCCGAACGCTAGTTTGAAAGATGTAGAACCCGTTACGCTGAGCAACGAGCCGCTGGAGATTCCCGAAGGCGCTGACACTAAGGCCGGCATCACTACCGAATTGGTGGCACGCATCAATATCAAGGCGCCGCTTGAACAGCACGAACTGATGGGTTTATTGCGTGAATACGATTATAAATTTCATCGAGCCATTCATTTGTTTGGACTAAATCAGCTTACAGACGTGTGGTGCGACATTGAACACGAGCAACCTTCTGCCCAGTTCGTCGATTTGGGCTTGTCGATTCAACTGGCTGATCGGCAAGGCGCAATGTCGAAAAAAGAGGTGCATGATTTTCAGCAAATGGTGCTCGCCTTTACGACTCGTTATGATGCTCCATTTGAATTTTCCATGGATATCGACGCGGCCTTGGTACAGGCACGCAAGCTCGATCAAATCGGTATGCGGTTTGACTCGTTGGCAGTTTTAAATGTTGTGCCAAAGTCTCGCGAAGGGTTTAGGGTAGCGGATGTGGAAAGTTGCGCTCGTGACTTAGTCATGTTGCCAGACGCGAATGGCGTGTTTATGCGTACTACTGGCGAGCGTAATAATCTCTCGTTAATGTATCGCTTGGTGTGTAGTGACGGCGAACGTACTCAAGGGCTAAAAGAAGTGACTACGGGTCATGTTTTTGATCTGGTGTTTATGATGAATGTGCCAGCGACGAGCAGCCCCGAACAAGTGTTTCAGGAAATGATCGATGACGCGAATAAATTAGCCGTTTGGTTAGAGGGCAAGGTCGTCGATCGCACTGGTCGTCCGCTTACCCAACGTTCGCTGAATACGTTACTCAAGCAGGTTAGCGAAATTGCCGCGGGGTTACGCGCAGTTGGAATAGCGCCGGGCGATGCAGTGAGTAAGAAGCTGTTTTAGAGGGCGGTTATGAGCGCTAATTCCCATTTGCCTGAAGCGGTGGCGCTACGCCATACTGAGTTAGCCACGGAACTCGAAGAGCATAATCGGCAGTACTATCGCGATGATGCCCCGTTGATTAGCGACTTCGACTACGACCTACTTATGCAAGAGTTGTTAGCGTTGGAGGCCGAATTTCCTGCTTTGCAAACGCCTGAATCGCCGTCGCAACGGGTGGGCGGTGCCATTTTGCCGCACTTCAAGCAAATTGAACACGAAATGCCGATGCTGTCGCTCAGTAACGGTTTCGCTGACGAGGACGTTAAGGAGTTTGACCGGCGGTTGCATGAGCAAATTGATCAACCGAGTAGTAACGTTTTAGATTATGTGGCCGAACCCAAACTTGACGGTTTAGCTGTGAGCATTGTGTATGAGCACGGACGGTTAGTGCAGGCCGCTACGCGTGGCGATGGGCGCACTGGCGAGGACATAACGCAAAATATTAAGACCATCAAAAGCCTGCCTTTACGTTTGGCTTCGGGTGCTCCGGCGCGTTTGGAGGTGCGCGGCGAAGTGTTTATGCCCCTCGCTGGCTTTGCACAACTCAATGAACGCCAAACGGCCGCCCAAAAGAAACTCTATGTTAACCCGCGTAATGCAGCGGCTGGATCTTTACGCCAACTTGATAGCCGCATTACGGCTCAGCGGCCTTTAGATATCTTTATCTATGGGGTAGGGGTGTTCGAGGTTAACGGGGACATGGCGCACAGCAACGCCCACGAGCAACGTCCCCTTACACACCTAGCTACATTGGATTTTTTGGCTAAACTCGGTTTGCCCATTTGTCCGATCATCGAATTAGTGTCAGGAGTGGAGGGTTGTTTGGACTACTATCGTCGCATGGGCGCGAGGCGCGCAGATTTGGGCTACGACATTGATGGCATCGTGTACAAGCTTAATCGTCTGGATTGGCAACACGCAGCTGGCTTTATCGCTAAAGCTCCACGTTGGGCGTTGGCCCATAAGTTTGCGGCCCAAGAACGCACTACGCGGGTGAATGAGATTAGCACGCAAGTTGGACGCACGGGTGCGATCACCCCTGTTGCACGTCTCGAGCCAGTGTTTGTAGGCGGTGTGACCGTGTCCAACGTGACCTTACATAATCGAGCAGAGATTGAACGTTTAGGGATTCGCGTAGGCGATACGGTTGTGGTTCGCCGCGCTGGTGACGTAATTCCGCAGATCGTGTCGGTGGTACTGCAGGCGCGCCCCGTGGAATCTGTGGCCTATGAGTTTCCCACGCAGTGCCCTATTTGTGCCTCAGCCGTATTGTTTGAGGGGGCCGGAATCATTGCGCGTTGCAGCGGCGGAGTTCGCTGCGAGGCGCAGCGCAAGCAGGCGATCAAGCATTTTGCTTCGCGTAAAGCGATGGATATCGACGGACTCGGCGACAAGATAGTCGATCAGTTGGTTGATCAAAAGTTGATTGCTGACGCGGCAGATCTTTATACCCTGACGCTTGATCAGGTGGTCGGTTTAGATCGTTTCGCTGAGAAGTCGGCCGAGAATTTGCTTGCAGCGATTAAGGCGAGCAGACACACAGAGCTGTCTCGGTTAATTTATGCTCTTGGTATTCCTAATGTGGGCGAAACGACCGCCGAACAACTCGCACAACACTTTGGAGATTTATCTGCTTTAAGTGATGCCACGCTTAGTCAGCTCGAAACCTTGCCAGATATTGGGCCAATCGTTGCACAAAGTATTTTGGACTATTTTGCGTCGCCCGCGAATCAAGCAATGCTCGCGCGGTTGGAGCAAGTAGGAATTGAGTATCCGCAAGTTGAGGAGCGTCACCAGGATGGTGCAACTCAGCCTTTGTTGGGGCAAACCTTTGTGTTAACCGGTACGCTTAGTTCAATGTCGCGCTCGGATGCTAAGAAAGCCCTGCAGCGCTTGGGCGCCAAGGTTGCCGGCAGTGTGTCGAAAAATACGGACTGCGTGGTGGTGGGCGCAGACGCAGGCAGCAAAGCCAGTAAAGCCGCTGAGCTCGGAGTGGCGATCATCGATGAAGAGGCCTTTCTAGCGTTACTCTAGCTTTTCTCCTCCTTGTGTGGCTTTTGGCAATACGCCATTTCTGGTGAGCCACCCTAAAGTCGCATGTTGCGTTGCAGCGCTTAGGGGTGCTGTCGACTGATATCGTCGACGATGTGTTGGCTTAGAACGCTTTGCCAACCAAGCTTAGCGCTTTAACGATATGCTACCCGACTGAATTGGCTCTTCGTTGTTTGGCGCTCGCTAAACACACCACGCGAGTGTTGCGCGAAGGACGCTTGCGACGCGGCAGTCCGCGTGCGCCCGCCATACTTCGCTCGCTTAGATACAATCGCTGGCTCGCATGCACTAAAGTACTGTTCAGCGTAATGCCGTCGACTGAGTCTTCTGTTGTGGCTGGCTCTTTTGGGTAGATTGCATTGACGCACCAGCCAATCTCTTCTAGAAGTTCAATGTCGAGTAAGTCGTCTTTGTGTTGGCCCTGCAAAGCATACGCGGCTTCGCCCAGCACATCTAAGGTGGCGTTGAGGTTTATGCGGCTGTCTAAGTTTTTACAACGACTGCGCTTATAGCTAGTAACCAACACCTGCTTAATAGAGGTGAGTGCGAACTGCGAATTGCCACAAAATTGTTCAATATCGGCGGCTTTAGCATCTACCTGTAGTCGTGCACTACCGAGCTCGTCGGCGCAAAAGCACCAAAAGCGTCTAAACGACCAATTGCAGGGGGATGATGGGCTATTTTTAAGCATTCACATTCGTTCGCTATGTTAAAATCCGCGGCGTCGATTATACGCTGAGTCAAACGGTTTGAGGCCGTTTTGAAATAATTCGCTAAAGGCTTTTTATTTCAAAACGCTAAAGGCTTTTTGTTTCAATGCGCTAAAGGCTTTTTTTCGCGGGCTATCTGTTTATTACGCAATTAGCCACGAACGCAAACAGTAGATCACACTCGAGTGGGTTTGTAAAAGTGGCGATTTTTAAGGTCTTTGTTGCCCTGCGTGCTGAGGTTGAGCTGCCGAGTAGTTCATTGCTCTTTGGCCGCTTGAGCAGCTTGGTTGTCACGCTAGTGTAAAATTGTAGGTGCAGTGTCAGCAGCCAAAAACGGGGACGCGCTTCCCGTATTGATTGCACTCATTCATATTAGTTAAAGCAGATAAATTAATGGAACAAAAATTAGTGAACGTAGCGATTGTTGGCGCGACTGGCGCCGTGGGCGAAGCTTTGCTTGAGGTGCTTGAAGAACGCAATTTTCCGGTTGACCAACTCTTTCTATTGGCCAGCGAACGATCGGCGGGATTAACTCGCAAATTTCGCAATAAGTCGATTCGAGTGCAAGATCTGGCTGATTTTGATTTCACTCAGGTGCAGATCGGTTTGTTCTCGGCTGGTGGTGCGATTTCGGCCGAGTATGCCCCCAAAGCGGCCGCAGCGGGATGTGTGGTGGTGGATAACACATCGCACTTTCGTTATAACGATGATGTTCCCTTAGTTGTTCCTGAAGTGAATGCACACGCCATTGCGGGCTATACCAAGACCAATATTATCGCCAATCCCAATTGTTCCACTATCCAAATGCTGGTTGCGTTAAAACCCATTTACGACGCAGTTGGTATTGAGCGCATTAACGTAGCGACGTATCAGGCTGTGTCAGGCACAGGTAAAGACGCGATGGAAGAATTAGCTAAGCAGACGGTAAACCTGTTAAGTGGTAAATCGATTGTCAGCGAGGTGTACCCTAAACAAATTGCTTTCAACGTGATACCGCATATCGATGTGTTTGAAGATAATGGCTACACTCGAGAAGAAATGAAAATGGTGTGGGAGACTCACAAGATAATGGGTGACAACACCATTCAAGTAAATCCAACGGCAGTGCGCGTACCGGTTTTCTATGGTCATTCTGAAGCGTGTCATATCGAAACGCGTGAAAAAATTACCGCTGCGCAAGCGCTCAAACTGTTGCGTAAAGCACCCGGTGTAAAAGTGGTCGACAAACGCCAACCTGGTGGTTATCCAACCGCGGTGACCGAGGCGGTGGGCAAAGACGCGGTGTTTGTTGGCCGCGTACGCGACGATATTTCACATCCACGTGGTTTAAATTTATGGATAGTGTCGGACAATGTGCGCAAGGGCGCTGCAACGAACAGCGTGCAAATTGCGGAGCTTTTGGTGCGTGATTATCTTTAATTTGGACGCGTTGAACGCAGGCCGAAACAGCTCTGGTTAGGTCCGCACGATGGGATGCGGTTAGGGCGTATTGCTTAAAACTTATGTAAGTTGTTACAATGTGTTCCTAAATGCTTAAAATTAAACAGATTTTTATAAAAAAAAGCGGTATAAAAGGGATTCGTTGCGCGTTACTTGCTAAGTAAAGGTGAACATTTGTAAATATCTTCTTATGATTGACGAACGATTAGAAAGACAGGTCTGCGAGATGTTCACACTGAGATGACACTGTATCAGGCGATGCTCCTTTGTAGACTGGCGAAACCATCATATTCGTGGTTTCGTAACTGCGGTTTATGTAGGTCTATGGATTACCTGCCCGTGCTTTACCTGTTTATGCATTGCCATCGGCTATTTACCTTAAACAGATGGCATTAAAAACGGGTGTTCACGGAGAGGCCTTCGCCGAGAAATTGATAATGAGCTTCTTGAACTCCAACCATTATTACGCAAAAAAACACCAATATTCACTTTGAGACAAAAATCAATTAATTAGCAGTTCTCTATTTTAACGCGAGCGAGCATACCCATTTTTATTTAATATTGAGTGTGGCCGCAGCCATAAAAAGGTTTAACGTAAAAGTACCTATGACAGTTACGCAACGAGTTTTAAAAAAGATGGTCAAGCTAGTCGCTCCGATAATTGCGGCAACTTGGATGGGTGTTGCGTGGGGGCTCGGACTGGGATCGTTGGAAGTGCAGTCGAATCTAGATCAACCGCTTGATGGCGTGATCGAACTCAGTCTTGCTGAAGGTGACGACTTAAACTCTATTGAAGCCCGTATTGCTTCGCGCGAGGAATTTGAGGGCTTAAACATAGACTATCCGAGTTACTTAGGCTCAGTGCGATTGGCGGTGGAGGAACGTGCTGGAGTGCCGGTGCTACGAATTCTCAGTGACTCCATCATTAATGAACCCTTCGTGCATTTGTTAGTTCGAGTGGATTGGTCTGGTGGCAGCTTTTTACGAGAATACACAGCACTGATTGACCCACCCATTTACGCCGCTGATGCACCACCTGCCATTTCACAACCACGAATTGTCGAGACTGAGCAGGCCCCTTCGTATTCAAACGAAGACGCGCAGCGGTTGGAACCTTTAGCTGAAGTAGATAGCGATACCTTTGCTGATATAACAGGCTCAGGTACGGATATTCCGGCCGAAATCCCTGATGACTTTACACAAAGTGACGACTATGTTTCGTTTGAAGATGTGCAAGCGACCAATGAGTCAGCTCCCGCGATCAGTCAAGACACTTCTTCACAGGGCTTAGATGCCCAATATGGGCCTGTGGTTGCAGGGGAGTCGCTGAGTGTAATTGCGGCGGAGCTTCAACAACAATTCCCGGATTTGAGCATCTATCAGATTATGAAAGTGATGTTCGAGGAGAATCAAAGTGCTTTCATCAAAGGTAATATCAATGGGTTGATGCAGGGTGCAATCCTCAAAATTGGCGACATTAATGCGATTCGGGCCGTGGAGTTGGCGGACGCCCGCGAATTCTATCGAAACCAATTGCAAGATTGGGATCCCTCTTACTTGCTTGTCGATTCGAGCACTGGCGACGCGGCTACGGATACGGCGGGGGTGCGCGTTGGCCAAGACGATTATGCCTTTGGTGATGAGCTTGCCGCCGATGGTTACCAATCTGATGGTAATAGCGGAGCTGGTGACGTTGCAGGTGATACGTTTAGAGTAGGTGCCGCCAGTGAGGCTGAAACGTTTGTATCGAGCTCGCAGTCGGACTCGCGTGAGGGCGAGGTCATTGCACTGCGCGATCAAATTACGCAATTAGAAGCTTCGCTAGCGTCGTCCTCGCAAGAGAATCAAGAATTATCCGAACGGATTTCGATTTTGGAAGGGCAACTTTCTGACCTCAATCGTTTGATGACGCTTGGGGTAGAGGACGCGGATTTGGCTAATTTAGAGGCCTCACTCGCCGCGCAAAACGACCGATCTCAATCAGCTGCAGTAGACCTCGAAGGCCTGGGTGAGGTGGACGGTGAGGCAGATGCTGAGCTAGGTGTCGAAAGCGCTGGTGTTGACGACCCGTTGGACGCTGCGGCCGACATAAACGACGCTATAGATATTATAGATCTTGATGCGCAGGACGAAGATCTCGGTGTGACTGAAGATCTGAGCGATGAGTCGATTGACGCAGCGTCGGGCGAGGGCGAAAGCACGGCCGTAACAGAGAGTAGCACCACGAACTCGCAGCCTCGACCGATTAAAGTAAAAGGAAGTGAAGGTTTTATCAGTAGCACTTTAAATACGATGCAAGAATCGGGGTTGAGTACGATCATAGCGGGTGTGGGTGCAATCTTACTCGCGGGCTTAGCGCTGCTCGTGTATCGGCGTCGTCGCGCAGATGAAGAGTTTGAAGTGAGCATGCTATCAATCGAAACCAACTCCATAACTCAGGCTGACGCCGATGATGGACGTGACTCCGATTTTGAGGTGACCGTTTCGGAGGAAGCCAATAGAGCAGACAAAGAAACGTCATTTTTAACCGTATACAGTGATAGCGATGCCGTGGTGCAGGCCGATGAAGTTGATCCCATCGCTGAAGCTGATGTGTATATTGCCTATGGTCGCGATGAGCAGGCTGAAGAAGTGCTGCTTGATGGAATTGCGATCAGTCCGAACCGTGTGGATATAAAACAAAAACTCTTGTCTTTGTATCATAAAACCGGCAACGCCCAAGGCTTTGAACGCATAGCCGAGGAATTGTACGCACAGCGGGATACGGTCTCTGATGCGGATTGGGGCAATGTGGTTGCCATGGGTCGTGAAATTTCACCTGAAAACCCATTGTTTGATGATGCCATAGCCAGCGCTGGAGCAAGTCTCGCGTCAAAGGTAAGCCCCGCGACGAATGTGGGGCGCGTAAATAACCAGCGCGGCGCGAACACCCCGATGCGCGGCGGGGCAGCCGAACGATCCGCAGTACAGAGTAAAGCGGGCTTAATCAATTTTGACGATGTGCATAGTGAGTTAAGCGAGCTGGATGAAGTCGCGTTGGATGCCTTAGATGTTTCATCTGGCGGAGCAAGCCAAAGAGGTAGCAAACCCGCAGTGCAAAATACTGCTCAGGACGACGACGAAATTGATTTGCTGTACGATCTAGACGAAGAGTTGACGCTCACAGCAGATGAGATTAGTTACGATATCGATGATATGGACGTTGCGGGAGACTCGCCGACTGGACAGTCAGCGGATCGAAGTCGTGACAACAGCGATCGCGGTGATACTGAACAGAAAATGAGCGATCTTGAAGTTGCATCGAGCTACGATGAGGCGCGCACTCAATACGAGCTTGCGAAAGTGTTTGTGGATCTGGGTGATGAAGACGGCGCTAAGAAAATTTTACGCGAGCTCGCCAAAGCTGAAGACATAGATGATGACGTGCTAGCCGACGCCATTGCGTTGCTCGACTCGATTGATTCATAACCACAGCGCGTAAGCCGTTCGCCTTGGTTTTTGTGCGAAGGTGGTACGGCATTATCAACATAAGCTTAGGTCTTCTCCAATATGAGGTTTGCCGCGAGGGTTGAATACGACGGCTTTGCCTTTAGTGGTTGGCAGTCGCAAAAGGGGCAAGTGCGCACGGTGCAATCGCAAGTAGAGGAGGCTCTTAGCAAGGTAGCTGACGAGCCCATCACTGTTATAACGGCGGGGCGCACTGATACGGGTGTGCACGCTACACACCAAGTGATTCATTTCGACTCGAAGGCTGATCGCAACCTATTTGCGTGGTGTCGCGGCGCTAATCGCTTTATGGATCGTGATATTCGATTGCGTTGGGTTCATGAGGTTCGCAATGACTTTCATGCACGCTTTTCCGCCATCTCCAGAAGCTACCGGTTTATTATTTATAACCAACCGATAGCGCCCGCTTTAAATCGACACTATTTGACGCACGAGTTTCGCCCACTAGATCCGGGCCTAATGGTTGCGGCTGGTAGGTTTTTGCTTGGCGAACACGACTTCAGCAGTTTTCGCGCGGCAGGTTGCCAGGCGCATTCACCCGTGCGTACCGTGAGCCACTTTGCCTTAGAGAGTAACGGTGCTTTTATTTGGTTTGATATTACCGCCAATGCTTTTTTACAACACATGGTACGCAATATTGCAGGTGCGCTGATCGAGGTGGGCTGTGGCAAACGCGATTTAGCCTGGTTTGCTTCATTATTGTTGGCTAAAGATCGCACTCAAGCAGGTATAACCGCCGAACCTCAGGGCTTGTATTTAACCGGTGTTGATTATCCAGCAGAGTTTGCTTTGCCAAGCGCTCGCGCTACGATGCAATTTTGGGGAGTATGAGCGTTAAGAAAATGGTACGAACAAGAATAAAACTGTGCGGAATGACTGACCCCACCCAAGCACACTATGCAGTTGAGTGTGGAGTGGACGCGATTGGTATGATCATGTACGCGGATAGCCCCCGCCGAGTCGCGCTCGAACAAGCGATTGCTATCCGTGCAGTGGTTCCCGCATTCGTATCGCTAGTCGGAGTATTTGTTGATGCGCAGCCCGAACTAATCAATACACTAGCTGCACAGTGCGGTCTTGATTGCATACAGTTACATGGTGATGAAAACCCCGAGATTTTGGCTGCTTTGAATAGACCCGTTATTAAGGCGGTACGCGCGCGTGACGTGCAATCAGTACAGAGTGCGATATCGGCATTTAAGCACACGCGCGCCATCTTGCTCGACCCATTCGATCCCAATCAGCACGGTGGCACAGGTAAGCGCCTAGATTACTCATTATGGCCGGCCAGCCCGGGCACGACGGAACCTTGCACTAACACTTCAATTAAGCCCACGGTTGAGGCTCCTCGTATGATTCTTGCTGGCGGTTTGGGTCCAGATAATCTGTTCAATATGTTGAGCCAATTCAAACCATACGCCGTTGATTTAAATAGTGGGGTCGAGCAGAGCCCGGGCCAAAAGGATCTACAAAAAGTGGTGGCCGCGGTACGTGAGGTGCAGCGTTATGATCAAGGATGTAGGAGCTGAGGACGGGTATGAGCCAGTTCCTGCAACCGGAAGTACACCGGCAAAGCGTGAATGATTGGGTTGACTATATCCAGACGCTGCACGCTCGTGAAATCGACCTTGATCTTGGGCGCACTCGCGAAGTCTATCAACGCATGTTTCCGACTGGAATACCGGCACAAGTGATCACAGTTGCTGGCACTAATGGCAAGGGCAGCACAGCGGAATTAGTGAGTTCAATTTATCGTACAGCTGGTTATCATGTGGGTAAATATACGTCGCCGCATTTACTCAAATTTAATGAGCGCATTCAAATCAATGGCGTTGATGTGGATGATGCGGCCTTACTCACAGCCTTCACTGCGGTAGAAGCTGCGCGTGGCACCACGCCGTTGACGTATTTTGAATTTGGCACATTAGTGGCCATTTATCTATTTACTACTTCCTCAGTCGATTTGATGGTGCTCGAAGTGGGACTTGGGGGACGGCTTGACGCGGTCAATATTTTAGATTGCGACTTGGCTATCATCACAAGCATATCGATTGATCATACGGCTTGGCTAGGGAATACCGTAGAGCAGATTGCACGTGAGAAGGCGGGTGTTGTGCGAGCCAATAGGCCTGTGGTCATTGGCGAGACACGACACGACGCCGCGTTGCTAGAGGCATGCTCGGAGCGCGGGGCCGTGTGTTATCAATTGTTTAGGGATTTCGGCTTTGTGCAGAATGAGGCTAAATCCATAGACTCTATTGAGCCTGTCCAGCAGACTTTCGATAGTTGGAGTTGGCAGAGTGGTGATACGCAATTACTGGATTTGCCGTTACCGTTTCATCAAGCTGGCGTACAGCTCAACAATGCTGCGTGCGTGCTGCAAGCGCTTACTTTGCTACAAGCGGTTTTACCTGTGTCTGATCAGGCTGTAAATCAGGGGATTGAAGCAGCCCGAATCACCGGGCGTTGTCAGATAGTGGCTAAGCGTCCATGGGTGGTGCTTGATGTGGCGCACAACGAAGATTCGGTGGCGACATTAAATCGCTTTGTGCAGTCATTGACAGTGCAGGGTCGCGTGCACGCAGTGTGCAGTATGCTCAAAGACAAAGAGATTGCCGCCAGTCTTGCACAAATTGCGAATACGGTAGACGTTTGGCATGTGGCATCGATCGAGACCGAGCGCGGCACCACGGCCGCGCATATCGCGGGTTTAGTTTCGTCACTTTGCCCCCAAATGGAAGGATGCGCTGCTGTTCCTGTACTTCAATATGTTGATAGTGTGTCGGCCTTTAACGCTGCGTTGCAGATGGCCGATGATCTAGATTGTGTCGTGGTTTTTGGTTCGTTCTATGTGGTAACTGATATACTCGCGACTCTTCAGGCACAAGGGTAATAGTGAATACACGCCCTCGGCAGCTGTGCGCATTTGATTTTGAATAATTAGCTAGTGTTAGATCAAACATGGAACAGGACTTCGAACTTAAGCACCGTTTAGTGGGTGCTGCGGTATTGATCTTTTTTGGGGTGCTTGTATTGCCTTGGTGGTTAAGTCCGCCCGCGTCAGAATTGCCTGAGGATGCCGTTGTTGAAGTCGCGCGGAACCCTGATTTGTCTTCATCCTCCCCTAATGCCGCTGATGTTGAGTTGGAGCCCGATTTGTTGGAAGCGCTTATGGCCGAGCAGGCCAACACCGTCGACGGCGAAGAACAGGTGCTTGTTTCACGAATTACGCCACTTGACGAAGGCGCTACTCCAGACAACGACCAAGCCACGAGTTTAGAGGTAAAAAGCGTCGCAAGCGAAGGCACAAAAGTCAGCTTACCCCCAGCGAAAAGTGCCGAGAAACCGCAAAATGCACCGACCAAAGGCAACAACGCTGCCGCGCCCGTTGCAGCCCACACGACCAATCA
>CAYOXK010000030.1:0-26796 GCA_964407915.1 uncultured Gammaproteobacteria bacterium
CTCACCGCCACTAAAGAAAGTGCCAATTGAGTGTTGAATAAAATCAAATAAATTGGGGTAAACACGACCAACACCAACGCGAGCCCGCCCAACATGCCTTCTACCGTTTTGCCTGGGCTTACTTGTGGCGCGAGCGGACGGCTACCAAAGCGACGGCCAATAAAATAGGCACCCACATCCGCGGCCACTGCGGTTAGCAAGAATGCGAGTAACCACAGTATTCCATGTTCGATGGATTTGTATTCCACCACTAACCAGCCGATTACATTGAGCAGCAAGATGCCGATCACGAGCTTAACGAGGGGTTCGTGAAAAAACTGGAACTGATCTCGCAATGTAAATAAAAATAGAGCGATCCATAAGCTACACGCCGCTAACACTACAACGGGCACCGTATAGGCCCCTAAATGAAGAGGGTATAACAACCAGACAAAGAGAATGTAGCTCACGACTTTAGAGGCTAAGTTGTCAATCTCGCAGAACTTTAGCCACTCCCAAAACCCGACTAGCACCACGGCCGAGATCATCAGTCGCCAATATATATCGTTTTCTGCGAACAATGCGGCTAGCACGATCGCAACCAAAAAAATCGCAGTAATTACTCTTTGCTTAAGCACTCAAGCCTCCTAACGGTGGGTGTGGTTGACACACCTATTTATGGTCGATCAGTGATCTATTGTTATTGATTTTTTTCGACTGCACCACCAAAGCGTCGGTCCCGATGAGTATAGCGATATAACGCTTGCGTAAACGCATCCTCATCAAAGTCTGGCCAAAGCGTGTCAACGAAATAGAATTCTGAGTAAGCCGCCTGCCAAAGCATAAAGTTACTAATTCTATACTCACCACTCGTGCGGATATAGAGATCAGGATCGGGAATACCTGCCGTGGCAAGATGGTCGGCAAAAATCGCTTCGTTTATCTGGTCGACGCGCAACGTGCCATCAACCACCTGCTGTGCAAGTTTACGCGCTGCGTTGACGATATCCCATCTTCCGCCATAATTAATGGCAACATTAAAATGCAAAGTAGAGTTCTGCGCGGTCAGCTCGATGGCATCCGCGGCCAACTGCTGTATGCTGGGATCAAGCCTACTTATATCGCCGATGATGGTCAACTTGACACCATTCTCATTGAGCTTTTTAGATTGGTGAACCAGAGCGCTCGACAACAATTCCATGAGCGCGTTGACTTCGCCGCTCGGTCGATTCCAATTCTCGCTTGAGAAAGCGAATATCGAGAGATAGGGAATATTATGTTGCAGACAACTTTTAATTAAGTTCTTAACTGCATCTACGCCCTTTTTATGGCCAGCGACGCGACTCAAGCCTTGTGCATTAGCCCAGCGACCATTGCCATCCATGATAACAGCCACGTGACGCGGTTTGGGGGTGATAATGATAGGCTGACGTTTACGCTTAAATCGTTTAAAAATGTCCCACACAACCGTTTCACCTTTTCCGTGTTCCGCGTCCTTGTTCCGCTTCTTTATTCCGCGACTTGCGGCGTCAACTAGGAGCCATTCTAGATCTGCAACGAAGTAGTCGCTTTAGACCTGCATAATATCAGCTTCTTTATCTTTGACTATTTCGTCGATTTGTTGCACGTAGGTGTCGGTTAACTTTTGAATCGCATCCTGCGCTCGCTTGTCATCATCTTCTGTGATTTCCTTATCTTTTAACAAAGCTTTGAAATCTGAATTCGCATCGCGGCGAATATTCCGCACGGCAATTTTACCGTTTTCGCCCTCGCCCGAAGCAATTTTCACCATCTCACGACGTCGCTCCTCCGTTAAGGGGGGAAGCGGGATACGAATTAAATCGCCCGTGGTTACAGGATTAAAACCCAAGTTTGCTTCCATGATGGCCTTCTCGATCACAGGCACCATGTTTTTTTCCCAAGGCTGAACGGCCAGCGTGCGGGCGTCCTGTACGTTGATATTGGCGACTTGCGTAATCGGAGTACGAGTGCCGTAATAATCTACTTCTAGATGGTTAATGAGCGCTGGACTGGCTCTGCCCGTGCGGATTTTAGCCATGTCAGCTTGCATCGACTCGATGCTCTTTTGCATGCGTTGTTCAGCATCTTTAAGGATGTCATCAATCATAATGTACCTTGCCTAATGAACTTAACGTGGTTCAGTTGTGCGACGTCCAGCGCCCGTCATTCTTATCTTAATCGCGATCTGCAATACAACATCTAAGCACAATAACGATCCACGACGCGACTAGCGACCGGTGATCAGCGTGCCTATGGGTTCGCCATTCGCCATCCGACATAAGGCGCCAGATTCGTTAATGGACAGAACGCGTAAATCCATACTATTGTCGCGACACAAAGCGATCGCCGTGGCATCCATTACCTGCAAACGCCGCTGTAACACATCGTCGTAGCTTACCACATCGTACTTAATGGCATCTTTGTGCAACATCGGGTCTTTGTCGTAAACGCCATCAACTTTGGTCGCTTTGACCAATATATTGGCGTTAATCTCGGCAGCACGAAGGCTTGCGGCGGTATCCGTTGTGAAATAGGGGTTGCCGGTACCCGCGGCAAAGATTACCACTCGCTTTAAATTGAGATGTTTCAATGCACGCAGACGCACATAGGGCTCAGAGACGGGCGAAATAGGGATGGCCGATTGCACTCGCGCTTCCACGCCACACTGCTTAAGTCCCTGCTGCAACGCTAACGCGTTCATAACGGTTGCCAGCATGCCTATGTAATCGGCTGTTGCTCGCTCGATACCTGACTCAGAGGCACTAATACCTCTAAAAAAATTGCCTCCGCCGATAACCACCGCAATCTGTGTGCCGGTTTTAACGACTTGGGCTATTTCTTGACAGACCGAATTGAGCGTTGCTGCATCGATGCCAAACTTCTGGTCACCTTTCGTTCCAGCCAACGCTTCACCACTGAGTTTCAGTAAAATACGCCGAAAACCACCTTTTGCTTCTTGTTGATCGGCATTCGGTATGGCTGTTTTCGGCATATAAAACCTCGCGGTTACGCGCTGTACTCAGATGTATGTGTGAATGCAAAGCTCAGATGGTAACGAATCACCCAATTAATTTGAAGATATTATTCAGCGACCCGCTTGCGCCATCACTTCGCTAACGAAGTCATCTGCTTTTTTCTCGATGCCCTCACCTACTTCGTAACGCACAAATTCCATGACTTGTGAATTAGCTGATTTAAGCAGCTTTTCAACGGTTTGATCTGGATCCTTGACAAAGGCTTGGCCTAGCAAGGTAATCTCATTTAGGTATTTGCGGATTCGACCTTCGACCATTTTCTCCATGATCTCGGCCGGCTTGCCGCTGTCAGCGGCTTGCGCTAAATAAATTTCGCGCTCCTTATCGAGCAACTCAGTCGGGACCTCATCAGCCGAGATACAAACTGGCCGACTGGCTGCGATGTGCATGGCAACGTCCTTTGCCAACTCTTCATTGCCGCCTTGCAGACGCACCAATACGGAAATTTTATTGCCGTGCTGATAAGCGCCAACGACTTCGCCATCGCCCGCTTGTATAATTTGGAAACGACGCACACTGATATTTTCGCCAATTTTGGCGATCAAACCTTGACGAGCTTCTTCAATGGTCGCCCCATCAGAGCCCTTGCTGTTCATCAGTGCATCTAGGTCTTGCGGATCGCCGTTAACAACCGCGTGCGCAACCGAATTGGCAAATGAAACAAAGTTGTCGTCTTTCGCGACAAAGTCGGTTTCGCTATTCACTTCCACCGCGACGCCTTTACCTGCTTTTACGAGCGTAAGACTGGTGCCCTCAGCCGCTACACGTCCCGCTTTTTTGTCCGCTTGCGCTGCGCCTCGTTTACGTAGTTCTTCAATCGCTAATTCGATATCGCCATCTGTTTCGGTCAATATCTTTTTACATTCCATCATGCCGGCGCCAGTGCGCTCACGCAATTCTTTGACTAATGCGGCTGTAATCGCCATATCATCACCTTTAATTTTTGTCTGATTAGTATTTAATCGGCCCCTGCAGGGCCTGTTGTTCGAGAAGGACTCGGTATGCCTTTGAGTCTACCCGACGCTGACTAACGCCGAACGATTTCTCAACATACGACACCGCTTAGCGGTGATGCTCAATTCGTAATGGGCCGATTTTTTTCTCGACCATTAATCATGCAACCTGCATCAACGCCAACATATGGCGCCAATGCAGGAAACTAACAAGCCTACTTAACTTTTTCCTGCGCTTGTTCAATCCAGTTTTCGCGAGCGATACGACCCTTAAAATTGAGCTCAGCGTCAATGCGCTCAACATCCGCTTCGGTTAATTCCGCGATTTGCTTAAACGTCGTAATACCTAGGCCATGCAACTTGCTTGCGATGACTGGACCAATTCCGGCAATCTCAGTCAATTCGTCGGCGCTCGCAGAATCTGTCGAAGCGGTCGCTGCTTTAGCTGGTAACTCAGCTTCAACGGTAGCTTCTGGTGCAGCGTCAGTCGTTGTTGATTCGGCGTCAGCAACTAATGATGCTAAGTCAGCATCGGTTACCTCAACATACTCATTCTTACCACCGGCATTCGAAATAGACTTGATTTGTGCCGCTTGTCGCGCATTGATAATCGTGTCTGCAAACACTTCTGTGTACAAACGAATAGCTCTTATCGCATCGTCATTGCCAGGTATTACATAATCAACGCCATCGGGCTGACAGTTGGTGTCAACCACGGCGATTACTGGAATGCCTAGTTTATTGGCTTCTGAAATGGCGATGTATTCGTTTTTAACATCAATCACGAACAGTGCGTCGGGCAAACCTTGCATATTTTTGATGCCGCCCAAACTGCGCTCAAGCTTCAAACGTTCGCGCTCGATAGTAAGTGCCTCTTTCTTGCTGAGCTTAGCTTGCCGACCCTCAACTAATTGAGTATCCAGCTCTTTCAAACGACGAATAGAATTCTTTACTGTTTTAAAATTGGTCAACATGCCGCCTAACCAGCGGTGATTAACATAGGGCGCACCTGCACGCTCTGAAGCCTCTTTAACCAGCTTTTGCGCCGACCGCTTAGTTCCCACGAGCATGACCTGTCCACCATTGGCCACAATTTGGCCTACATAGTTCATGGCATCATTGAACATGGGTAGGGTTTGCTCAAGATTGATAATGTGGATTTTATTGCGCTCGCCAAAGATAAAGGGGCGCATTTTAGGCGACCAATAACGAGTTTGGTGGCCAAAGTGTACGCCCGCTTCAAGCATTTGGCGCATAGTAACGTCAGACATGAGTAATACTCCGTAGATGGGTTAAGACAATTCCAAGGCAATCACTGCAACTAACTAGCGTTCGGACAACTGATCAAAAAAAGAGTTTTCTCTTTTTTAATCAATCACTTAACCTAAGCACAAGCACCCAGTTACAGGTAGCGATTCTTGGAAGATTTATTGTGAGGCGCGTTTATACCATAGCCCCCGACCGGCAACAACTTATTTGCGAGTGTTGAGCACATAAAATACCTTCAATCTAACCGCCTTTGTTCCTTTGCACCGATCAGTGCGTGATATACTTGCGCCCGATTTTACTCAGCCCTACTGAAAGCGCTCTGTCTAGGCGCTTAACCCGAGCATGACCGTTTCTATTAAAACGCCCGAAGAGATCAACAAAATGCGCATTGCTGGTCGCTTAGCGAGCGAAGCGCTCGACATGATCGCACCACACATTGAGCCAGGTGTAACCACCGCCGAACTCGACCAATTGTGTCACGACTACATTGTTGAACAACAGCAAGCGATTCCAGCCTGCCTGAACTATAACGGTTTCCCTAAATCTATTTGCACTTCAGTAAACCATGTTATTTGCCATGGCATTCCTGGCGACAAGAAGCTAAAAAAAGGGGATATCGTTAACGTAGACATCACTGTTATAAAAGATGGCTACCACGGGGACAACAGTCGTATGTTTTATGTTGGCGAACCGAGTGTATTGGCGAAGCGACTTTGTGAAGTGGCCAAAGAAGCAATGCTGATGGGTATCGAAGTCGTAAAACCAGGCACTCGCTTGGGCGACATCGGCGCGGTAATCCAACAACACGCCGAAAGACACAACTTTTCGGTAGTGCGGGAATATTGCGGCCACGGTATCGGGCGCGTATTCCATGAAGACCCGCAAATTTTGCATTATGGCAAGCCCGGCACGGGCATGGCCTTAGCCGAGGGCATGACCTTTACGATCGAACCGATGATTAACGTTGGCCGTAAGGAAACCCGATTACTCTCCGACAATTGGACCGTTGTAACGCGCGATCATTCTTTGTCTGCACAATGGGAACACACCATCTTAGTAACAACGGATGGGTATGAAATACTCACAATCTCGCAAGATGCCGTGCTGCCAGGCTAGTGGATGCTCAACCCGTGGCAGGGTAGGACTCTGCACCAGTCTAGGCACACACACTCCGCGCGGCGACTTATCTATTAACGCGACACTATGCATTTTGCTAAAAGTAAAATCCTTAACGTAACAACGTTTAGAAACCGTATCGAGAACACGTTACGGGAAGATGGCACGCCCTCGCTTGAACCGTTCAAAAAAGCATTAAAAAGGTCCCTCGAGCAGCTCAGTAAGCATCAAAATCAGGGCGTGTCTGCGGCCGAACTCATTAGCAAGTTCACTTGGGCGATAGATTGCATTGTAGTGCAGGCGTGGGAGACCCACTCTCGTGCGTTTGCTTGTGCGGAACAAGCCGAACTACTAGCTGTCGGCGGCTACGGACGCGGCGAGCTGAACCCCTACTCCGACGTTGACTTGTTGCTGTTATTGGACGACAAACCCAATCCAGCAACAAATCAATGCATAGAGCACTTCTTGCGGTTTTTGTGGGATATCGGCCTCAACATCGGCCACAGCGTACGCTCGGTAAAGGAATGCCTTCGCGAAGCCCGCGCCGATGTAACCGTAATGACTAACTTGCTAGAAGCGCGCCTGCTCACAGGGGGCGAAGAGCGGTTTAAGATAATTGACGAACAACTCCGCAAAGGACGAATGTGGCCGGCCGATCGCTTTTTTATTGCCAAGCAAGAAGAACAAGAACGTCGACACGCTCACCATCAAGGTACGGCGTATTCACTCGAGCCCAACCTAAAAGATAGTCCGGGAGGCTTACGCGATCTGCAAACCATCTTGTGGATCTACAATCGGCATTATGGGGTGCGCAGTTTTAAAGACATGCGCGAACAAGGCCATGTTAACGAGGACGAATACCGTCTACTGATTAGAGCACGTAATATTCTCTGGCGGCTGCGCTCTGGCTTGCATCTACTCGCAGGAAGACATGAGGACCGCTTGCTGTTCGACGCGCAACGCTCGTTGGCTGCTGAGTTCGGCTACTTAGACAACGACACCTCTCTCGCCGTTGAGCAGCTCATGAAGCGCTACTACCGCACGGCTAAACAAGTTGTGTATCTAAACGAAGTCTTGCTCTCGGCATACCGTGTAAAAAACTCGTCTTGGTCTATATTGGCTCGACACAAGAAAATCGATGAAGACTTCGTGCTCATCGATAAGTCTATTGCGCATTCTGAACCGACCTTGTTTGCGAAAAAACCCGTATGCATGCTGAAAATGTTTGCCTTGATGCAACAGCAAAAAATCACGTCGATTCATCCAGATACCATTCGCAGCGTGCGTGCGAATCTCGACAAGGTTGATAATGATTTTCGCGATAACGAGGAGGCCAAGCAGATATTCATTAATTTGTTTCGACACGAAGGCATTGGATTAACCAACGCCCTCGCACGCATGAATGCATACGATTTACTCGGTGCCTACTTGCCTGCGTTCGGTGCAATTGTGGGCCAGATGCAACATGACCTATTCCATGTTTACACCGTGGATGGTCACACCCTTATGGTTATGCGTAATCTCACTCGCTTGCGCAAGTACCCTGATGAGTTTCCCGTAGCAAGCCAGATTCTGGCCAAACTGTATAAGCCCGAACGTCTGTTTATTGGCGCATTATTTCATGATATCGCCAAAGGACGCGGCGGCGACCATTCGGTACTTGGCGAAGCGGATGCCGTTGAGTTTTGCCTCCAACACGGCCTCAGTGAATACGACGCCAAATTTGTTGGGTGGTTGGTACTTAGCCATCTAATGATGTCGCATTTCTCGCAGCGACGCGACATTTCGGACCCAGAAGTGATTCAGGAGTTTGCCAATATTGTAGGGGATATCGAACACCTAGAAGCCCTGTATCTACTCACCCTCGCCGATATACGAGGGACCAGCCCAAAAGTGTGGAACGCCTGGAAAGGGCAACTGTTATTGGATTTATACACTGCCACGCGCAATGCTTTGCGTGCAGGCGTCGAAATGCCAGCAGACGAACAGGAACATGTCGACGACCGCAAACAATCCGCCATGCAAAAGATCATCACGCAACTCGGCGACACTGAAGCGGTGCGCCGCGACACCGAAACATTTTGGTCTACACTGCACAACGACTACTTCTTACGCAATGAGCCATTCTATTTAGCCTGGCATGTTGTAAGCCTGCGCACATGCACCGCATTAAATCTACCGCTCGTTTCCATCCGCTACAGTGCCCGTCTTGAGGCCAATATGTTTTTTGTGGTTGCGCCGGCATCCGCTAATTTATTGACTCGCGTAACACATGCGTTCGACGACACCGAACTCAATATTATCGAAGCACGTTTACAACTCACTAAGCACGGGCTTGCGCTGTACACGCTTAATGCACATATTCAAGATAATGACGACGCTAAAAACCGTGCGTATCTCGATAAGCTTGAAAAGCGCATGCGTATGATTATCCTTAACACCGAGCAGTCTAAACTTATTTCGCGCAAGCGCGCATCGCGAGCACTTAAACATTTCCCGATCAAACCTTTTGTGCAATTTGGCTTTGGTCACCCCAAGCTCACGACCTTAGAGGTTGAGGCACAAGATCAACCAGGCTTGTTACACAACGTTGCTCTGATATTACAAGAACACCAAATTGAACTTGTAAACGCGCGAATCACCACGTTTGGAGAACGCGCAGAAGATGTGTTTTTTATTCGGCGCATCAACCGCGAGCCACTCAAAGACGACGCAGAACTACTCGAAACACTCAAAACAAAAATTGCCAACGCGCTCGCCACCTAATTTGACCAACAGGATTGTCTACTATGCAAAACGCCCAAGCCATCATCGAAGCCGCCTTCGAACGCCGCGCAAGCCTACAGAGCAATACCCCCGCCCCTGAGCTAGAGCAAGCGGTCGCACATGCATTAACCTTACTCGACACCGGTCAAGCGCGCATCGCCGAAAAAGTCGCTGGCCAGTGGCAGGTAAATCAATGGCTCAAAATGGCCGTATTATTGTCGTTTGCATTGCGCGACAACCAGCTGATACCGGGTGCCGAGAGTCATTATTATGACAAGGTGCCGCTTAAATACGCCGACTATACCGAGGCGCAGTTCAAAGCCGACGGTGTGCGCGTAGTGCCACCCGCCACCGTACGTCGCGGTGCCTATATCGCGCGAGGGGCCGTTTTGATGCCGTCCTACGTCAATATCGGCGCGTATATCGACAGTGGCACCATGGTAGACACGTGGACGACCGTCGGCTCGTGTGCGCAAATCGGTAAACATGTGCATCTTTCTGGTGGAGTTGGCATCGGAGGCGTACTCGAGCCCGTGCAAGCTGGCCCGGTGATTATCGAGGACAATTGCTTTATTGGTGCCCGCAGCGAAATTGTAGAAGGAGTAATCGTGGAACAGGGCAGCGTTATTTCAATGGGCGTTTATATCGGTCAAAGCACCAAGATTCTTGATCGAGATACGGGAGAGATCCACTACGGTCGAATACCCGCGGGTTCGGTTGTGGTATCGGGCTCATTGCCGTCTAAAGACCGCTCGCATAGCCTGTACTGCGCCGTGATTGTCAAAAAAGTGGATGAGAAAACCCGTGCCAAAACGAGTCCCAACGAATTACTGCGGGACTACACTTGATGGTAAACGCCTAATCAACTAGGGTTTTGCTCTACTCAAGGGCAATCAAAAGACACGGCCGTTGGCAACAAGCAAACACCGGCACGAGTCGACCTTCTCAGCAAACAACCCAATGCAAACCATGGACGCAGCACTTCAATTAACGTTACAACTCATCGCAGCACGCTCAGTCACCCCTGATGATGGCGGTTGCCAAGATGTGATGATCGCAAGGCTGCAGGCTTTAGGGTTTACAATCGAGCCCATGCCGTTTTCAGACCATCATGGTGGAGTCAGCAATTTTTGGGCACGAAGAGGCTCTGCTAGCCCGCTTGTGGTGTTCGCGGGCCACACGGATGTCGTACCCACTGGCGACCCCGAAGACTGGAACACTCCCCCATTTGAACCCAAGATCATTGACAATTATTTGTATGGACGCGGTGCGGCCGATATGAAGACCTCGTTGGCTGCGTTTATCGTTGCCACCGAACTTTTTTTAGCTCAACATCCAGACCATGACGGTTCAATTGGCTTTTTAATCACGTCTGACGAAGAAGGCCCCGCCACGTGTGGCACAGTAAAAGTGATTGAAACCTTGGAAGCCCGTAACGAGAAAATCGACTACTGTCTAATCGGTGAGCCAAGCTCCAGCGATCGCATTGGCGATGTGATCAAAAATGGCCGCCGTGGTTCAATCGGTTGCGAGCTCAAGGTACGTGGAGTACAGGGACACATAGCCTACCCACATTTGGCAAACAACCCGATTCCGATCGCAGCTCAAGTGATTAGTCGCCTCAGTGAAATTCAATGGGACTCAGGGAACGAGTATTTTCAACCCACTAGCTTGCAATTTTCCAACGTGAATGCCGGCACGGGCGCCACCAATGTGATTCCAGGCAACGCCAAAATCGTATTCAACTTGCGTTTTTCCACCGAAATCACGGCGCATGAAATTATTGATCGCATTGAGCATGAATTGGAATCAATGCATATTGATTACGAGGTGGAGTGGCGAGTCTACGGGCAGCCATTCTTAACACCACGCGGCGCCCTCGTTGACGCATGCGAAGTAGCAGTGGCCACGGTCTGTGGCTACACCCCTGAATTATCCACAGGCGGCGGAACTTCAGACGGACGCTTTATCGCACCAACCGGCGCGCAAGTCGTTGAGTTAGGTCCGATCAACGCTTCAATTCACAAAGTAAATGAGAACGTGCCCGCCAATAGTCCAGCCGTACTCAGCGAAATATACGCTCAAGTCTTAGCAAACCTTCTTGTAAATCAAGAAACAGCCTAGACAGCCTTGAGCCAATAAACAGCCTTGAGCCAATAAACAGCCTTGAGCCGATAAACAGCCTTGAGCCGATAAACAACCTTGAGATAAACAACGGCTTCCGTTAAGAGCTAGGATCACTAAGCTCGTGCCTGTCGAACACATGGATTACACGACCATTCGCGAAAGCGACCACCACTTGCTCATACACCCATAAAGAATAACTGGCATGCGTGCCAATCGGTGCGCGCTCCGACATCGGTTCACCCAAACGTGCCCGCACAGCGTCGCTCGCTTGCCAGATCAACTGTGCCCGCAACTCCTGCGCGAGTGTGGAATTACTCGGAGCAACAGCGCGTGTATCAAGCTCATCTGCGCCCACGCGATTAACCACACCCATAGCTAGGCAAAGAGCAAACACAATTAGACTCAAATTTAGCCACAACGCACACCATCGCTGCCATCTAAGAGCGACTGCTAAAGAGCAGGCGGCGAGATATTCACTACGTAAGATGCGGTAAACGTAAGACTCCCCTGCATCAGTGGCCTTCTGGTTTACGAATAGTTGGGCAATTTTCTTCATGGTTAACCTTCCTTTTGTTGCCAATCAGCGCAACATATTTGATAGCATCACTATAATTGCATTCAAGCGCAATATAAAAGTTTCTACGCGATAATTGCTCGCAAATTACGATCTAAGTAACTAACAACATAAAGCTTAACACCACGAGCTCCCTACCTATGCTTACTCTGATTCGGCGCGCCGCGCTGCTCTTGTTATTACAGCTGGCTCCCACCGCCATGCTCCAGCAGTGGGCTCTCGCGGATGACATAGCGGTTCAGTTTGACCAAAACCTCAGTTTAGCCCAACTTGACGAATACCTTGCGTCCCAAGAAGCGCGCTTTGACGACATTGTGCCAGGCACACAAAAGGAGATAATTTGGGCCAATGGCGTACAAAAAACGCCCTTAGCCATCGTTTATTTACATGGCTTTTCAGCGACTCGCGGCGAACTCAGTCCTGTCCCAGAAAACCTAGGCTCGGTATTGGGCGCCAATGTTTACTTTGCCCGTTTACGCGGCCACGGACGTGGTAGTGCAGGCATGTTGGACGGTAACATTGAGGACTGGAAACGCGACGCACTGGAGGCCTTCGCCATCGCGAAACTGCTCGGCGAACGCGTAGTATTGGTCAGCGCGTCCACCGGTGGCACCCTGAGCACTTGGTTGACTAGCCGAGATGACCCATCCTTAGACCGCGTTCTGCTTAGCCTCTTAGTCTCTCCCAACTTTGGTTTGGCCGATAACAGCCGCGAGATATTACGATGGCAATGGGGGCTCCAGCTAGCCAAATGGCTCAAAGGCGATGAGCACTATTTTGTACCTCAGAATGAGTTGCATTCACGTTATTGGACCGAGCGCTATGCGATGGATGCCATTGTACCAATGATTAAATTAGTCGACGAAATCAATGAGATTGATGTGAGTCATGTTGCCATCCCCCAGCACTTTATATTTTCGCCGGACGATCAAGTGATTGATGTTGACGCGATCGCTGTAATGGCCGACAAGTATGTGAATGCAGAAACGAGTTTAAACCGCATCCTGGGCGCCGAAGATCCTGGCCAGCATGTGATTGCAGGCGATGCTTGTTCCCCGGCAACGACGAAGGAGGTCGTCGAACTCATGCGCAGCAAAATTAGCGAGGCGCTTGATAACGCCAAGCTTTAAGCCAATTTATCTGGGTGCCGGATAGCGGTCATTTTGATGCCCTTTTGATGTGGTTTTAACGCCATACAAAAAGCCAAGACGCATCAAAATAGCCTTAAAGCCATACTGGCCCTACCCTACCCATTTACGCGCATTCCTGAATAACCGCATCCACGGACTATAGTGCCCCCAGTCGGTGGGCGCCCACGGACTCGTCTCAGTGCGGAACATGCGCTCTGGATGCGGCATCATTATGGTCACTCGGCCGTCATCGTTACAAAGACCAGCTACGGCGTGCGCAGAGCCATTCGGATTGTAAGGGTACAATTGCGTTGGGGTTCCTTTATGATCGATGTACTCCAAAGCAATACTGGCATCCTGTCGATACACCCCAGAACTTGAATACTCCGCACGTCCTTCCCCATGTGCGAGTACTACTGGCAACTCCGAACCTTGCATACCTTGCATAAACAAGGAATTGGTTTGGGGAATGCGTGTTTGCACATAGCGAGCCTCAAACTGCTCGGACTCGTTACGTACAAAGTGCGGCCAGTGTGCAGCGCCCGGTATTATCTGTTTTAGATTTGACATCATCTGGCAGCCGTTACAAATCCCTAGGGCAAACGTGTCTGGTCGGGCAAAGAAGGCTGAAAATTGGTCGAATAAGCGACTATTGAATAACACCGACTTAGCCCAGCCCTCACCCGCGCCAAGCACATCGCCATACGAAAACCCACCGCAGGCCACCAAACCTTGTACCTGCTGCAGATCAAAACGTCCCTCAAGCAGATCCGTCATTGTAACGTCAATCGCACGAAACCCCGCCTGATCAAACGCAGCGGCCATTTCCATATGACCATTAACACCTTGCTCTCGCAATATGGCCATGGGCGGTCGCGATTGATTAATGTAGGGTGCACTAATATCTTCATTGGGGGCAAAACTTAAGCGGCTGTACAGTCCAGAATCGCTCGAGTCACGCATCCGCGCGTACTCTTGTTCAGCGCATTTCGGATTGTCACGTAATTGCTGCATGGCAAAACTGGTAGACGACCACAGGCCACGCAGATCTTCCCGCGACGCCGTAAATAGTGTTACGGAGCTTTGTTCTATACTGATCAAATTGGAATCATCAACCTGCGCAATGGGGAGCAAAGCTGATTCCAGACCATATTTAGCCAACACAGGGCGCACGTGCTCAAGCTGCTCGCTTGCGATACAAAGACACGCACCTAATTCCTCATTAAACAAAAAGTGTATGGGATTCTGGTCAGCGGGAACCATAATCTTCAAACCGACCCGACTCGCGAACGACATTTCCAGCAATGACACCAACAACCCGCCATCGGAACGATCGTGATACGCCTCAAGCAATTGCTGCTTCACCAACGCCTGTATCGCTAAGAAGCCATTCTTTAAACGATCGCTGTCATCTACATCAGGCACCGTTGTACCCACCTGCGCATACACCTGACTCAGTGCCGAGCAGGCTAAGCGCTGGGCGCCGTTAGCGAGATCCAAGAAATAGACGGTGGTTCCGCGAGGCTCACGAATATACGGCGTGAGCGTTTTAGTTACATCGTCTACGGGCGCAAAAGCACTGATCACGCAAGACACAGGCGCCGTGACACGGTGTTCGCCACCCCGCTCATCTTGCCATACCGTTTGCATCGACATAGAGTCCTTGCCCACAGGGATAGCGACCCCCAGGGCGGGACACAACTCCATCCCCACCGCGCGCACTGTTCGATACAGCTCGGCATCGTCCCCTGTGTGTCCCGCGGCCGCCATCCAATTGGCCGATAGCTTAACTTCGCGCAACGCGCGAATATCTGCCGCGGCTAGATTCGTCAGCGCTTCGCCAATCGCCATGCGTCCACTCGCGGGGGCATCTAAGCTCGCCAGTGGGGTTCGTTCACCCAGCGCCATGGCTTCGCCACGATGCGCAAAATAATCGCTCGTTGTCACTGCGACGTCCGCCACAGGCACTTGCCATGGGCCCACCATCTGATCGCGAGCGATCATGCCCGTCACACTGCGGTCGCCAATGGTAATCAAAAAAGACTTGTCGCCAACGCTAGGTAAGCTCAAAACGCGCTCAATAGCCGTAGCTAGCTCGATCTGACTCAGATCAAGTTCAGACGTGCGACGTTGCACACTCGTCGCACTGCGCTCCATTTTAGGCGGCTTGCCGAACAATGTTTCCATCGGCAGATTAATCGGTTGCGGTTGGCGTCCTGCTGCACTTGCAAAATGCGGATCATCCAACACAAGATCGGCTTGTTCTGTGGCTACGCCAATGATGCAATATAAACAACGCTCACGGTCGCAGATGGCTTTAAATTCGTCGAGCCGTTCGGGCGCCACCGCCATGCAATACCGCTCTTGCGCTTCATTACACCAAATTTGCATAGGGCTCATACCCAACTCATCGTTGAGCACGGCGCGTAGATCAAATACTCCGCCTCGCTGCGCATCGCCCACTAATTCGGGAACTGCGTTGCACAAGCCACCGGCTCCGATATCATGAATAGAAATGATCGGATTGTTATCGCGCTGCGCCCAGCACGAGTCGATTACCTCTTGGCATCGCCGCTGCATTTCTGGGTTACCACGTTGCACCGAAGCAAAATCCAGATCCTCGCTGCTGCTACCTGAAGTAACGCTGGAGGCGGCCCCGCCACCCAAACCGATCAACATGGCTGGGCCACCCAGCACTACAATATAGGCGCCAGGTGGAATCCGTTCTTTTGAGACATGTGGCTCGCGAATATTGCCTAGGCCGCCGGCGAGCATAATAGGCTTATGGTAACCGCGCACATCATCTGCGTGCTCGATCGCTTGTTCATAGGTACGAAAATATCCGCAGATATTCGGCCGTCCAAACTCATTATTAAAAGATGCGGCCCCGATCGGACCGTCCAACATTATTTGCAATGGCGAAGCGATTCGCGCCGGTTTATTCGCAGGCCCCTCCCACGGTTGGGGCAGCGTTGGAATACGCAAATTAGAGACCGAAAACCCAGTAAGACCAGCCTTGGGTTTAGAGCCCCTGCCTGTCGCGCCCTCGTCGCGTATCTCACCTCCCGACCCAGTGGCTGCACCCGCAAAGGGAGAAATTGCTGTAGGGTGATTGTGCGTTTCAACTTTACACAACACATGAATGGGCTCAGCCACGCTCTGATACGTCTTAGTCACAAAATCGGGGAAGAAGCGCTGCCCCTCACTGCCCCTTAAAACCGCGGAATTATCGGAGTACGCCACGATCGTTCCATAATGGTTTTGTTGGTGCGTTTCGCGAATCATGCGAAACAACGAATGCTCTTGCGGATCACCATCTAATAACCAATCCGCATTAAAAATCTTATGCCTGCAGTGCTCCGAGTTCACTTGTGCGAACATCATGAGCTCAACGTCGGTAGGATTCTTGGCTAAGTGACTGTACTGCTCGTGTAAATAGGCGATTTCGTCTTTCGACAAGGCTAAGCCCAAACGCTCGTTAGCCTTGTGCAACGCCTCTTCGCCATGACTAAGCAGAGGAATTTCAGTCAATGGCGCTGGCTCTGCCCGCCTAAACAGGGCTTGCGCATGATCAAGATCAAACACCACAGACTCCGTCATGGGATCATGCAAATGCAGCGCCAACTCCATCAGGTTAAGCGCATCAACATCTTGGGCTTGCACGTAATAAGCAACGGCTCGCTCCACCCGTTTGATTTGCGTGAGTCCACACAAATGCACGATATCGGTAGCTTTTGTAGACCAAGGCGAAATGGTGCCTAAGCGGGGAAGCACAAATATTGGCAATCCTGCATAGCTCACTGCTGGACGTGCCGGTCCGTAGGTGAGCAAGCGTTCGAGTGTGTCTTGTTCGCTGGTGCTAAGGGATTCGTCTTTAGCCCCCAGATCGATGAGGTGTTGGTATTCGGAATCGATACTTTGCACCCCTGGAAACACTTGCTGAACCGCTGCAAGTGTTTTGGCAATTCGAAAATCTGACAGCGCTTGACTGCCCCTAAGCCGCAACATATTCACCCCTGTAATGAACCATCGCTATTGAATAGATTGCCATAAAGACCACCGACCGGTGGCTTTCGTTATGGTCGATTTTACTGGCGCTCTGCGGTTGACGAAGGCCTGATGAGCCTAGTTCTGCTGCACATTTAATCATTCGCTACAACTCGATGTTTGGCACACCGGCTCTGCAGGAGCAGTTCTTTGGTTACCAACGAAAAAGACAACGTACTAAAGTGTTAGCCCCAGCCTTCTTGCGACTTCTTCATATGCCTCTATAACACCGCCCAAACCGCGTCGGAATCGGTCCTTGTCCATACGCTCTTTGGTTTGCGCATCCCAGATTCGACATCCGTCGGGCGAAAACTCATCGCCCAAGTAGAGCTTGCCGTCTTGCTTACCAAACTCCAACTTAAAATCTACCAACAGCATATCGCCAGCGGCAAACAGTTCCTTGAGAATGTCATTTACTTTAAACGTTGTTGACTGCATGGCAGACACATCCGCTTCATTCGCCCAACCAAAGGTGCGAATATGAAACTCATTCACCATGGGGTCGTGCAAGCCGTCATTTTTTAAGAAGAATTCAAATGTGGGCGGCTGCAATATGGTGCCGTCTTCTATCCCTAAGCGCTTGGTCATTGATCCGCTAGCGCGGTTACGCACCACACACTCAATGGGGATCATATCCAAGCGTCGCACTAAGGACTCATCCTCAGACAACAACTGCAAAAAGTGCGTATCGATACCTGCCGCCGCCAAATGCTGCATTATAAAAGCGTTAAATTGATTATTGATCAGACCTTTACGCTCTAACTGCTCGATTCTCTCGCCATCGAACGCGGATGTATCATCGCGAAAATGCAATATCAACGCGTCATCACGATCGCTCTCGTATACGGTCTTCGCTTTACCGCTATAGAGTTGTTTACCTCTGTGCATTGATGGATCTCTTTGGGCTAGTGGCTGAGTAGGTAGGTAACTTAGATAGGTAACTAATATAGACAGCTAATGTCGAAGTGCAGCTTCGGTCACTCTTGCGAGATTACTGCATCAAGCCATTTAGAATAGGCTCGGCGAATTCTGCATCGACTTCGGTGCCAGTCGTATCAAGAACTAGAACATGAGTATTCGAGCCCTGCTCCTGTAATTTAAGTGAGCAATATTGGGCCGCCTCAGCAGGCTTGTCACGATTGAAAATTGTCCATCCCTTCTTTTTCTTAGCCGACCCTTCCTGAGGAATACCCTTACATCCAATATACATTCGTGCATCCGCTACATTGCGCGAAAAAATACTGAGTTTAGACCCTCGCGCTTGCGCGATCACATAGTTCCATGCGGTATTTAACGATGCAGTTACAAGCAAGCGCGACGTGTTATCGGCCGTGGTGATAATGCTGCTACTAACATTTACAGGCGGCTCACCAGCTTGTTCAGGTGATGTCTGGGCACCGACCTCGATTTGCATCGAGTCAGGTGAATCGTTTTGTAAAGGCTCAGAGGTGATACTCGTAGGTGCGTAACTGCGAGCCGTATCAGGCACTGCTTTGTCACGCGCCATCGAACTCGTTGGCGCTGTGGAAACAGATCCCGTTGGAACATTAGTCTCGTTTGAGGGCAAGGTTTTCATTAACGGGGGTAGCGAGCGCGCAGACCGATAATCAACACTCTTATCTTCCGAAACCACGGCTCGCTCACCACCACAGGCCGCCAAACCCGAGGCGCAAAGGGCACAGAGCAACCACGTTCGTAGATGCGCAAAATGTGCGATTGTAAGCAACTGACTCAGTTCGAAGGATAATGGAGCACGGTTGCGACAAGCGCCCGCTCGGGAAGCATTAACAAACGATTGCATGACAGATCGAGGACTCAGCATATGTTTCATTTTATTTAGAGTTTTTAACATTACCTTAGTATCCGGCGGCAAAAAAACCGGTATTAACTGTGCGGTGTTCTTGCGTGGCTTTGAGCCGATGGTGACAAGAATGCACCTTGGTATCGAACGGACACTGCCTCGCTCAAGCTATCGCATTAAAGGCCTCGTCAAGAGACGTGGTCAGAGTCATATCTAAAGATATCAACGGCAATCTCAACACGTTACAAGTATAACCTAACTTGCTCACAAGATACTTAACGGGAATAGGGTTCGAATCGATAAAAAGCAGAGCATGCAATGGCCTTAATTTTGCATCAATCGCCTCCGCTTGCGCGAAGTTGCCCGCTAGAGCCGCCGTGCACAACTCGCTCATGAGTTTGGGGGCTACATTGGCCGTAACTGAGATATCACCTAACGCGCCTGCGCGCATCAACTCAAGGGCGGTGCCATCATCTCCCGACAGTACAGTAAGACGCCCCGCACTCGCAGCCAGTAACTCACGGCCCCTCCGTAGATCCCCCGTGGCATCCTTAATGGCAATAATATTCGGATGTTCCATGAGTTTAAGCACACTCTCATTGTGCAAATCGGCAACCGTTCGCCCTGGAACATTATAGAGAATGAGAGGCAAGTCCACGGCGTCAGCAATCGCGGAATAATGCGCAATTAATCCGCTTTGGTTGGGCTTATTATAGTAAGGCACGACCGATAAGCCGGCATCAGCCCCCACTGATCTTGCCCGTCGCGACAATTCGATGGCCTCGGCAGTGGCATTGGCGCCAGTACCCGCAATCACGGGAATTCGCCCTTGGACGGTATCAACCACATGTTTAATGACCGCCAAATGCTCTGCGACCGTCAGGGTTGCCGACTCGCCTGTGGTTCCCACAGCCACAATGCCATGAGTACCCTGCTCAATGTGCCATTCAACCAACCGGGTCAGAGCCGTATAATCGACACTGCCGTCAGATTGCATCGGGGTGATTAAGGCAACAATGCTACCGCGTAACAACATCAGTTCTGTGCACCATCACGCTTTTGCATTTTGTTGAATTTCTTAAGCGCATACAGACCCGCCCCGCTCACTATGTACGTACTTCCAATTAACAAGAAAGCCATGGGCGGCGCCAAATAGATTATCGCGATTACGATAACCAAGACGATAAGACCGATAAAGGGAATCTGTTCTCGAATTTCCACGTCCTTGAATGAGCGATACTTAATGTTGCTCACCATCGCCAAAGCCATCAAAAACATCAACATCGCCAACAGCACACTATAAAACTCTGGATTTATTTGCGAGTCAACAAACACCCAGACCACGGTGGCAATCATGGCGGCAGCACCCGGACTAGGCACCCCAACAAAAAAGCGCTTGTCGCTAACCTTTACCGCGTTAAAGCGAGCTAGCCTGAGCGCCGCACAGGCAATATAGACAAATGTAACGAGGCTCCCAAGCCGGCCCAAGTCATACAAAACAAAGTCGTACAACAAGAATGCAGGTGCGACACCAAAAGAAACCATGTCTGACAAACTATCGTACTGCGAGCCAAATTCCGTTTGTGTATTCGTGAGTCGTGCAAGTCGGCCATCCACAATATCCATAATCATGGCAACAAAAATAGCCAGACATGCCGCTTCAAAATTGCCAACGCGGGCTTGCATGATCGCGTAGAAACCCGCAAATAGCCCCGCTGTGGTGAACAGATTGGGCAGTATATAAATACCTTTACCGCGGACTAATATACCGCCGTCACTCTGTTCCGCTGGTTCCTCAAACTGCGAGGAATGGTCAGAATCAGAAGACTTGGAGGAGTTGATGGATCGAATTTTGGGAGTGTCGTTGCTCATGCAGGCAGTATAACTATCTCTAATTGGGATTGATGCTTATTCGAAGGCACTTATAAGCTCGACTCTTCAGCTCAACTCTTCTAAGACACTTTCGAGCTCGAGCACAGCGAGCTGAATCTGCGAAGCGATCAAAAAAACTAAGCAAAAACAAACTCTCGCGCGTTAACTACTCGAAATAGCCTAATATAGACGAACCCGAACTGACCTTATCGCCTAATTTCACTGCTGGTTTAAACGTTGCAGGTAAGAATAGATCAACCCGTGACCCAAAGCGAATAAAGCCGTATCGCTCGCCGCGCTGTAAAGTGTCTTGCGGCTTAACGTAACAGAGAATGCGGCGTGCAATCAAGCCAGCCACTTGCACTGCCACCACAGAGTGTCCATCTTGCGTGACGAAATGCACTGCATTGCGCTCGTTCTCCAATGAAGCTTTATCGAGCGCAGCGTTAACAAACGCTCCGGGAGAATACCAAATATCGTGTACCGTTGCCGCGTCGGGGGCGCGGTTAGAATGTACTGAAAACACATTCATAAACACACTGATTTTAAATGCGTCACGATCTAAATAAGGGTCCTTCACGAGCCCCGTAAAAATAACTTTGCCGTCGGCAGGCGACACGCAAACTCCAGCTTCTTGGGAGATTGGACGGTAAGGATCACGAAAAAACTGCAACACAAACAACGCAATAATCCAAAACCAAATAGCAATCCACCACGCAAAAACGCTGGTCGTTAAGATCGCGGCAAACAAACTCAAGCCAACATAAAACCAGCCTTCCTTCGCTAAACGTGGGTGGGAGTCGATAATTTTCATAGATAAACGATACTGTGTTGGAACGGTTTGACTACGTCGTCAACTTGAGATTACTGCGTCGCCTAGGGCTGTGCCACGCTCAGAATACGCTCATCGGAAGCCAAGCCTATGACACCTGAGCGCACCACTTCTAATATTTCTGTGATCACAAAGCTTTTAATCAATTCATCAACTTTTTCGGTACTACCGCTCATTTCTACAATATATTGGTCCGCGGCCACATGGACGGCGGTCGCATTAAAGGCTTTAACCACGCGCGCAAATGCGGCCGACTGAGCTTCAGGAACGCGTACTTTAATCAGTACTATTTCACGTTCTAAATGGCCACTCACCGTAATATCCTGTAAAGCCGCCACGTCAACCAGCTTACTCAACTGCTTTTCAATTTGATCAATTTTGCGATCATCGCCAATGGTCACGATGGTCATACGCGAGAGCGTTGGATCATGAGTAGGGGCTACGGTCAACGATTCAATGTTGTAACCGCGCGCTGAAAAAAGTCCAGACACACGCGATAGCGTGCCCGATTCGTTTTCTAACAACACTGAGATGATATGTCGCATCGTTTGCTCCTGTTCGCTCTTATGCTGTTTTAGAACCGGGGCGAAGACGCATTTCATGATGCCCTTTGCCCGACTCAATCATAGGGTAAACGTTTTCTGTTTGATCAGTAATAAAGTCCATAAAAACCAATCGGTCCTTCAGTGCAAACGCTTCTTTTAAGGCTCCTTCCACATCGCTCGGCTTTTCAATCAACATTCCAACATGGCCATAGGCTTCCGCCAACTTAACAAAATCGGGCAATGAATCCATGTAAGAGTTCGAATAGCGCTTTTCGTAACTAAACTCCTGCCACTGACGAACCATGCCCAAATAGCGATTGTTCAGGTTAATCACTTTCACCGGCAAGTCGTACTGCTTACACGTGGCTAGTTCTTGTATACACATTTGTATGCTGCCTTCACCAGTCACACAGGCAACGTCGGCGTCGCGATGGGCAAATTTAACGCCCATTGCAGCGGGCAACCCAAACCCCATGGTGCCTAAGCCGCCAGAGTTGATCCAACGGTGCGTATCCGAAAATCCGTAAAACTGCGCGGCATACATTTGATGCTGACCTACATCGGAGGTTACATACGCTTGTCCGTTGGTTACTTCATGCAGTTTCTGAATCACTAGCTGCGGTTTAATGACGGTATCGCTGTGCTCGTACCACAAACTGTCGAACCCACGCCAAGTATTAATCTGTTGCCACCAAGCCGTTATCAGTTCTGGGTTGATATCTTTGGTGCGGCGTTTCAGCTCGGCATTAAAGCCAATTAATACTTCTTTGACATCACCGACGATGGCGATATCGGCCTTTATATTCTTGTCGATCACCGATGGATCGATATCCACATGAAGAATTTTTGCATGAGGCGCAAAATTGTCTAAGGTGCCCGTTATGCGGTCATCAAAGCGTGCGCCAAGCGCAACGATTAAATCAGCATCGTGCATGGCCATATTGGCTTCGTACGTGCCATGCATCCCCAGCATCCCCACAAACAAAGGATCATTATGCGGGAACGCCCCCAAGCCCATTAACGTATTCGTACACGGAAAACCAAGTAGGTGAACGAGTTCACGCAGCTGCTCTTGCGCGCTTGCGCTGACAATTCCGCCACCTGAATAAATTATGGGTCGTTTAGCGTTTAGCATTGCCTCTACGCCGCTAACTATTTGACTCAACGGCGGAGACTTAACGGGGGGGTAAGCACGCATTACCACCGATTCAGGATAGATAAACTCGGTTAGTTGCGCCGTGATATCCTTCGGAATGTCTACCAATACGGGTCCAGGACGACCCGAAGTAGCGATGTGAAATGCGCGTTTGATCGTGGCCGCAATATCTTCTACGTTTTGAATCAAAAAGTTATGCTTTACGCAAGGACGGCTAATACCGACTGCGTCGATTTCTTGAAAAGCGTCATAGCCAATCAAGGGCCGCATCACTTGACCACTGAGTACAATCATCGGAATACTATCCATATAGGCCGTAGCCAATCCGGTAATTGCATTAGTAACGCCAGGACCAGAAGTAACCAGCACCACACCAGGTCGACCCGTAGCGCGAGCATAACCATCAGCCGCGTGTGTCGCACCTTGCTCATGTCGCACTAAAATATGTTGCACATCTTCTTGCCGATGAAACGCGTCATAAATATGTAATGCGGCACCACCTGGGTACCCAAACACAAATTCAACGCCCTCCTCTTTCAGGCTTTTCACTACTATGTCAGCGCCGCTTAATTGCACCTTAATTCTCCACTACATTTGATACATCTAGAACAACAAAACACCAAGGCCTTGAATTGCTTCAATACCTCACAATGTTTGCGTTTACCCTATATAGAGTAAACTCGAATCGTTAAAACGATCGAAGTTAATCCGATCGTGAGGGCACAACGCGCTCTATAGCTCTCTAATCCCTCGAAATACCATTGCTTGTCACTAAACTACTGATATCCATGGCGCCTTAAAGTTACGCTCAAGGTTGGGTTAATAACCAATGAGACGTTGCTACAAGACCAATCAGGGCAACCAGGAACAGCGTGCGGGGGGCAGAGTATAAAGACGCGTTGGTTAAAAATAAACGTTTCTTCGCAGTTAATACGTAGAGTCTAAAGGATAGGCCAAGAGTAATAAATTGGTATTCTACAAAAGACCTTATTTATACTATTCACGAAGCTAATTTGATGTACTCACAGGCCAAATCAGACTGAACAACGGTTACCGTAATGATCGATGGTGGTGCTTGCTGCACGGGATGTTTACAATAGCGAGCGAAGCATCCACTTTGTAACTCGCGGCACTACTTCTTGCCGCACGCTCACACTCTCTCTATGACTACTTATTTCGTTTCCGATCTACATATAAAAGCGGATCAACCCCACATCACGGCGGGCTTTCTGCGGTTTCTAGAGCAAACCACACAGGGCGCCGATGCAGTATATGTGCTTGGCGACCTCTTTGAATACTGGATTGGCGATGATGCGGTAGCCCTACTAGGGGTAGCGCCTATTCTAGCGGCTATGGCGCGCCGAGCGGCCCAAACGCCGTGCTACTTCATTGCTGGTAATCGCGACTTTTTAGTACGAGAGCAGTTTGCGCTTGACTCCGGGTTTACGTTATTGCCCGACGAGACGGTGATTGATCTATACGGCACGCCCACGTTGCTTTTACACGGTGATAGTCTCTGCACCGACGATGTCGCGCACCAAACCTTTCGCGAGCAAATGGTCAACAACCGTCAGTGGTGCGACCAGTTTCTTGCGCAAACGATTGAGCAACGCATCGAAATGGCGAATATGGCCCGCTCGCAGAGTCAGCAACATAAGTCCAGCATCAGTATGGAAATCATGGACGTTAACAAACAAGCGGTACTTGACGCTTTTGCTCACTTTAACGTCCAAAACATGATTCACGGCCACACACATCGCCAACAGGTGCACAGCTATAACGTTGCCGATACTCAATTGACGCGCACGGTTCTAGGTGATTGGGGTAAGACAGAGAGTATCCTAAGGGTAACTGGGTCAGGTGCACATCTAACAAATCGCGAGCTTTATTAAACGATGCGCGATCTGCGTGTCACACGCGCCGAAACAAGGTGCGAAACAAGATGAGCGGCATTGCGGACAACCAAGTAAGCGCTTTTACTCAAACAACTAGTCTCGCCGTGGCTCATCTTGTGACGGTGGCAAGATTCGGTAGAATGTCTCGCCTTCTTTAATCAAACCCAAATGACTACGCGCGCGATCCTCAAGCGCTTCACGCCCCTGTTTAAGTTCAATCACTTGCGCGTGCAATTGTTGGTTGCGGGCAGCTAACTGCGCATTCGTTTCAAGCTGCTGATCGATCGCGGTCTCTAAATTGCGCAATTTAAAAACACCATGGCTGCCAAACCAGAGCTGGATCTGCAACACAATGAGTAAGATAAATAATATGGATGCTAGGGGCTTCACAATAATTTCCATACCCAATTAATCGTTTATTTAGAGGCACTTATAAAAACTATATAAACTAGAATTTTAAGAGTACTTAGTGTCTAATTAACGCATGGCGCGCGCTTTTGCACGGGCAGACTTACTTAACCTTAAGTTTTAGTTCAATACAGCTTATTTATTTCACGCGCGATTCTAAACCAATTTACGCGTAGAGAATCGCGATTACTCAGTATGGGCAAACATTAACCTGAGCAGGCAGTTAATACCATGACGCTATTCAGCCTAACAGCGAAAGCAGCCGCAGGCGCTACCACAAGAGAAGCCGCAGGCGCTATCAAAAAAGAAGCCGCAGGCGCTTTAAGCAAGTCAATCATTCGCTCGGCTACAAGCCGCTGCAGACCTTCAATACAGCAAGCTCGGATACTAAGCTTGGTACTGTTATTAAGTTTAGCCTGCCCGCCGCTTTCATTCGCCGCCGAGCCTTCTAAGAATGGCACTTTTTTTGGTCATTCGGCCGATGGCAAATGGATCATTGGTGCCAAAATTGCCAACGTTGACCCTAATATTGCGGAAGTGAGTGACGCCGATGGTAAGGGTATTGTACTCGGTTATGAATTCGCTCGGCCGGTCGGCGACAACGGTTCATCTACCGTAGAGCTCGAATACATCACCACGGACGCCACACCTCTCAGCCTGTTCGATCCAGACACCACTTACGAAAGCGACATTGTAAATCTTTTCTTTACCTATCGCACCGCCGGTCGAGTTTACTTTAAAGTTAAAGCGGGTTTGTCTTACAGTGATCGTACGATAAACAACGCACCATTGGGATTGCTCACCGACAGTGGCGAAGTTCTGTTTGGAGGCGAAGAAGTGGCACTAGCAGCTGGGCTCGGCTTTGGTTTACGCATCAACGAATATGGCGTAATCGAAGTTGAGTACTCGCAAGACGCGAGCGATCTAGATACCGGTATTTTAGGGGTCAATGCGTTCTTACAATTTTAGCCGCCGAGCGCACATCTAGCTAAATTTAGTTAGCGTAGTTAGCGCGTGCCGGATAGCCGTAATCACTATTCGACCGCTAAACCTAAATCGCGCGCAATGTCGTTAGGGTCTTCGAGACCCACGGCAATTCTAACTAGACCTTGGCTAATTCCCGCAGCCTGCTTTAGTTCATCACTCCAGCGTGCATGCGTAGTTGTGTAAGGATGGGTTATGGTAGTCCGCGTATCACCTAAGTTAGCCGTGATTGAGCACAACTGAGTAGAATTGATCAGATCAAACGCGGCTTGCTGCCCCCCTTTAA
>CAYOXK010000031.1:0-20837 GCA_964407915.1 uncultured Gammaproteobacteria bacterium
AGACAAAAAATTGTGTGAAAACGTTTTGCCCGGGAGCATCAGACATATGGCCGAGCACTACAAACGGCATGTGCGAGAAAAAGAAGCTTATGATCTCAACATTCTCGAAGACCATGCCTTCCAAAAATGTGAGCACTGCTAAGGGTACAATCACGAGTAAAAAAGGCGATCGTTTGGCTGCGGCTGAGGCCCAGGCTAAATAAGCGAACACAGGCGCACCCCACAATAGCCCCACCACCACAGCCGCAAACGGAGCAATCGCATACCCATACAAACTTTGCAGCGAAAATGTTCGTTCGCCTTCAAAGCCTAGGCCAAATGTCCATAGAATCAGAAACAAGACCCAGCCGATAAGAATGGCAATGGTGGTGGCTACCAGCGTGGCAAAGCCGAGTTTACTGAGTACCGTAAAATGCTCAGAAACAGGCATAGACTTCCAAAACAACACACTTTTGTCTTTGCGGTCGTTATACAAAGCGCCGAGTAGGTAATAGTAGGCCGCGACCCAAGCTACAACAACGAAAATTTTCATTGCGTCGATGCCTGAAGCTGCGGAGTCATCACCGAATTCCCATTCGAAGCTACTGGCGCCGCGTTCAAGGGCTTTACGCTCTTCGGTACTGAGATCCCGTTCGATCTGCCTTTCGATGACGACCGATGCCGCCGTTTGTGCCGCCTTGCTTTTAATGATCTGCCCGCCAACGGCGGCAATCAGTATCAACGCTGCGACAATCAGTGGTAGACCCACGATAACGGCGTGGTTTTCCCAGAATTCGCGTTTTAAGGTAATGAGTAGTGTTTGCATGGTGTTGTCCTGTCTCGGTCGGTATCTTCTGTCGTACTACGTGATTGCTCAACTATTCAATGAGTGCCCTAGATGTTGGCGGAAGAGCTGCTCATTTTTGCCACAAATAGATCCGCCACACTCGGGTTACGGCACGGGCCCAGTTCTTTAAGCGCATCGCGTGGCGTGTTCTCGAACACCATCACCATGCCGCCAAGCATGCGTGATTGACTAATTGGATTGAATGCCAGTGCGCGTTCCACTAGGTCGGCTTTCACCTCTACTTCGGTAAAGCGATGGCCCACGCTTTCCATGTCGGTATTTAAGATAATGCGTCCCTGCTTAATAAACATTAAGTCGGTAAGCAGTGGCTCGATTTCTTCCACTTGGTGCGTGGTGATTAAGATGGTGCGCTGTTCATCAAAGTAGTCGTTTAACAATTGCTCGTAAAAGCGCTTGCGATACACAATATCCAAACCCAAAGTGGGTTCGTCCAGAATGAGCAATTTGGCGTCAATCGAAATGGTCGTTGCGAGGTGCAGTTGCGTAATCATGCCTTTCGACAGTTGTTGCACGCGGCTTGTTGCACGAATATCGGTTTGGCGTAAAAAGCCCTCTGCTTTGTCGCGGCTGAACTTGGGGTGTATCACCGTGAGGTAGTCCAACAGTTGAGTCACCGTAATCCATTTAGGTAACACTGCGGTGTCGGCAATGTAGGCAACTTCCTGCATCAACGACACACGTTGCTTTTGCGGGTCTTTACCGAGTACTTTTAAATCACCGTTAAATGTCGCCAAACCCAGTAGGCAGCGCAGCGCCGTGGTTTTACCCGCGCCATTTGGCCCAATCAAGCCGACAATCTTGCCGGTCTCGATTTCAAAATGCGCATTATCGAGCGCTTTAAATGCGCCGTAAGATTTACTTAAGCCTTTGGCCGATACGATAGCTGTCATTGTGCTTCTCCGTTGTGGGAGTCTATTGTTTTAATTAGTGCAATAAATTCGTTGATACTGATACCCAGCCCGTTAATGCGTTGTAACGTGGCGGGTAGTTCCTGGGCGATAAAGGCTTCGCGCTCTTGCTTAAGTAGGGTGTCGCGTGCGCCCGCTAAAACGAACATGCCCAGCCCCCGACGCATTTCGAGCACGCCCTCATCTACCAGTTCTTGATACGCTTTGCCCACGGTTAAGTGATTTACTTGCGATTCAGCTGCAACGGCGCGTACCGATGGAATCGCCTCGCCTTCGGCAAAGCTGCCATCCATTATTAGTCTTGCTACGCGATCGCGAATTTGGCGATAGATTGGCAAGTTGTCGTTCCATTGTTCTGTCATAGCACTCGTTCCATCTGTGTTCCTTTACGTTATGTCCCAATTCCCTGTTAGGAAAGCGCACCTATGTTTGTTTTGTTATGGTGTTATACATAACTATATCACTATAACAAAACTAGGCAAGTATATTTTTAAAATTTTTGCTGTGGCTGTCTCAGCACGCACACAGATTGGCCAAACCTGTGTACACTTTGCCGCTCACATTAGTCGAACTATCAAAGGAGCAAGTATGTCAAGTTATGCAAACACCACCGCCATCATCACGGGCGGCGCGGAAGGAATTGGGCTCGCGGTGGCCCGCTCATATGGTCAACGCGGCATGAATATTGTGGTGGCGGATATCGACGAGCAGCAAATGGCGCTCGGTGTAAAGGAGTTGCAAGACCTAGGCATCAACGCTATTGGTTTACCGTTGGATGTTGTGGAGCCAGCGCAATGGCAGGATGTGGTGACTAAAACTCAAAGCAAGTTTGGCAATATTCACCTATTGCTTAACAATGCCGGCGTGTCTGGCATGCCTGGACCGATCGAAAAAACTCGGCACAATGATTGGCGTTGGGTGGTTGATGTGAATTTAATGGGCGTGGTGTACGGCGCCGAAGCGGTCGTACCCGCCATCAAAGAGCATGGCGAGGGCGGTTGGTTGATCAATGTGGCATCGATGGCTGGTATGAGTGGCGTGCCGTATGCCAATGCCTATACCGCGACGAAAGTGGCCGTTGTGGGTATGTCCGAAGCATGGCGCGCCGAGCTCAAGAAAGACAATATTTTGGTGTCGGTGTTGTGTCCAGCCTTTGTGAAAACGCGCATTCATTTATCGCAGCGTAATCGGCAGCCTCAGTATAAGAGTGCACCGCGACCGAGTACCGAAGGCAGCAAGCCTAGCTCGCCCTCACGAAATCCCACATTCGATTTTGTCGAAAACGGCATAGATCCGCGTATTGTTGGCGAGCGAGTGGTTGAGGCCGTGGAGGCGAAAGAGTTATATATTTTCACGCATCCGATGAACCGAGCCATGGTGCAAAAACGCTCGAAAGCGATTGATGATGCCTTTGCGCGTGCGCAAGCGAGCCCTTTAATAGCCGATGTGTTAGACGAAGCGCCTATTTCGTTTGAGATATAAGTAGGCACTATTTAGCTGAAGTAACTAGGCGGTGCGGTAAACCATCGCACCTCGTTCGACCAGACTGGCAAGGCACTGACGTATCTGTTGGTCAAGTTCAACCCGGTCGGTCTTCGCGAGTGAGCCAATTTCGCGCCCAATATCGGCAAGCGTGTTTGCACCGTCGCAATATAGGTATATGAGTTGCGCGGTTAGGTTCAAGTCCAATATCTCTTGAGTATTGTGATGGCGTAGCACAAATTCATTATTGCTCTTTTCCCACACCACATATTTGTTAGTAGGGGTGGGAATTAGTTTTTCGACATCATCTTTAAATGCGTGCGCTGCCATATAAGTGTGATTAAGACTGGATTCCGTGCCAATGTGCTGTGCGGCCGATGGCACAGAGCTCGCCACCACGCGTTCCAAATTTAATTCAATTAACCAGTCGTCAATCCATGTGTCTGCATAGCCGGGTTTGCTGGCCTGATTGCGGCGCACAAACTTGCTGTAGGAGTCGGCATGGTAGGTGGTCATGGCAAAACATTGTGTCCCATAGAACTGCTTTGCAGTGAGGTTAATGTAGCGCTCACCCGCTAGATAAGCATCCATAATTTCTTGGTAGTAGGTTGCAAAATCAACCATTGGTGCATTGGGTACAAATTGCAGTTGTGCGCACACGAAGTTCGGAAAGTCCTGCGCAACATGCGCGTCGTCTTCTAAGAACAGTACGTAGTCCGGCTCACGCGCGGCGGCGATTGCCAAAGAGGCGCTGAATGCTTGATTAAATGGCAGCTTTTGTTCTTGTTGATGCAATGTGGCCTTACAGTCCGTAATCAAGGCTTTGTCAAGATTGGTAATATTGCTGCCCGAATGAAAAATATCCAACGTAAAGCGTGCGTCATCGGTTAGCCCCGAAGCGCGCACTTGTGCGAGCGTAGTGCTCAAATAGTTGTGCCGGGGGGTACGATCAACGGTTAACACGATGCAGGCGATTTTCATTATTGTTGAAGCCGATATGAGTATTAATGAATGGTTGGACTAACGTTTTAAATAAGGCTATAACTCGCTAATTTCCTTAGTTTTGCTACACTTGCACGATGACGTATTTTAATGACAAAGACGCCCAATGGCAGCAAGTAGCCGTGGCCCTCGCGGCGCTTACAGAGCATGGTGCAAAGAGCATTTTGGCGCCCGCTGAGTTTATCTCAGAATTCAGTCGAGTGGTCGCCTATTCTTTATTACCGCAGTTTCGCGCCGACTTTTTTGACTTAGTGGTTGTGCATAAAGGGCTGTGTCAAGAACTTGGAGGCGAACGGCTTGAATACTGGCAGCAGCAGTATGGCGTAGTGTTTGCCAATGCGGTATTTGTCGTGTTAGCCAAAGGGCTGGCGAGTCAGGTAGACATGGCGTCGGACGATGTTGTGTCGCTACTCCATCAAATACCCATGCTGGCAGACGAGCCCGTACGACCCTTTCAGCCCGATGTCGATGACAATTACATTCATGGCGATCAAGACATCGATTTACGCGCTGCGGTCACCTTTTTAGAGCAAGATGGAGCGCAGCATCACTTAGTGTGTGGCCCAGAGCAGCTAAAGGCTGTGTTTAAGCACGCGCTAACCCCTCAGGAAGTGATCAAAGCCAGCATTGGTACCTGCGACTTTATAGTGCTTACAGTTAACTCTGTTGTGTCGTTCCCGTACCAAGACCTGTTGCACACCACACAACACTATACACCCATATTTAGCGATGTGGCCGTGTGCATTTTTAAGCGCAATGGGGCGGTCGCTAAAGCGTCGCCTACCGGTTTGGCTGAATTAGTGATTGGGGCCTTAGCGTCGGATGACTATCTCATGGCGCTAAAACAATATCGAGAAACGGTGAGCGCTCGCGCGCCGCTTTCGGCTGCGTAAACACGCCATTAAAATGTCTAACACTACTTTAAGTGAAAAGGCTTGCCCCTTACGTTGCGACAACGTGTTGGTAGAGGGCGAAGACGACCTGTTGATGCTGTTACGCGAGGGGGCTGAGCAAGCCGTGGTGCTAAACCCAACCTCGCAAGTAATTTGGCAGTTAAGCGACGGCAATACGAGCATCGAGGCGATGATAGACCTGCTCGACAACGCCTTTACCGAGCCACGCGCCGAACTGCAACACGATGTGCTGACTACCATCGCTGCATTTTTAGATCATGGTTTGATCGAACTTCGGTAATACTTAACAGACTATTTGCGTAACCCGTCCATTTGTTCGCCGCGTCGTTGACAATCCTTGCAGTCTTTTGCGCCTAATACTGCGGCAGTCTTCTTGAATGCGCTGCCAAGTTTTAGTCGGCGCAGTAAGGCCAAGCGCCAAGTCGGCTTGCCGCCCCAGCGCCAACCATGTGGGCACTCCCAATTAACGCTCTCAACCTCAAAACGGGCTGCAATCATTTTGCGCCACAGTTTTCCCGTCGCACTTGTATCTCGACACTGTTGGCAAAACTCAAAACTACGGCAACGCTCTGTTTCGGTGAACAACCAGCGTCCCTTGTCCACAACAGCAGAGACAGGTGTTTTCATCACTTGCGCTATTTGGTCGCGGCGACCGCGCCATTGAGTACCCGTGAGATAGTCCGTTACGGCAATGGGCATTAGCTGGGTCGTTGAGTTTTGTTGTACCCAGTCCTTTGTTGGCAAACTGTGTTCCAATAGCCAGACGCGCTTTTGGTGGTCGACCAGCTTGATGAGCTCTCGCGATAAAGCGGCGACTCCCAACACCGCCTGTCGAGCGTGGGCCACTGTTCGCCATTTGTCGATAAGGCTGCCCTTGCACAATTGAATGCGCGGATATCGCTCTACCAGGTATTCAGTAATAGGGCTTATGTGTTTGCTATAATCCACCAGCACTACTTTGGACCAAAAGCGCGTTTCTAAAACGTAGCGATAATAAATAAGTGGAGCTGGTGCGTGCTCGCCGTCGTCGATCAAGCCATTGAATGAATCAACCTGCAGTACCAGAGTGCTATCACCTAGTGTGAGCGGTTCAAGTAGTTCAGGAAGCAGCAAGGCGAGCTGGTCGGCCGTAGTTGCGGCGCGTTGCGTTGCGTTCGTATTGGCAGCGATGCGTTCAGCAAGCGAGGGGCTTAAGACCTGCGCTCCGTCTAGTTGTAGGTTTAGCGAACCTAGATGGCTAAAACCATGTGCAAGACCGCTGCGCAAATAGCGCACGATATCGCTGCTCGGATCTTCTCCCCAAATGCCAGAGTTAAGCGGCATACTAAAGAGTTTGCAGAAGCGCTTTGCGTTGCGGATGAGGTGTCTTTAACAACGTATCGAGTAAGCCAACAAAGTCTTTAAGTACATTGTCCCAAGCATGTTGGCGCCGAAACGATGGTCCCGCGCGCGAAACTTTATCGTGTTCTGCCTGCCAATTCTCATAAACATAACGCAGTTTCCGTTGCAGATCCTGTTCGTCAATCTTGAAGTAAGTGCCGTGAGAATTACCCACTCCTTCGCCCCGAATTCGGCCATTTGTAGCAACTGCTATGCTATTGTCATTGCGCAAATAGTCTGCCATGCCGGTTGCGTGCGGGGCAATTACCGGGGTTTCGCAAGCAATGGACTGAAACGGGATTAAGCCAAACCCTTCGCCTTTTGACGGATGCACGGTGCAGTGCATTTGAGAGTACAGTTTGGCAAAGTCTTCCGTAGAACAGTGATCCATTGGTAAATGTTCTATTTGATGGCCAAAATTGTACTTACGTTGGCACTCAATAAGCGCCGGGCTGGGGTCGGTCCGTAAGCGCAACACTACGCGTTCGTTGGTACGAAACGTGTTCAAGAAACAGCGAATTAGCTCTTCCATACTTTTGCGCGAGCAAAATGAGGACGAATGAAACGTGTTGTAAAAGTAAAAAATGTCGTTCGAACGCAACCCCGAGACGGGTTTATAGTCCGGCTCAATCCCATGTGGCAAAACAATCACGGGTGTAGTGACGCCGGAATTTACAAACGCATCTCTACACCACTGAGTCGGTACAAATATCAAGTCGAGTTGATTACAAGTGACGACCCAGGCAGGATTGATGGCGTCGGTTTCACACACAAAGCCGCCAATACTAATGGGATGATTAAAGAAGAATGGGGGCACCGCATCAGGTGTGCCCAAAAAGATGCCAATCTCGGCGTTGGTATTTAGGCCTTCGTACTTTTCAAGGTCTTTATCGATCCACGGCGCAGGCACAAAATTGTGAATGGCGAGTGCATCAAAATGCGTGATAAGTTCGTGGCAAATCTGTGTGCTTACATTCCCCATCGACACGTATTCGCCGAAAGGGCCGTAGTACTGTATTTTGGCGTGGGGCGCGAACGGCCCAATGAAGGTAAAACCGAGCAAGTCGGCTACGCAAAATTCTACTGCGGCGCTTTGATTCTCATCCAGTTTACTGCTCGCGGTCCATCGCATTGGTACACGTTACGTTTAAGGTTGAACAAGTAGCAATGAAGATAAAGCAGAGGGCTTTGCTGTACTATTTGCCGTACTATTTTTTGTATTATTTTTTGTATTATTTTTTTGTACTAGGAGGTCGTCGAACAGACCATCGTCTACGGTTAACGATGCGACGTGCTACTGGGAGCACGTCGCCGACCATACCCTACTTAGCAGGACGCTGCGTTGGAAACGAGTGAACGAGTAATGATTGAAGCGGTAGACATGCCCACCGTAATCGTGAACACCACTACGCTATTAACTACCGACACTTCCGCTACTACCGAAACGATGCCAGAAGAACCAGACATCGAAAAGTTGCTCGCTTGTGGCGTGCCTGTAGCGTAGCGAGGAGATGTGGTCACTAATGACTCTCCCATGCCTTCGTCGATATACAAAAATCCTTGAATATCGCCGTTATCATAATTTTGAACGCAAGCTCTAGTTTGCATAATTTTTTCCTATGTGCCTTGTCTGTTTGCTTTAGTCGCGTTTTGCTTAAAACGTTACAGAAGCTTGCAGCGAATTGGTGAAGGACGTTTGTGCGTGTGCCGGCAAAGCGATAGCCGAAACAACGGGAGCGGTCCATTTTGCGACTGCGAGAGTTGTACCACCCGCAGACAGTTTTTTGAGCAAATCGCGGCGGCCAGCCTCTAATTTGCTGATGTCATTTTTCTTGTCAGTCATACGAAACTCACGGTAAATGGTTGAGGCGATACGATAACTCTTTTACAAATGGAATTACAGAGTAATTTACGGCGAAAGCCAACTATTTATAGGGCTCAACCTGAGCGAAACACCGAACTCAATGACGCGTCTCAAAACAGGGATTCGAGACGCGCTCTGTTAGTCACAACTAAGATTTGATGAGGTATTTTTCAGGGCAATTTCGGCCACCTCTAGCGTTAGCCCCGCTCCTGATACGAGTTCAAATGGCGCGCTAATCTGCTGCATTTGCTCTGCATCCAAACCAAAGCACGCCAGTGGGATGCTAATGCGTTGCCACTGATCAAGCGGTAGGGCTTTAATCGGCGCGGTTACGTCACGCTCCACGCTGCAGCCCTCGCCACACCCGATACGCACGATCACCGAGGTCGTGGGTCGCTCTAATAAGTTAATCGAGATCTGCATCGAGCCCTGCTCTACAATTTCACTTATATCGAGTGGCTGGTCTGCGGTAAAGCCGTAACTGCCGTCGCCTGCAAACTCTATACGCCGCGCGTCTTCTTGCACCTCTTTGTCCACAGTGCGGTAGTTAATCGCCGCATTGCTCATAGAGTTAGCCGCTACCAACGTTTGTCCCGCGCTATCACTAACATACTCGTTTAAGCTAGGGTTTGGTTTGCGCGACAAAATCTCTACTTGCCCCTTCGTTGCGGGCTGTAGATCGTCGAAGTTAGTGGGTAGCTCGTAACCTACGGCGGCTTCGCTGCTGTAATCTAGACCATAACCGTAGGCAAACAGGGGCGAGTAGTCCGCATCGCCTTTGTTCAGCAAGTATTGGTCGGGTCGTAAGGGCCACGAAAACGACAATTTGCCTTTGAAATCTGCATTCACGCTGCCGTCTGCTTTACGGAACAATAGATCGCTCACGGCTTTGCCTTCGCTGCCGGGAAGCCATGCTGCTACGAAAGCATCCGACGCATTCAACTCAGGGTTTACCCAAAGTGGCCGGCCCGAAATGAAGATGGCCACCGTGGGAACACCTGCATCATGCAGTTTTTTCAACAATGCTAAATCGGTCTTGCTGCCAAACTGGTATTCAAGGGTTTCGGTGTCGCCCTGCCCCTCGGCATAGGGCTCTTCGCCAAACACGACTATGGCCACGTCAGGTTTTTCGGAGTATTCGCCTTCGACTGCTAAGGTGGCACTGCCGCCCGCGGCTTCGGTGGTGGCTTTAATCCCATCGAAAATGGATGTTCCACCCGGAAAATCGCTGTTCTCGTTGCGGGTGCCTTGCCAAGTAATGGTCCAGCCACCCGATTGCTTACCAATATTGTTAGCGGCGTCGCCGGCGACCAATACATTTAATGTTGGGTCTAGGGGCAGCAAACCCGCGTCGTTTTTGAGTAATACTAATGATTCCCGTACCGCCTGCTGGGCAACCGCACGATGATCTGCATGGCCTACTAAGCTAGCATTGCCCGCAAGAGGACGATTAGCGGGGCTGTTCTTTTCAAACAGACCGGCACGCAGCTTTACGCGTAGTACGCGGCTCACGGCATCATCAATCCGCGCCATAGGTATCTCGCCGCTCTTAACTTGTTCGATGGTATTGGCATAGAGCGGCTTCCAAGAATCACCAGACGCCATAAAAATATCCAAACCGGCATTGATCGCTTGGCTACAACTCTCGTTGGTGCAACCAGCGACTTGACCATGCCCTAGCCAATCTCCGACCACAAATCCATCGAAACCCATGCGGTCCTTGAGCACATCAGTTAGCAGATAACGATTGCCATGCATTTTTTTGCCGTGCCAAGAGTTAAATGACGCCATCACCGATTGGGCGCCTTCGGTTAAGCCACCCACATAACCTTGTGCGTGCACGTCAAACAAATCTTGTTCGCTGGCAAGATTGTTGCCTTGATCGATGCCATGCTCAGTGCCGCCGTCGCCCACAAAATGCTTTACTGTGGAGATAACATGCGTCTCGCTTAAGAAGTCTTGGTCGGCTGCGCCTTGCAAGCCACGCACAATGGACTCGGCATAATCATGTACGATCTGCGGGTCTTCGGAGTAGCCCTCGTAAGTACGTCCCCAACGGTCATTGCGCACAACGGCTACGGTGGGAGCAAACACCCAGTCAATACCGGTGGCCATTACTTCGGTGGCCGTGGCTTTGGCGATTTGCTCGATTAATGCGGGATTGTTGGCCGCGCCCAACCCGATGTTGTGCGGGAAAATGGTCGCACCAATAACATTGTTGTGGCCGTGCACTGCGTCGGTGCCCCACATCGTAGGAATGCTGGTGCCGTCTAGGGAATCGTCTACCGAGGCAGCGTGCATCGCTTCGGCGAGTGCCACCCAGTCGTCCACGCTCGCGTGTTTATCGTTGTTGGGGAAAGCTCCACCACCATTTAAATAAGAACCAAACCCGTAGGTGCGCATATCCTCTACGGTAAAATCGCGAATCTCTGGTTGAATCAACTGCGCGACTTTTTGTTCGAGCGTTAAGGTGGCTAAGATGTCGCTAACGCGTTGCTCTATCTTTGCATCCTTTTTAACCTTAATGTCTAATTCTGGCCAAATTTCAACATTACCGTTAGTGGGATCTACTTTAATAGGCTGTTCATCGACTTCGGTTTTAACTGCGTCTTGTTCGGTGCCAGAGCAGCCAAACAAAACGGTTGCAACTAGGCAAATCGATACGAGGGCTTTGGTGGTGTTTAGATTCTTCATTATTCTTGTATGTTGGTTTCGTGATGCTTTTTGAGAATTTAATGAATACTGCATTAGCGTCTTTAACAGCGCGACTAAATCACGTTTAAGACGGTAATTTAGACACCCACCATCGTTGTCATCCCCGCCGTCATCCCCGCGCATCGCTACAGGGAGGTAGCGATGCGCGGGGATGACTATCCTGTTGACAGGCGGGATGACGATCGTGATGACCGGCGGGGAAGACGAATAGGATGACTAACCGGTTATTTAACTTCTTGTACTTGCAGAACTCGATTACGGTATTCGGTGGGCGTTGAGCCAACGAGCTTTTTGAAGAAGGTGTTGTAAGTTGCCTTACTATTAAAGCCACAGTCGCCCGCAATCTCGATCATGGTTTTATCTTTTTGCTTAGGATCGTTGAGTATGGCTTTGGCTTCTTCAATTCGATACGAATTCACAAATTCGTAGAAGTTGGTTTTAAAGCTGTGTTTAATCACCGCCGACAATGCGCGGGGGTTCATTTCGAGTCCCGCGGCCAAGTGATCAAGGTTAAGCAAATGATATAAGTAGGGCTTTTGCTCGCTCATATACCGTTCAACGCGGGCCTTGAGTTCGGGGTCTGCAGCTAAACGACCTTCCGGAGCTTGCGCGTCCTTTTCGATGTGACCGCTCACAAAGGCCGACGATTGCAGGCTATAAAACATCATTATGGCCACCAGGGCAAACGTGAAGTAGTTGCCCGCAAGGCCTAGAATATCAAACGTACGATCGTTAATAGCCGGAAATGCAATCGACAGAAAGACCACAATTAAAATCCAAACGCGTACCGCCACAAAGGCGATCACCAACATAGTCAGCCATGACAGGCTGATTTTCTCAATATTTGAGTATTGGTCTTTGATATTGATTTGCGCTTGGCGAATATCTAAGATGCAGAGCACCCCAAAGAATACTCTTAAGCTTTCCCTCAACGCTTCTATAAAGTGTTGCACCGATGGTGCATCAAGCCCTTCAATCGTTTGAATGTGGGTGATTTTGCCGTCGTAGGACAAGCTGTAAAACGTGATGGCAATGTACAAGGCATAGCCGAGCGATGGCAAAAAGTAGATCGAATAAGACCATCGAAAAGTATAGTTGCGGTACAGAAGTGCGCGCGTATACAAGAACAGTAAGGGCCCCTCTAACCAAAAGGCAATGCTAAATAAGTAGAATAAATCGGGTGAAGTGTCCAGTGCGATGGCGCGAAACGCCTCGCCATAATTGATGAGTACGTGTAAGGAAATGGCGGCTTGCGCAAGAAAAAAGCCCGCTAAACTGTAGTCGCTATAGTGCCTTTCGTGCCGCGCGAACAGGATCAGCACCACAAATAAGCCACTTAAACAAACAGTGGCGATTAATATGGTGTCATGAAAATTGAAAATCGGGTCGGACATCATCAGCGAAGAACCTGCTTTATTTTTAGCTCTCTCAAGCGTCTTGGCAAAAATGGAAATGCGTAGTGACTATTATTCTAGTGTTTAAATCACGCTTAATCACTCATTTGTACGACTAAATTACGAGTGAGTGCTTCACTTAGTCGCCACGTCTCGTCAACATAACTACTATCTAATGCGCAAAAGTCTACTTTTGTGATTATGCACGTTGATAAGTTGCGTTTTGAGCTTTCGTTAGTCAATTTGTGGCGTACAAGAAGAGCTGTACAGTACTGTGCTAAGCCCATTAGGGTATTGCGCTGGCGATAAAACACTCATTATTTACATAATAAAGTTGCAGCACAAGGTCAAAAAGCAAAGTGCAAAAGGTGCGTTGTTGCAGAGTTAGATGCGCACGTTTTAAAGTTTAAAACAAAACCTAAAGAAGTAACCTCAGAGGAGAAATATGAATACTAAACAAAACTTGGGACAACGCACCAAGCTGGCGTCAGCCGTAGCAAGTGCTATGTCCACCAAAAAGGGTTCTCGTTCGGCGGTACTGGGTTTGATGCTTGGTGGAGCTATGCTCGCGCCAATCGCTCATGCTCAAGAATCGACAACAAGCGCTACTCCTAATGACCAACTCGAAGAAATCGTAGTTAAGGGTATTCGCGGAAGTCTTCAGCGTGCTGTTGACGTAAAGCGTAATTCCGACGGTGTGGTTGACGCTATTTCGGCGGAAGACATTGGTGTATTCCCAGATACCAACCTTGCAGAATCTTTGCAGCGCATTAGTGGTGTATCGATTGACCGCGCGCGCGGCGAGGGCAGTAAAATCACGGTTCGTGGTTTCGGCCCAGAGTTTAACTTGGTGACCCTCAATGGACGCCAAATGCCCAACCATAATGGCGACAATCGCTCATTCGACTTTGCTGACTTAGCGTCAGAGGGCATCGCAGCGGTACAAGTGTACAAAACCGGTCAAGCGGATGTGCCATCAGGCGGTATCGGTTCTACTATTAACATCAAAACGACCCGTCCTTTAGATGCACCAGGACGTAAACTCGTTACTCAGCTCAAAGGTGTGTTCGATACCTCAACTGAAAAAGGTAGCGATGTAACGCCAGAATTGTCAGGTATTTACAGCAATACGTTTGCTGACGACACCATGGGTTTTTCAGTTAGCGCGGCTTATCAAGAGCGCGATAACGGTCAAAACTCAGCCACAGTAGGCGATTACAACAACTTCCTCGGTATTGTGGATAACGACTGGGGCAATGCCGCGACTATCCAACAATGGGGTGGTATTCCACGTAACGCCGATCAAGTAAATCGTCCAGAAAATTCTGACATCTATGCTGTCCCACAAAGTATTGGATATGAGTTGGCTGAGTTTTCGCGCGAGCGTTTAAACGGCCAAGTTACGTTCCAATGGCAAGCGAGTGATAACGTGTTAGCGACGGTTGACTACACCTACTCAGAAGTGGATTTTGAACGTACGTTTAATAACTACTCTGGTTGGTTTAACTTTGACCGTCAAATTACTCAATACACGGATGGCCCTGTCGCATCGCCTTTGGTTTACACCGAAGTGGGCGCAGCTACTGACTTCGCCATGGCTGCTGGCCGCGATGGTACTAAAACCGAAAACGGCTCATTAGGCTTAAACGTAGAGTGGCAAGTAAATGACCGTTTGGCATTAGAGTTCGACTACCATGATTCTGAGTCCAAAAGTGGCGCAAGTGGCGACAACGGTACGGCTTCACAATTAGCGATTGCGAGTTTTACTCGTGACGTTACCACTGGTTACTTTGGTGGCTATTTGCCAATTTTAGAGTTGCAACTAGCGCGACCATTAAGCCCCAACGACATGATCGTAACGGGTAGCGTATTTGATAACAAAAAAACCAACAATCAAATCGAGCAAACTACATTACGTGGTGATTTCCAACTCAACGATACTTCATCGATTAACTTTGGCGTGCAGTTGACTGACATGGACAACACTTCACAGTTTGCTAACGTGCAGCGCGACACTTGGGGTGGTACTACTCAGCCGGGTGACATTGCTGACTTGTTGACACCAGCCAGTGCGGCAGGATCATTTGACCAAATTTCTAACGGTGATGACCCACGCTTGCAAACTGACTTCTTCACGTTTGATATCGATGCCCTAGCGGCTCGTACAGTAGCTCTTGGCGCGACTCAATCAACAGGTGGCGATTGCGGTAATGGCTTATGTCCAAGCACTAACTTCACCACCGACCGTCGTACCACCGAAGAAACTGAAGCCTTATATGTTCAGTACACAGGTGATTACGAGTTGGGATCCATTCCAGTGAATTTGCGCGCAGGTCTACGTTACGAAGAAACCGATGTGGTCTCACGCGCTCTTACGCCTACTTATAGTGGTGTAGTGATATCGTGTGTGGATGGAGCGGGTAACCCAGTGTTAGAAGGTTGTAATGAGTTCAGCGCCATCCCATCGGGTCAGCAAGACTTTACCAATCTAACGGGTAACTACGACTTTGTTCTGCCTAATTTGGATTTAAAGTTTGAATTTAGTGACAACTTAGTGGGTCGCCTTTCATACAGCGAAACGATCACGCGTCCAAGCTATATCGATATTCAAGGTGGCGTAACGATTAACACTTTGATCCGCGTAAGCGGCGGTAACGCTAACGGCGGTAACCCTAATCTGCAACCACTGGAATCAGAAAACATCGACTTGTCGTTGGAGTACTACACTGGTGATTCAGACTACATGTCGGTGGGTTACTTCACTAAGGATGTTGCCAACTTTATTGGTCGGGGTCGTATTGAAGATACCGTATTGTTCCCTAATCTAATCCACCCAGCAACTGGAGCGGCCGTAACGTTTGACGTTGACGCACCAGTGAATGAAGAAGATGCAACCATCGATGGATGGGAGTTGGCGATTCAGCGCACCTTTGGCGAGAGCGGTTTTGGTTTTCAAGCTAATGCCACACTCGTTGACGCTGACGTGATGTTTGATAACGCTAGTCTCGGTACGCAATTTGCTTTAACGGGCTTGAGCGATTCAGCCAACCTTGTGGGCTTTTACGAAAAAGATAATATCAAGTTTCGTTTAGCTTATAACTGGCGTGATGACTTCTATGCAGGTTTGCGTGGCGCCTCCTCAGGTACACCAGGACCAACTAACGTTGAAGCGTTTGGTCAGTGGGATTTGAGCGCAAGTTATAGCGTTAATGACAATCTGACTGTATTCGTTGAGGGTATTAACCTCACCGAAGAGACTCTGCGTTTCTACGGTCGCGATACAATCCAAGTTGTTCAAGCGTTCCAAACCGGCGCGCGTTATAACTTAGGTGTGCGTTACGACTTCTAAGTTAGTTCGCAGTTAAGTAGTAAGAAGAAAAGAGTTGGGTGGCCTAGGCTGCCTAGCTCTTTTCTTTTTTTATCCGTTAAAAAACTCGTAAACTATCAAACATGAGCAAACAGGTTAAGCGCGTTGTAATTGTTGGTGGTGGATCAGCCGGTTGGCTGGTGGCGGGCGTATTGGCGAGCCGTTTTAAAGCACTAGCCGAAGGCGGCATTGATGTTACTTTAGTAGAATCGCCCGACGTGAAAATTATTGGCGTAGGTGAAGGTACTTGGCCATCGATGCGCACAACACTGCAGGCCATTGGGGTAAGCGAAACCGATTTCATGCGCGAATGCGATGTCAGTTTCAAGCAAGGGTCGTATTTCAAAAATTGGCGCTGCGATGCTGACGAATACTATCACCCATTTTCGCCTCCTGGTGAATTTAGCCAAGTGAATTTAGTTACGCCTTGGCAACAGTCATACGGCGACATGAGCTTTGCCGATGCAGTGAGTCCGCAAATTGAAATTTGTCGGCACCACAAAGCACCCAAGCAAATCACCACACCTGAATACGCGTTTATTCTAAATTATGGCTATCATCTGAATGCCGCCAAGTTTGGTGAGTTTCTAAAACGCCACTGCGTGGACAAATTACAAGTTCGTTATATTAGCGACCATGTGACTGGCGTGCAGAGTTTGGCTGACGACAGCCTCAAAAGTTTACAAACGCAGCACCACGGAGAGCTCGAGGGTGATCTATTTATTGATTGCACAGGCTTTGCAGCAATCTTAATAGGTGAGCACTATAAAATTGGTTTTAATAAAGTAGACCATATTTTGTTCAACGATACGGCGCTCGCGACTCAAGTGGTTTACGCTGACGAACAGCAACCGATCAGTTCACAAACGTCAGCAACTGCGCTGTCTGCTGGGTGGGTCTGGGACATTGCGCTGCCCCATCGGCGCGGTTGTGGCTATGTCTATTCTAGCGCCCATATCGACCACGAGCGGGCGCACGATGAGTTTGTTGCCTACTTAGGTCAAAGCATGCCGGCCGCTGTCGTTGAGGATTTAAGTTTTAGAAAAATTGCTATTAACTCGGGCTACCGCAAAACCTTTTGGCATAAAAATTGTATCGCGATTGGCCTATCGGCAGGATTTGTCGAACCACTGGAAGCATCCGCCCTCGTGCTAGTAGAAATGTCGGCCAAAATGCTTGCGGATGAGTTCCCTGCCAACACCGACTTAATGCCTCTTGTCGCTAAACGATTCAATAAAAAGTTCGAGCAGCATTGGCAGCAGATTGTGGACTTTTTAAAGTTACACTACTGTTTAACCAAGCGCACCGATAGCCAATATTGGCTAGATAATGCTCAGCAAAGTACCTACACTGACACTCTGCTTGAGAACCTCGCGTTATGGCAATATCGCCCACCGTGGCACATGGATACACCCACTAACGACGCTCTTTTTCCATCGGCAAGTTACCAATATGTACTGTGCGGTATGGGCTTTGTTAGCGACGTGACACAATTGCCGAACCGCCATTTCGCTCAACAATTAAGTTCCGCAACGCAAATTTTTAATGACGTTCAACATAAGAAACAACGAATGATGTCGGCACTTCCCACTAATCGGGACTTGCTTGATAAAGTACGAGCCCACGGCTTTAGCAAAATATAAGAAAGAGTAGAAAAGGAGAGTAAGGAGAAAATGGCCAATTTTGTAATGCTGAATCAGCAGCAACATGCAGACCTTAAAGTGATTGACGAGCGGTCTGCCGCGTATGGTGATAACGTAATGTACGCCATGACATTTCCGTTTGAGTTTCGCAATATTCAGGGCAGCTACCCCATTTTCTTTCAAAAGAATGCCGAAACGGGCGCCTTTTTTCCTATTGCTTTGTTTGGTTTTCAGGAAGGCGAGAATCTATTTTTAGACGATTCTGGTTGGCAGGCTGCGTATATCCCTCTCATGATTCGTCGCCAGCCGTTTGTAATTGGGTTTCAAAAGGACGAAACGGTTGAGGAAAAAAAGAAAGCCGTTATCACGATCGACCTAGACAGTCCTCGCGTAAGCACGGAAAAAGGTCGCGCACTGTTCGAACATGGTGGCATGAGTGAGTTTTTAACCCAAATGGCCGCGAATCTCGAGATGATCAACGCCGCGCATGAGCATAAGGATAAATTCATTCAAGCCATTACTGAACTGGAACTGATCGAGTTATTTACGCTTGATATTCCCCTAAAAGACGGCAGCAAAAACCAACTGTTAGGGCTTTATACAATTAACGAAGACAAAGTGCAGGATCTTACCGGTGAGCAAATGCAACAGCTCAACGGCCAAGGCTTTCTCATGCCACTGTATATGATTATGGCCTCGCATTCTTGTATTCGCACTTTAGTGGATAAAAAGAACGAGCAAATTGCTTAATCGACAATGTCCAGCAACCTAGCCATAGAGCAACGCGATGATGTAACCGCGCAGGCAATTCCAGATGACGTATTGGAATCGTCGCGTCCGCTGTTGCTCAAAGGTTTTGTCAAGGATTGGCCAGCGGTACACAAAGCAAATGAGTCAGACGCTCAAATTGCCGACTATATAAGGAGCTTTTATCACGGTGAGCCCCTTACCGTGTATGAGGGCGATGCGTCGATCAAAGGACGTATTTTTTACAACGACGACTTTAGCGGGTTCAATTTTGCGCGCACGCGGCAAAACTTGAATGCCGTATTAGATAAGCTTCTCGCCTCTGCGCAAGACACACAGCCGCCCACTTACTATGTAGGCTCAACGATGGTTGATCATTGGCTACCGGGATTTCGGGATGCTAATGATGTTGCGCTCAAGACGAACGAAAGCTTAGTGAGCATATGGATTGGTAATCGTAGTCGTATTGCGGCGCATTATGATTTTCCGCAAAACATCGCCTGTGTGGTGGCAGGGCGACGACGGTTTACTTTGTTTTCACCCGACCAGATCGACAATCTATACGTAGGCCCGCTCGACTTTACGCCCTCTGGGCAAGCTATTAGTTTAGTGGACACAAGCAATCCAGATTTGCAGCGCTTTCCAAAATACGCGCAGGCTATGCAGCAAGCGGTGGTGTTTGACGTGCAAGCCGGCGATGCCGTGTTTATTCCGAGCATGTGGTGGCACCACGTTGAATCACTAGAAGCGTTTAACGTGCTCGTAAACTATTGGTGGCGCACCACACCCGCATACTTAGGCGCGCCGAGCAATGCATTGCTGAATGCCCTATTAAGCATGCGAGATCTGCCGCCTGAGCAAAAGCAAATTTGGAAAATGTTGTTTGATTATTATGTTTTTGACGAACAAGCCGACAAATTCGAACACATACCGGCATCAGTGCGCGGGGTGCTCGCTAGCTTGGATGCAGAAAAAGCCCAAGCAATAAAAGCGCAATTACAAAAATTTCTTAAATGATGAGTGCTCAATGATAAGTGGGCGAGGCAGCAAATGAATAAGCGCATTAATAAAGTTGTGATCGTAGGTGGCGGTACCGCTGGTTGGATGGCTGCGGCATCATTAACCAAATTACTGGGTAAAACGATTCACGTTACGCTCATTGAATCGGACGATATTCCTACCGTGGGTGTAGGCGAAGCCACTATCCCAACACTGCTCACTCACCACGAGCTGTTGGGTATAAATGAGCAGGAGTTTATGGCCCGAGTTAACGGCACATTCAAACTCGGCATTTCGTTTGAAAATTGGCGCAACGTAAACGAAGATTATATTCATTCGTTTGGGTTTACAGGACGGGATTGTTGGGCGGCCGGGTTTCAACATTTTTGGCTTAAAGGCCGTAAGTTAGGCATTGCCAGAGAGTTTGGCGATTATTGTTCTGAACTCGTAGCCGCTAAAGCCGAAAAGTTTGCGGTTATGCCCAAACTGGGCCTTAACTATGCATATCACATCGATGCAGGCCTGTATGCCATGTTTTTGCGTGAATTGGCCGAAAAACACGGTGGAGTACGCCAAGAAGGTAAAGTTGTAGACGTGAGTTTAAACGGCGAGTCGGGTTACATCGAAAATGTAAAGCTCGCCTCGGGCCAGGTGGTAGAGGGTGATTTGTTTATCGATTGCAGTGGTTTTTATGGTCTGTTAATCGAACAAAAGCTCCATGCGGGCTACGATGACTGGAGCCATTGGCTACCCTGTGATTCGGCTGTAGCAATGCAAACCGAAACCGTGGCTAACCCCATTCCGTATACCCGCTCCATTGCACGTGATGCGGGTTGGCAGTGGCGTATTCCATTGCAGTCCCGGGTTGGTAACGGCTTGGTTTTTTGTAGTCGTTATAAGAGCGACGACGAAGCGGTACAAATGCTCAAAGACAATGTAGAGGGCAAACCCCTAAACGAACCACGCGTGATTAAATTTAAAGCGGGTACGCGCCGCAAACACTGGACCAAAAACTGCGTGGCGATGGGTCTTTCTAGTGGCTTCATTGAGCCGCTGGAATCGACCAGCATTCACTTCTTTCAACGCAGCATTACGCGTTTAATGCAGATGTTCCCGTTTGATGGCATTCGTCAACCCGACGTCGAAGAGTTTAATCGGCAAATGTATAACGAGATGACGCATACTCGCGACTTCATTATTTTGCATTACCATGTGACGAATCGTGACGACACCGCGTTTTGGCGCTATTGCCGATCGATGGACATTCCCGATTCGCTCAAGCACCGCATTGAGCTGTTTAAACAGACGGGTCGTGTGTTTAAAAATCCAACTGAGTTGTTTGGCGAAAACTCATGGACGCAAGTGATGCTCGGCCAGGGTCTGATGCCTGAGCAGTATCATCCGATTGTGAATATGATGAGCGACGACGAACTCAAGATATTTTTAGATACGATCGAACAACGCGTGGCAAAGCAGTTGCAAAACATGCCGCAACACATCGACTTTATTCAGCATTATTGTCGTTCGGCGGCGGTGTAGCGTCGTGGCGCTTCGGCGCCGGCGTGCGGGTCAAAG
>CAYOXK010000031.1:20847-26098 GCA_964407915.1 uncultured Gammaproteobacteria bacterium
AGACCTATCAATTTTTATTAGGAGTTAAATAGTCCAACACCTGTTGTTGTTGCGCAGGTGTTAAATTTGTAACCACATCGTGTAGGTCGCTAGGCAGGTGTGCGGTGGGGTCGTCTTCGAGGCGAAACACTAAATAGTCGAAAAACGCTTTCCACGCCCGCCGTTGTTCGATGGGCATATGCGCGATAGACACCATGCTGTGCATAATGCTTTGATTGGCCGAAAGAACAGGTTGTTCACTTGCCGACCACCAGTAGTTAATCAACAAATTAAGGGGTGCCGTTGATTCAACCGCATGCCACCACGGGCTTGGTATATACAGTGCGTCGCCTGGTTCTAGCTCTACCGATTGCGCCTTCTCGAGCGCTTGTTTAAAGCGCGGAAAACGCACTAAATCGGGATTGCGTAGATCAACCGTACTTATCGGCACGCCCCCGGGCGCATTTAACGTGGGGCCAAGGTAAAGATTGGCGATTTGTTCGGGTGGAAAAAGTGTAAACCGGCGCTTTCCATGCACTACGCAGGCGATGTTATCGAACAAATCGTAGTGCGGAGCCACCACGCTCTGATTACTCAGCCAAAAAGTAGGGTCTATTTCAGGTAGCAGTGGGTTACTCACTGAATCTGCGAGACTAGGTAAGGCATCGCGCAATTGAGCCGCTTGTACTGCGATGGCGTGAGGTTTGTTTAAACCTTGTTGTTGCGATATATGCGCGAGCGCTTCGCTTACCGTCGCATTGGTTTTATTAAAGTTAGTGCCTTGCAACCCTTCACCATAAAAAAAACGTCCTTCTATTTCGGGTGAGCCGACGACCGTATAACATTTAAGGCCTGAATCGGCGTGCTGCAGACGGCGCGCAAACTCTGCAGAATTGTCGTGAAGCGCTACCAAGTCCCAATGAGAAACTAATTTTCGCAAGACCACAGGCGTGCGCGCCGGCACAACGGAACCTAAAAATTGCGCGGTCGTGATGTTGAGAATTTCCTGAACTTTATTCACGCTTTTAGCCTAACACGCAAGGTATTGCGGCGTCTTGTAGTGACCCTTAACCACAAAGCGCAACCCTTGCATTATCCATCGGACGATTCTACCCAAGGCGTGCTGACCACTGGTATAAATTAATGCAAATTGCCTAATTTAGTCGATCACCCGAGCAATCCCGCTTAATGTCAAACGATCAAAAATCCGGAGGTAATGCGTGTGAGCAAAGTCGTTCGCCCGAGTGTATTCGCTCTTATCCTAGCACTGGTTTACGCGCCCTTATTGTGGGCTGCTGCAAGTGGTCAAACATCTGTTGCTTCGGCTGCACCTTTTGCTGAGCACACGCCTTTTTCTTTTGCACTCAACATTGGTGGTCCTGCGTATCAGAGCCTCGCGGGCATCGAGTTTGCCGCCGACTCGGACTATCGATCTGAGTCTGAAGACTTATCAAAGAGCAAGCTCGGCGCGATGTCCAGCGTTGAAGGTACGCAGGAACCTACAGTTTATCAAACTTATCGCCAAGGTCAGCTCGCCTACGCTATTCCCGTACCAGCGGCGCAATCGTATGCGGTAACGCTGTACATCACCGAGCCCAAATACGCCCAAAGCAAGCAAAGAGTGTTCGATGTAATTATCGAAGATGAGGTCCAAGTGGCCGAGCTCGACATTATTGCCGCACGCGACGGCAAGCCCCGCCTTGCTCTTACGCGTACAATTCCAGCGGTAGAGGTGCTTGATGGCGTAATGAACATCGCCCTTAAAGCCGTGCATGGCTCCCCCGTACTCAGTGGCTTGTATATTCGCAGCGTTGATTCTTCCACCCATTGTAGCGTGCCTACTTGGCAGGAAGATTTTAATGGCGAGGCGCTTAACGAGCAATTCTGGAATTACGACTTGTGGCCTGCCGGCAAGGTTAATCAGGAGTTGCAGCGCTATACGCGTGACCCAAAAAATGTCCGTTTGCACGACGGCAAGTTGATCATTGAAGCGCATCATCTAGCCGATGACCAAGCACAATTTTCGTCCGCCCGCGTACACACAGCTGGCAAAGTCGACTTGCAATATGGCCGCATCGAAGTAAGCGCCAAGCTACCCACTGGTAAGGGCGTATGGCCGGCTATTTGGATGTTGCCCACCGACCCCTTTAAACACGCGACCACTTGCGGCGCGGGCACGGATTGGCAGGGCAGCGGTAAATGCGATGCGTGGCCTAATTCGGGCGAGATCGACATTATGGAGCATGTTGGTTTTGATCCTGCTCGCGTTCACGCCACGGTGCATACCGAGGCCTTTTATTGGGTAAAGGGCAATCAGAGAAAAGGCAGTGTTGAGTTGCCGAACGCTAACCAAGGGTTTCATACCTACGGTATGGATTGGACGCCAGAGCGTTTAGACTTCTGGGTAGATAACGTGCGCTATTTCACATATTTTAAAACCAGTGAAGATTGGCAGGCTTGGCCGTTTGACGCCCCCTTTCATTTAATTATTAATTTAGCCGTAGGTGGCGGTTGGGGCGGCGCTGCAGGGCCACCTGATCTGGCGGCCTTTCCAACGCAGTTTGTCATTGACCAAGTAAAAGTGTTCGACACTAGCGCGTGTCCACTTATGAAGCGTTCCGACGTAAAGTGGTAATTTTATGAGAATTGGGCAAAACGTCATCACTATCTAATAGACGTTGCTCATAGCTTTAAAACAAATAATAAAAAGCACAATCCAAAGGAGCAGTAATGAGCGATGTAAAACAAATCTCCATAGTGAGAATTGCCTCAGTGGCCGCCATCGGCGGTTTCTTGTTTGGTTACGATACGGGCGTAATTGGTGGCAGCCAGTTATTCTTTACCGACTACTTTGATCTATCTCCCGGTGAACAGGGTTGGGCGGTGAGCAGCGCTCTGTATGGCTGTTTATTCGGCGCGCTTATAGCTGGATGGTTAACGCGTTCGTTAGGTCGAAAAAATACCCTGCTGTTATCCGCTGTGTTGTTTTCGGTGTCGGCTTGGGGTTCAGGCATCGCCGATTCGCTCACCGAGCTGGTGTTCTATCGCATTGTAGGTGGCGTAGGTATTGGCTTTGCCTCGATGGCCGCACCAATGTATATCGCCGAAGTGTCGCCCCCTGCGCATCGGGGCCGTATGGTCTCGTTGTATCAATTGGCGATCGTATTAGGCTTTTTTGTGGTGTTCTTGGCCACCTATGTTATTGGCGGCGGCGATGCCGCCATTATGAGCGAGGCGCAACTCGGTGAGGCGTACCAATACAACCTAACCACTGGCTGGCGCGTGATGTTCTGGTCAGAACTGCCGGTTGCCCTGCTGTTTTTTGTGATGCTGTTTTTTGTGCCTAAAAGCCCACGGTGGTTAGTGTTAAAAGGTCGCGAAGAAGAGGCATTGCATACCTTGCGGCAACTCACCGGTTCAGAATCGGTAGCGCGAGCCGAAGCGGCTGAGATCAAACAATCTGTGCAAGAAAAGCAAATCTCCATGAAGGCGCTGTTAGTGGGAGGCTTAGCCATGGCGACGTTGATTGGTGTACTGCTATCGGTGTTTCAACAAACGTCGGGTATCAACGCCATCCTTTATTATGGCGCTGAGATTTTTAGTAATGCGCTAGGTTACGGGCCGCAAGACGCACTTAAACAACAGCTTTGGTTGGGTGGCGTAAATTTAGCGTTTACGTTTGTGGCCATCTTTACAGTGGATCGCTGGGGACGTCGACCACTCTATCTCACCGGTACAGCGGGTATGGTGGTGAGCTTGTGTGTACTGGGTTATACCATCTACGCACAAACCTTGGGCGTGTTGTCGTTGATCGCCATTCTTGCCTTTGTAGGTTCGTTCGCAATGTCTATGGGACCGATTGTTTGGGTGGTAATCTCGGAAATGTTCCCCAATCGCGCGCGCAGTGTCGGCATGGCCGTGGCCGTGGGGGCACAGTGGTTGTTCAACGGTCTAGTGGCCAACAGCTTCCCGTTAATCAACCGTAGCGGTATTAATCAAGATTCCTTCAACGGCGCTTTGCCGTACTTTATCTTTGCTGGATTTTGTGTGCTGGCATTTGTATTTGCGTATCGGTACTTGCCCGAAACTAAGGGTAAATCTCTCGAAGAGTTGGAATCACTGTGGGATAAATAGCGGCTGACTTCGCAGAGGCGGCGACAGTATTTTCTGCCCCAACATCAAGCAGGCGTTCCCGTCATTGCGCGAATGCCTGTGAGTGCGAAGGGTCATCCGCGCGACGCATAGTGATTTAATCCCCAATGGACGGCATCCAGCAAAGTATTTGCTACCCGCTCTTTGTTAAATTGCTGCGCGAGCTCTAAACCGAGTTCGCGATGCGCGAGCCATGTTACTGAATCGTTTAGCACTTTCATGGCGTGCTTGGCATAGACAGCGGGAGCCTGGCTTTTGACCAACGCAAAGCGCTGTTGAGTAATTTGCCGAGCCTAAGGAATATCCGCGGCAACAACGGGAATGCCGCTTGCCATCGCTTCGAGTAAAGGCAATCCGAAGCCTTCGCTGGCGCTACTCGGAAATATGACTAAATCCGCCAGTCGCGTGGTATGCGCTACCTCGTGGGGCGGTACCGCCACCAGATAGCGGTTTGCCTTAACCAGCGCTCGTTCCTTGGGGCTAATTGGAATGGGAGAAATTCGCGTCAGCTCACACTCGATACCTTTCCGCTGCAGTAATTTAAAGGCCTTGAGCCCAATCTCGACCCCCTTGGGTTGGTACTCAAAAATGCCCGATAACAAAATTTGACAGGGTAGGCCTGGTCGTGCTCTGTCATTGGCATAAAAATGCTCGTCTAAACAAGGCGTAACAACCTTTACGGCCTTTTTGAATTGCTTGTGTAAAAATGCGGCCAGATGCTCGCTGACCGCAAAGCTGGGATAAGGTCTTTTATAAACGTCGATGATTGCCGATTTTAGTCGTTTTAAATGCGCAGAACTCGCTTCATAGCCTTGGCAGTAATGTAAGATCGGACCCCACTCATGCTCCTCGGCTATCAAGACCGTAGACCAAAATGTAGCAATCACCAGATCATAACTGTGGCGCGGCGGTTGCCATTGTGTGAGGTCTATGTAGCGCCCCAGCGCGCGCACCCAATCTGGCGCGGCACCCAGACCAAGAATATCCACTTCTACGTTGCGTTCGGTTAAAAGATTAGCGTGTTGAAACACCACTTTAACGCCCCCGCAGAGTTCGGGTCGATCTAGTAGATAAGCAATTTTCATGAGAGCAGGTCTTGGGTTCGCCACAGCCCCATTTT
>CAYOXK010000032.1:0-25958 GCA_964407915.1 uncultured Gammaproteobacteria bacterium
GTACAACGCCGACTTTGACGGTGACCAAATGGCTGTACACGTGCCGTTGTCGCTGGAAGCGCAGCTCGAAGCTCGTACCTTGATGATGTCTACGAACAATATCTTATCGCCCGCCAACGGCGAGCCTATTATTGTGCCATCACAAGATATCGTTTTGGGTCTGTACTACATGACCCGCGAGATGATTAACGTTCCAGGCGAAGGCAAGCAGTTCTACAATGTGGATGAAGTGCGACGTGCGTTTGACGCTAAACAAGTGTCACTGCACGCCAAAGTACATGTGCGCATTCGCGAAGTGCCGATTGACGAAGAAACGGGTGCGAAAGGCGAACCAACGTTGACAAAGTATGAGACGACCGTTGGACGTGCTCTGCTGTCGGCGATTCTTCCTGAGGGAATGCCGTTTTCTTCCATCAATCAAAAGATGAAGAAAAAGACCATCTCGCAAACGATCAATCTGTGTTATCGCCGAGTTGGTATGAAGGATACGGTCATTTTTGCTGACCAATTGATGTACACAGGCTTCCGTCATGCGGCGTTAGCGGGTATTTCTATTGGGGTTGATGACATGGTTGTGCCAGACGAAAAGCACGCGATTGTTGATCAAGCCGAATCCGAAGTGAAACATATCCAAGAACAGTACTCCTCTGGTTTATTAACCGAAGGCGAACGTTACAACAAGGTTGTGGATATTTGGACGCGCACTTCAGAAAATATCGCTAATAAAATGATGGACAACCTTGGCTTTGACGAAGTGGTTAATGCCCAAGGCGAAACGGTAGAACAAGAGTCTTTTAATTCGATCTACATGATGGCGGACTCAGGCGCGCGTGGTTCACATGCGCAGATTCGTCAATTGTCCGGTATGCGTGGATTGATGGCGAAGCCCGATGGCTCGATTATCGAAACACCGATCACGGCTAACTTTCGTGAAGGCTTAAACGTATCGCATTACTTTATTTCTACGCATGGTGCACGTAAAGGTCTAGCGGATACGGCGCTCAAAACAGCTAACTCTGGCTACTTAACCCGTCGCTTGGTCGATGTATGCCAAGACTTGGTGGTGACTGAAGTAGATTGCGGAACTACCGAAGGAGTAAGTCGTAAAGCGCTGGTCCAAGGTGGGGACGTAGTTATTCCATTGCGTGACCGTGTTTTAGGTCGAGTTGCAGTGGGCGACATCCAGAGCAATGTCGATGGTTCGGTCATAGTGCCTGCGGGTGAGATGATCGACGAACGCTACTTTGACGCGATTGAAGCGGGCAATATCGACGAAGTGTGGGTGCGCTCAGCGGTAACCTGCGAAACTCGTTATGGTATTTGTGCGAAATGTTATGGGCGCGATTTAGCGCGTGGACATTTGGTTAATCGTGGTGAAGCCATTGGCGTAATCGCGGCCCAATCGATCGGTGAGCCAGGCACACAGTTAACCATGCGTACGTTCCACATTGGTGGGGCGGCTACCGCGGGTGCATCGGTGTCTTCCATCGAAGTTAAAAATAACGGTACTGTAAAACTCGAGAATCTGCGGTCGGTGGTTAACAGTGATAAACGTCAAGTAGTGGTTGCGCGCTCTGGCGAACTTATTGTTCGAGATCACAACGGTTCTGATCGCGAGCGTTACAAACTGCCTTATGGTGCGGTTTTACAAGTGAACGACGGTGATACTGTGGCTCCAGGACAAGTGGTTGCCAATTGGGATCCGCATACGCACCCAATCATTACTGAAGTTGCGGGTAAAGTTAAGTTCTCTGAAATGTCGGATGGTATGACCGTAATTCGTCAAACGGACGAATTTACGGGTGTTACTTCTTATGAGGTAATCGATCCAGCCGAGCGTCGTGGTAGCGCGCGTGACCTGAAACCGACCATTGAGTTGGTAGATGGTCGTGGCAAGCAAATTACGCTTGCGGGCACCGACGTACCAGCGCGCTATACATTGCAAGCCGGTTCGATCGTTACGGTAGAAGATGGTCAAAAAGTGGGTGTGGGTGATGTTATCGCACGTATTCCGCAAGAGTCTTCTAAGACCCGCGACATTACGGGTGGTCTGCCACGGGTGGCCGAGTTGTTTGAAGCTCGTAAGCCTAAGGATGCCGCCATTATGGCCACAGCATCGGGCATCGTGTCGTTTGGTAAAGAAACAAAAGGTAAACAGCGTTTAGTGATTACCGATCCGAATGGCGAGTCAGTTGAAACGCTTATTTTGAAAGGTCGCACGATCAACGTATTCGAAGGCGAAACAGTTGAGAAAGGCGAGATCGTGGTGGATGGTTCACCCGTTGCTGAAGACATCTTGGCGTTACGCGGTAAAGAGGCGTTAACTGATTACATCGTAGACGAAGTACAAGACGTTTATCGCTTACAAGGGGTTACGATCAATGACAAACACATTGAAGTGATCGTGCGTCAAATGTTGCGTAAAGTGCGTATTACCAAGGCAGGCGACACAAAACTGTTACCCGGTGAGCAAATCGAGCGCACGCGATTCTTGGAAGAGAATGAAAGAGCCGCTGTAAACGAAATTATTCCAGCGGAATCAGAGCCTGTGTTATTGGGAATTACCAAAGCGTCGCTAACAACCGAGTCGTTTATTTCAGCGGCGTCGTTCCAAGAAACTACTCGTGTGCTGACCGAGGCTTCTATCGCGGGCAAAGTCGATCACCTACGCGGACTCAAAGAGAACGTGGTGGTAGGGCGATTGATCCCCGCGGGTACGGGATTGGCGTATCACGAAGAACGCGTGCGACGTCGCCAAGAGTCGGATGCAAAGGACGCCGAATTGGCCGCACTGCTAACACAGGAAACGGCTGACGCGGAAGCGGCGTTCGAATCGTTTGATAATAAAGACGAAGGCACCGAATCTGCTGAGTAGTATTAGATGACCGTACAACCTTGCTGAGTTTGAAAGTGAGGGCGGTGTAAGTTGTATTAAAAGCCCCGTTGATTCAATTCAACGGGGCTTTTTTTTAGCAATGCTTCTGAAGAGTACTGTCGCAGAGCTAAGAGAGCATTGTCAGGGGCGCAGGCCAATTATCGGGATCGCCTCGCCGTTAAAGTAAATAGCGTGAAGAGACCGAGAGCTGTGCCCTTGTAGACGATCTCAGTTATGATGAACTCCATTATTCTCAATTTAACCATCTTTTTTTTGGAGCGACTATGAGCCTTGCAACGTTGACTGAATTTCTGGAACTGAGCTTGCTGATAAACATCGTGATGTTGATGCTCAGTGCCGTGATGATTTATGGCTTTCGCGGCTTCATGCTACGCACGCACCAAGCACTGTTTAATTTAAGCGAAGCAGAGCTTACAAAGCTCTATTTTACTTTTTTAGCCCACTATAAATTACTGGTCTTGGTGTTTAACTTTACACCTTATATTGTGCTCAAATTTTTAATGTAATGTTTTGGGTTTGTTTGCCCAAGCGCATTAAAATTCAAATCGATTACGGCGTCGATGCTGGCGCACATGACCAGGTTTGCCTACGGCAGAATCGGCGCCTTGCAGAATGGCGATGGATGCATCGTCGGTGGGCCCATCGGCTATAAAACGTCGTCGCTGTTCGTCGCGGCCAATGATGATGGTGCGTTGCGGCAGCCCCTTTTGGGTATAAACCACGGTAAACGTTTCGACACTGGCCGCACCTTTTGGCGCTTCGATGAAGACCGGAATCTGTGCTCGATCTAACTGTTCTTGGGCGACGAGGTCAAGCGCATAGGACGATGGTCGGTTATTGGAATAAACGCCCACCGCATGTTTAGTCAGGTACCAACCATTAGCGTTAATCAAGCCGTAACTGTTAGTACGTTCGCGTAAGCGTTGCACCATTGCGACAATGGCATGCAAGGCATAATTATTGCCCGGGCCACCAAAATAGGGCAAACCGCCGGTTAAACTTAAACCGCGCGTATCATCGTGCGCTATCTTCAGTTCATCGCAGGCAATTTGCAGTGCCGAAGGAAAGCAGCTGTAGAGATCAAACAGGTTAATATCGTCGATGCCAATGCCAGCCATCTCTAACGCTCGGTGCGCAGCTGCGCGCAGCGCAGGCGATGAATAGTAATTCTCTCGCTCGCTCATGTACCAATGTTCATTTTGGCTGGCAAAACCATTGAGGTAGACCCAACGATCCGAGCTAATGCCTAAGGCCTTGGCGCGCGCTACACTGGTCACGACTACACACGCAGCTTGATTCACTTTGATAATCGAATTTAGGTATTTGGTATAGGGGTAGGCAATCATGCGATTGCTCTGTGTGGCGGTCGTGAGTTCCTCGGCACTGCGCTCCGTTTGAAACCATGCATCGGGATTGCGACTTGCTATAGTGGTCAGTGCGCTAAACATGTTACCGATCGAGTGCAGATGTTCTGCTCGTGATCGCCCGTAATGAGCCTGTAACGCGTTTTCAAACAAGGGGTAAACCTGCGCTGGGAGCGTGAGTCCATATTGCCCCTCATGATGCGTATTGCCAGGCCGCTCATCACCAATGGGTGCTGGAGAAGTGCCCGTTTTGCCACGCCAACCACGCCAAGGCGTGAATAATTTGTACCACGGCGAAAAGCGGCGAAACATATTATCCAGTGCCTCGCCACCAATCACCATCGCAGTGTCGTCGTGCCCTTCGATGATGCGCCGCGCATGATAATTAACGAGATATTGCGGCGTATTCCCGCCAGGAGCGGCGTAATAATAACGACTTTGACCTAGCCCTAAGCGAGTGGCAACCAAGTGTGGCACATTGACGTAAGCATGTTTGAAGGGCGTTTTAACTTGATCAGCATCCACCGTTAAGCCCGCTGCACTGACGTCGGTAATGGCGCGACGTAACGTGTTAGATCCGCTGTCTGCCAGCGCTGCTTCGCCAGCTCTCACCATTAAATCAATAGGAGTTAGAAGTTCGCTCTGACTAGAGTGTTGGGTGATTTGTCCAACGGCGACTAGAACGGGAATATTGCTATCCTGCATCATGATTTTTATTCAAAGTTGGGATGATTTAAAATTGCGATCGCACTAGGCGATCGCTAGGGGAATTAGAATCGGTTAGTAGAATAGGGCAATCGACGAGCGCGAGCGCTAAAATCAGAGTCTTACATTGTAAGCCTTAGCAAGACGATCAATAACTAATGATTATTAGATAATAGTTTCTTAGTATTTCTTTAACTACTGATGCGGGCCTATCATGCCTGCATGAACACTAACTCGAATCCTAACCCCCCCCGAACCTGCCGCTCTGGCCTACGCAATGTATCACTGGTTTCGGTCCCAAGCCCGTCCAACTGCGAGCCCGAGCCGATCACGGCGTATGCAGAGCAGACCAGCACGGTTCAAACGGTGAACGCAAACGTGATATCGGCTAAACAAATCTTGGCGAGCCTGTCGGCGCGCAGACAACGTCTATATGGCACGGCGCGGGTTGATTCGTATGAATTTACGGGCATTGCTGGGTAAACAACTATCTATGCGCGGCATTGTGGGAGCCGCGTGATTCATGTTAGCCGCAGGCGCTATTACCGGCGTCGGCTGCGACGCTCGCGACGATCCCCCGATGTGTTCGAACCACCTTCTATACTAAGATCTCCAGCCATTTGTGCTTGAGCCCCTTTTGATACTTCCCCTAGCTCGGCCACAATTTCATTGAGCGTTGGCACGCTACGCTTAGCTGTATCGGCTAAATGCGCGTCAACTGCTGCGCGCATAGCGGCAACGTGTTCGGGGCTTGTTCCACAGCAACCACCCACAATGCGAGCGCCAGCATCGATCACCATTCCCGCGTAACGCGCCATTAATATAGGCGTGCCGTTATAGGCGATTTTGCCCTCAATCCATTCGGGGATACCACAGTTACCTTTTGCCACCAACACCGGTTCGAGCTGTTTGTTCGCTGCGGCCGTACGCATATTCACGATGGCCGCGACAACTTCAGCCGCGCCTAATCCACAATTGGTACCGTAGGCGTTGAGGGGAACGTCTAGCTCGTTTTGTAATTCCACGAGATCGGCTGGAGTTAAGCCCATCATGGTACGACCATTGGTATCTATACTCATGGTCATTACTATGGGTAGCCCTGCGGTCGCGGCCCCACGTACCGCCGCAATGGCTTCTTCGCGAGACGAAATCGTTTCAATCCACAGTACGTCCGCTCCACCGCTTTGCAAGGCCTGCGCCTGTTCTGCGAACGACTCCGCGGCGTCAGCGATTGTCGTGGTACCACTGGGTTCGAGTATTTCACCTGTTGGACCCATCGAACCCGCGATGGCGATTTTGCGTCCACTTGCCTTAATTTCAGCCGCCAAAATTGTCACGGCCGCTCGATTTAACTCAGCAACCCGCGATTCACCGCCATGTAGCTTGAGCCGATAGGAGTTACCACCAAAGGTATTGGTAAGAATGATGTCTGAGCCAGCCTCAATAAAGCTGCGGTAATGCTGAGCCACACGCTCAGGGTAATCAACATTCCAAAACTCGGGAGAGTCACCCGATTGTAGCCCCAACGCAAATAAATTAGTGCCGGTCGCACCATCGGTTAGCAACACGCGCTTTTCGTCAAGCAACTCTAAAAATGTGTTCATGGTTAAGTGGTCTGAATTATCCTAGGGGACCTAGTTTAACATTGTTCAATTTAAGGTTTTACACGCTCCATCAATAATAAGCGATTGTTGGTGCTCAAATAGCAAGACTCTATTGAGTTGATCCAACGCGAGTCTGTCTCGGTTCAAATTGCAATCCGGTGAGCGCTGTGTGCCTGACATTGAGTGCGATAGTAGTAAGACCTAATTGTCGAGACGCAAAGCATAACGTAAGCTACGCGTCTGTTCCCTTTCTAACAAATTACAAACAACGGTGTACTAACAAAACATGATCGAAAATCTAAAAGTAGGCTTTGTCGGCCTCGGCAATGTGGGTGGGAAGTTGTCTGGTACCTTGCTGCGCAATGGGGTCGAATTGATGGTTCGCGACCTCAATCCAGACCATGTAGCGGCCTTTGTTGCGCGCGGAGCCATCGCGGCGCAATCACCTCAAGAGCTCGCTGAATGGGCGGATGTGGTGATCACCTGTCTGCCGAGCCCCGCCGCGTGTTCGCAGGTGATGGAGGGCGAAGACGGGGTTATTAAAGGGCTCAGTGCTGGCAAAGTTTGGTTAGAAATGAGCACTACCGACTCGAATGAGATTAAGCGCATTGGTGGTCTAGTGGCGGCGACTGGCGCCATGCCGGTTGATTGTCCAGTCTCGGGCGGTTGCCATCGCGCCGACACGGGCAATATTTCGATTTTCGCTGGATGCTCACGCGCCGCCTTTGATCAAGTGCTACCGATCCTAACGATTATGGGCAGACGGGTAGTGCATACGGGGGAATTGGGTTCAGCTTCTTTATTAAAAGTATTGACCAACTATTTAGCGACCATGAACCTTGTGGCCTGTGCCGAAGCGCTCACGGTCGCTAAAAAGGCTGGCTGCGATATGAATGTGGCTTACGAGGCCATTAAGGCGTCTTCGGGTACGTCGTTTGTACACGAAACTGAATCGCAGGTAATCTTAAATGGCAGCCGCGATATCAATTTCACAATGGACTTAGTCGTTAAAGATATCGGCTTATTTGACGAGCTAGCTAAGCAACATGGTGTGCCGCTTGAGTTCTCGCCGATGCTGGTTAACGTTTTCAAACAAGCTGTTAAGGATTACGGACCTCGCGAGCACTCATCGAATATCATTCGACGCTATGAAGAGCCTGCAGGTGTTAAAGTACTCGGCGTCGGTTTTCCAGCACAGATGCAAGACGATGAGCCCGAAGAACGTGGTGCTGAAGTAGTGGTTGCGCATCGACAAGATTATTAACTATTTAAAAGCAATGCGCTGCTGCGCGCTGCAAACAACACGAGTGAAATAATGCAAAGGTTTAATAAGTTTTATATTGGCGGCGAATGGCGGCTTGCTCAGGGCGATACGGTAACGCAAGTAATTAATCCTGCTACGCTCGATGTTTATGCCGAAGTCGCTAATGCAAATGAGGCTGATGTAAATGCCGCATTTGCGGCTGCGCACGCCGCGTTTCCTCAGTGGTCGCACACGCGCGCCGCTGAACGCCGTGCCTTTATGCTCGCTGCGGCCGATGCGATGGAGCGGCGCGTTGCTGACTTTGTGGATGCGCACGTAAACTCTTTGGGGATTCCTCGTCATCAAGCGGCAGACGTGCAGGTGCTCGGTCCAATTGCGGCATTGCGTTACTATGCTGAGTTGTCGAGCCGTGTTGAAGCAGTGCAAGAAACGGACGGGATGCTCATTACCCGCGAGCCAGTAGGGGTGTGTGCATTAATCAATCCGTGGAACTACCCGCTCTTACAGATGATCGGCAAAGTGGCGCCGGCCTTAGCCGCGGGTTGTACCATCGTAGAGAAACCTAGCGAAGAAACGCCAACGATTGACTTTATTATGGCCGAGATATTCGCTGAAATTGGTTTACCAGCGGGTGTGTTCAACCTGATCAGTGGAGTAGGTGCTGATATTGGCCCATTAATGTCGGCGCATCCCCTGGCCGACATGGTGTCCTTCACGGGTTCTACGCGTTCTGGAATTTCGGTGGCGCAGCATGCGGCACCCTCCGTTAAACGGGTATGTCAGGAGCTTGGCGGTAAATCAGCGTTAATCATTACTGAGGGCGCTGACCTAGAAGCGGCGGTCGCCTATGGGGTGAATAATGTATTTTTAAACGCGGGTCAAACCTGCGATGCCTTAACGCGCATGTTGGTGCCCGCCAGCCAATATGCGGTTTGCTTGGACATAGCCCGTCGCGTAGCGGCTGAGCACACAGCCGGAAATCCAGAGAGTGCGAGTTCAACAATCGGACCGCTAGTGGCGATGCGACAAAAAGCACGCGTAGATGACTACATCGCGATTGGCGTGGCAGAGGGCGCTGATCTATTGGTTGGCGGACCCGGATATCCAGAAGGTGTTGATCGTGGTGCTTTTGTTAAACCAACGATTTTTGCTGGCGTAACGGCTGATATGCGCATTGCCCGCGAAGAAATCTTTGGTCCCGTGTTGTGTATTATGGCGTACGACGAAATTGAACAGGCGATCGACATTGCTAATTCCAGCGAGTTTGGTTTGTCGTCAGCGGTGTGGGCGCGGGATCATGCGACAGCGGTTGCTATTGCTAAACAACTGCGGGCGGGCCAGTGTTTTATTCAGGGTGGCGGATTTCGAGTGGATGCACCCTTTGGTGGCTTTAAACAGTCGGGCAACGGTCGCGAGTGGGGCGAGGCGGGGCTTGATGAATACTTAGAAACGAAGGCGATCGTTGGCTAATTGATTGTTGGCCGAGCCCCTGCTTTCCAGTTTGGAGTGCCGAGCTCAGTTGCCAAGACAATCTAGAACAAAGCATTAAATCGGCAAACTTGAGATTACATAACAACCCCATTTAGGAGTGCACCATGAAGTGGTTATATCGAACAGTGTTGTTGTTAGTAGCGGTTTTTGCCGTTGTGTGGGCTTATGCGTACTTAAGTTTGCGGTTTAGCCAGCATCAGTATGCCCAGCTCACGGCTGAGGAGCAGGCCGCGGCTAAGAGCTATTTAGTAGGCAAACTTACCCCCGCACCCGAGGGTTGGCAGTGGCAAACCTTTTATCCTGAAAGCGATGTGCCCTTGCGTACAGGTGTGATACATCACCCGCAAGCGCAAGGCATGGTTGTTGTGGTGCCAGGCTATACGGGTACTATCGAGATGATCATGCGCGAAATAGCGCAACTCTATGCGGCTGGATTCAGCGTAGCGGCAATTGAATATCGAGGGCAGGGCGATTCATGGCGCCCCCTACCAAATCCGGAAAAGGGCTACGTGAAAGACTACGCAGAACTCGCAGATGACTTAGCTAAATTTGCTCGATCGGTAGACTCACCCGAGTTACCGCTGTTCTTCTATTCCATATCCAAGGGTGCGCATATAACCGTGCGCATGGCACTAAGCGAAGCGGTAGATGTTAGTGCTTATGCATTGATCGTGCCCATGATTAAAATTAACACAGGCGAAGTCTCTTACGATCTAATGGCTAAGTTATCGCAATTGTTTGTGGCGTTTGGATTAGGTGCGCAGTACGCTCCGGGGCAAATGAATTGGCCTGGTGAGCGGTTCGAGTTGGGTGTGGCTACTGGTTGCAATGCCAACCCTGATTTAGCGCAGTCGCAAAGTGCATTGTTCGCTGAACGTCCAGAGCTACGGGTGGGTGGAACGACCATGCAGTGGTTAAAAGCAACCACCGAATCGAGTGCGCTGATAGAGTCTACGTCGCTGAAAACCGGGTTTACCGCGCCCGTGCTGCTATTTACGGCGGGTATCGACGAATTAGTAGATACTAACGCCGCGCAGTCATTTTGCGCCGCGCTGACCGATTGTCAAAACGTACATCTTCCCCAGTCTCGGCATTGCATTACACGAGAAGATATGGACGTTTACGACAGTATGATCCAGCAATCCATCGGTTTCTTTAAAGCGACTCTAGCCGCGCAATGATTTGGCGCGATTGCTTCGCTAATTCGTCAGCGCTTGGCCGGGTGGCTGAGCGTAGAAGATATAGGGCGTTGAGTAGTCGCTGAACTCAAAATAGACTTTTACTTCGCCAGCATCAACGCGCCCATTGAGGTTGGCATCGAGAACGCCGTAAGCAAATCGATATGGGCGCGAGGAGTCACCTTGCGTTGCAACGGCTGTGGATATTTTATCAATCTGCATAAAACGCTTCACCAAGCGCTCGCCTGCATAAATCTCAAGCACTCCGTTGGTGCCTGTCCAATTTTGCACAGCACGACCGAATTTGTTTTGGGTTTCTTGTGTGCAGCCTGCCAGCGCAATTAAAGTGCCGATGCCGACGGCAATTAAAGGTAATCGTATTGTTTGCATGGTTGTATCGAGTTGGTTGCCAGAGCTCCCATTTTTGGGGTGAAAGCACAGAAGACAATATTCGGCACTTGATTAATTGGTATTGATTAATAAATTAAGGCTGTTAGTCTGTGAAAACTTAACCCAGTGTAACGATCGTATGAAAACAAAACTTCGAAGATTCCAGCAAATTCTCTACCGATACTCGGAGTGGCGCGCCATTTTTGAGTTTCAAAGTTTTTATGCCCTCAAGCCGCTAATGCAGCGTTTTTCCAAGGGTGATGGACATCCCGTGCTGTTTTTGCCGGGCTTTGGGGGCAGCGATCTGTCGACCGCACCCATGCGTAAGTTGTTGCAAGATCTGGGCTACCAAACCTATGGTTGGGGTTTAGGTCGTAATTTGGCATTTGATGACGATCTCGAGAAGGAGATGGTGGCGCTGCTAGATGAAGTTCATCAAAAGCACGGCCGTAAAGTGTCTATTGTGGGCTGGAGCTTGGGCGGCTTGTACGCGCGTGAGATTGCTAAAGTCAGGCCCGAGGCAGTGCGACAGGTGATTAGTTTAGGTAGTCCTATATCGGGACGGCATCGCCATACGGATGCGCGCCATTTATATCGAGCGCTGAATGGTCCTCCGAGTTCGGCGGAACAGATGCGTCGCCAAGCACTGAATGCACCACCACCCGTACCGACCATCTCTATCTATACTAAAACCGATGGCATTGTGGCTTGGGAGGGTTCGGTACAACGGCGCTATCAGGCGCTGCCAGGTGCGGACCAAATCGAAAACATCGAAGTGCCAGCTAGCCATTTAGGCCTCGGCTTTAACGCGCTTGTGATGTACGTATTGGCCGATCGACTCAAGCAAAAAGAAGGGCAGTGGCGCCCCTTTGAGCCTAGCTCATGGGCGAAATTGGTGTATCGCAAACCCAATGAAGAGGTGGTAAATCGGCGCTCGAAAACACCCGATTTTGCTATTAGTTAAAGCCCTGCTTTAACCCACAACTCTCCTAGCCTTCATTAGGCGGCTTTGCGCGCACGTCCATGGCGTTCAGTGTGCGCGAGTATCAGCTCACTTAAGATCTCGCACAAACCTGGGGGTAAGTCATGCCCCATCCCTTCAATTAAGTGCAAGTTTGAATGGTTGATGTGGCGCGCGGTATCGATGCCGCCCGCTACCGGTACTAGCGGGTCATCGTGGCCATGTACGACTAATGTTGGCGCGATAATCTTTTTGAGTAATTTGCGGCGATCCCCTGATGCTGTAATTGCAACGGCTTGGTTGCGGTAACCTTTGGGGTACACATTGCGACGGTAGCTCATCAAGATACGTTGGCGCAGATCGTTTTCATCAATCGGAAAGCCGGGGCTGGAGATCATCTTGCGAGTGATTAGCATGTGCTCTAGGTAAGCGTTCTCGTCTTCAATTGGCGGTCGCTTTAGTAGTTGCGCACGAATTTTCAGGCTTGCCTGTGGCAATCTTGGATTACCTGAAGTAGACATGATCGAGGTGAGACTCTTACAGCGACTCGGATGGTTGGCCGCGACAATTTGCGCGATCATGCCGCCCATGGAAACACCTACCCAATGGGCTGCATCAATATTCAGCGCATCCAAGACACCGACTGCGTCTAAGGCCATATCGCCGAGATCATAAGGCACTTGCACTGGCCACCCAATAGCCTTCAATGCCATCACCGTTAAGATGGATGTTTCGTTTTCGGTTTGTATCTTTTGCGATAATCCGATATCGCGGTTATCGAAACGGATTACTCGATAACCCGCCCCAGCCAGCGCATTACAAAAATCCAACGGCCATTGCACCATTTGCGAACCAAGCCCCATTACAAGAATAATCGCGGGGTCGGTCTTGCGGCCAAACTCGTCATAGGCCAAAGTGACCCCGTTGGATTTTAAATATTGATCGGTCATTGGTGTGTGTACTTTATTCTAATCAGTTGCTAGTAGGTTCGGTCGAATTCGACGCTTTCTTGACGACCTTTTTGGTTTTCTTGGTGGTCTTTTTGGCCACTTTTTTGCTCGCTTTCGCTTTTTCGCCAGCAGTCGGTTTGGCCGAGTTCGCCTGTTCAGTCGCAAGGGCGGCCGCTAACAGTTCATCAAATGATTCCTGCAAACAGCTTCGATAAAACGCAGGGTCGGGCATCATCTCGCGACAAGACGATACCCCTACGTTGATTCGCCCGCAGTAGCTAAAGATGCACTGGAATAATCCCATGCCGTCAATAGCAGGCCCGAGCCCGTAACTCGCAATCATTTTGGCACCCGTAAAATACAGTGGGATTTGCGGCCCTGGCACGTTTGTGATCACACAGTTGTACACAGGCTTGATACGGTTGGCAAGACCAATGCGACTAGAGAGTCGAGCGGCGGCAGCGGATAGAGTCGACGGAACAAATTGCGCGTAATCGGTCATCGACTTGGCGCCAACGGCATAGGTCAACTCTTTGGCGTTGGCGGTGCCTTGACTAACGGCTTTGAGTCGTTGTAACGGGTCTTCGATATTACTAAATACTCGCACGGTCATTTGCGAGACCTGGTTGCCCGCAGTGCCCAGTTTGTCCTTGGTGCGAATATTGACCGGCGCCATGGCTACCAATGATTCCTCAGGCAACTCACCTTTGGCTAGCAAATATTTACGCAGGCCGCCACCGCATATACTAATAGCAACGTCGTTTACTGTTACGCCCGCGATCGCATCCTTGATGCGCTTGATGTCTTTAAAATCGAATTCCACGGCATCGAACACGCGATGCGGCGACACGTTGGAGTTAAAACGGGTACGCGGAATGTCAGTCACTCGCTGCAATTGCCCCCGCGCCATTCCCGCGAGCGCTCTGGCGAATCCCGGTACCGTATTGCGTGCTACGTCTAAAAATCGAAACGGCGTTTTGATGTTATTAACTTGCGCCTTCCAAAATAACTCCATGGCGGTCGGCGCACGCTCCTTTTTAATGTCAGGGACGTCACCAAGCTGATATTCTGGCGAAAGGTCATGAATAACCTCGTTGATTTCAACACCCGATGCGCCATCAATCGCAGCGTGATGCATTTTAGTAACCAGCGCAAAACAGCCTGGTGGGAAGCCATCAATATTGTCGAGTCCTTCGATTACATAAAATTCCCACAAAGGGCGCGATCGGTCGAGTGGTCGGGCGTGTAGGCGGGCCACTTGAATACACAATTGGCGCCAGTCGCCTGGCTTGGGTAAGGCGATATGGCGGATATGAAATTCTGGATCAAATGGGCCATCTGTGCGCCAGTATGGATGGTCTAAACCCAAGGGCACTTCGGTAAGCACATTGTTCAGCATGGCCACGCGGTCAGCCCGCTTTAAGGTGTTGTCCATTATTTGCTTAAAGCCTACTTTGCCCCCTGGCGCGGTAGATGGGTCGTAGATTGCCAACGCACCGATGTGCATAGGGGAGTTGGCTGTCTCTAAGTAGAGAAAGCTCGCATCTAAGCCGCTGAGTTGTTCCATGGTGCTGTTCCTTTGATGATGACGCAAAAATAATAACACATTATAGAATTGCGCAACCGCTACCAACGCCATACTCGCGATGCGAGTTTCCGAGGCTAGTTGCGACCAGTTTGGCGTGCTTGTTGTTGGGTAGTGTTAGGTTAACGATCGACGCAAACGACTAATCAAAAGGTGAATAGTACAAATATTATTGAATCTTATAAAATGTCTTTAGATTTACTAGCAATAGTGGTAAAACACTCATAGCGAAACCAGTTCAAGCAGGCGCTTACAGTCCTGCGTTGGTAATGCTCTTTGAGTTGGAATTTTCCGGCTCTTTAGCTCATAACAATCCGAGGAGGAGTTAGATGCCTTTTTTCTCTAAAAAAAGTATTGCCTTGGCTGTGCTCACTGGTTTAGCAGTGACGTCAACAGCATCGGCACAAATCGAAGAGATCGTTGTAACCGCTACCAAGCGCGCTTCAACGCTTCAAGAAATCCCTATTGCAGTATCGGTTACTTCAGCTGAAACAATCGAACAAGCTAACATTCAAGACATTCTAGACTTACAGTCTGTGGTGCCTTCTTTACGTGTTAGCCAATTGCAAAATTCAACCAACACCAATTTCGTTATCCGTGGCTTTGGTAATGGAGCCAACAACCCAGGTATTGAACCGTCAGTTGGCGTGTTCATCGATGGTGTTTATCGTTCGCGTTCTGCGGCGGCCATTTCTGACTTACCTAAGTTAGAGCGCGTAGAGGTTTTGCGTGGCCCTCAAAGTACTCTGTTTGGTAAAAACGCTTCAGCTGGTGTAATCAGCGTTGTTACGGCGGCGCCTTCTGGTGAGCGTTACGGCAAAGTGTCTGCAAGCCTAGGTAACTACGGTGCATTTGTAGCCAAAGGGTATTATGAAAATGCCTTGAGCGACAGTTCAGCGTTTAGCATTTCGGCGAGCACTAATACACGTGATGGTTATATGACCAATCTCGTTACAGGCACTGAAATCAATGACCGTGATCGTCAAGCGTTTCGTGCGCAGTTAGTGGTTAACCCAAGTGATGCGACACAAATTCGCTTTATTGCTGACTATGACACAATCGATGAATTGTGCTGCGGCGTAGTGAATCTGCAAGCCGGTCCTACCGTGCCTGCGATTAACTTTGCAGGTGGTCAATTGGTACCAAATGATCCAGAATCGTTAAACCTTTTTGGTAATGCGGATACTACTAACGAGCTAGACAACTCGGGTATTTCGATGCAAATCGATCATGACTTCGAGAATTTCGCTCTGACGTCAATTACTTCGTTCCGTAACGTTGATTCGTTGTCAAACATCGACGCTGACTTTACCAGCGCGGACATTATTCAAAACGAAATCTCCACAGACATTGATACGTTCTCGCAAGAGATTCGTTTGACGTCTACAGCTGGAGACAAAGTTGACTGGATGGTTGGTGGTTATTTGTTTGATGAAAGCATTGACTACGTTAACAAGCTTCCTTTTGGTAATGGTTACCGACGTTATGTAGACGCGTTGTCGGGTGGTGGTGTAACTCTGGTTGAAGGCTTGTTGGGCTTCCCACCAGGACTCTTCGGAAATCCATCGCTTAGTGTGCAAGAAGACTCTACGTTGGATAACCAAGCAATCTCGCTTTTCGGCTCACTGGATTTTCATATCTCTGATCGCATGACTGCGACGGTAGGCTTGAACTTCACTAAAGACGAAAAAGAAGCCACGACTGCGCAAGTTTCGGGCGACCCATTCTCGGCACTTGATTTTGTGCAAATTGGTCAAGCGGTTATTTTCCAAACATTGGTAGCACAAGGGTTTCCTCCAGCGTTAGCCGCACAGTTTGCCGCAGCGAATGCAAGTAACCCTGCTGCAAATCCTTTGTTAGGATTACGTGCATTGCAGTTCTTACCACCGTTTGTGGATTTCCCGAACTCTGTTGAAGACGGCAAAACTGATGATGATGAGTTGACGTATAACCTGCGTCTTGCTTACGACGTAAGCGACAATGTTAATGTGTATGCGGGTGTTTCGACTGGTTTCAAAGCGACATCTTGGAACTTAAGCCGCGATTCGCGTCCTTTTGCTAGTGACATTGGTGCGTTGACTGCAGCGGGTTTGAATACGCCTAACTTAGTGGCTGGTACGCGTTTTGCGGGCCCTGAAGAAGCAGAAGTATTTGAGCTTGGTTTGAAAGCGTCATTTGATCGTGGTTCATTCAACTTGGCGATTTTTGATCAATCGATCAAGGGCTTCCAATCTAACATTTTCCTAGGAACTGGCTTTGCGTTAGCAAGTGCGGGTGAGCAGTCAACTAAGGGTGTGGAATTTGACCTACGTTTCTTCCCAACCGAAGCATTAGAGTTGACGTTGGCAGGTACTTTCCTCGATCCGAAGTACGATTCGTTTGAGCGCGCAGGCTTTATCGCGCAAACGGGTGAGTTCTTCTCGTTGACGGGTCGTACGCCAGCCGGTATCAATGAAACAAGCGTTTCTGCTGGAGCCACCTATCGCTTCATGTTAGCAGGCAACGACGCATTCCTACGTGCTGATTACTTCTACGAAGATACTGTGTCATTGGGTGATGCAACGCCGAGTCCGGTTACTGACATATCAGGCTTTACGCGTGATAGCCGTAACTTGAACGTGTCAGCTGGTTTAACAACTGAAAACGGCACAAGCTTCTCGATTTGGGCGCGCAATGTAACAGACCACGTGTCGTTAATTGCAGCATTCCCATCAGTAGCACAAGCCGGCAGCTTCAGCGGCTACCGCACAGAGCCTAGAACTTACGGTATTACCGTATCGAAAGAGTTCTAAGTTCAAGCAGTACAAAGCAGTACTAGAAAAGCCGGTGACTAAACCCACCGGCTTTTTTACGTCCATGGATGGACGGTATGCTGCGAGAGGCATGGATGCCGGAGCAGCGCCGTCCGATGGACGGTATGCTGCGAGAGGCATGGATGCCGGAGCAGCGCCGTACTCGTCATGTGAGAGGGACGGTATGCTGCGAGAGGCAGGAGCCGGAGCAGCGATGTGCCTTCTATCGGATGGGGACGGGTATCCCGTAAAAAGCTAGAATTAGCGCTTTCCCAGAAAACTCAACCGCACACGTGTAGAATGGAGGCCTGTTTAAAATTCTAACAGGCTACGACCATCTATATGAGCACATCCCTTTATCAATTATCTGTCGAATCCTATCTACAGAGTCTTCGGGCTCTTGACGGAATTCTGCAGAAAGCCGAGGAGCATTGCGCTAAAGCAGGCAATCACCCCGACGATTTGCTCAAACTACGTTTGTGTGACGACATGCTGCCTATGCAGTTTCAAATACTGTCGGTGTTATGGCAAAGTGTAGGCGTAATCGCCGCTTTGCGGTCTGGTGTATTTACTCCGCCTGCGAAGTCAGATCCGCTCACTTTCGTTCAGGTGCGTGCCAAAGTTCATGAGGCCATCAAGGACCTTGCTGCTCTGGATCAACACGATATCAATTCACTATCGGGTAAGTCTGTAGTGTTTAAGTTGGGCGGCAACGACATACCGTTTACGGCCGAAGACTTTGTATTGTCATTCTCGTTGCCCAATTTGTACTTTCATGCTACTACGGCTTATGACCTACTGCGAAAAGAAGGTCTCAATTTGGGTAAACGAGACTTTCTCGGTCGGCTTAAAACGGTGCAGTGATTGCAGTCGAAGTTTAGAATATTCAACCTTGCTTAAAACCTCTTTTGCGTGATCAAAAATGAACCTAATAAAAACAACCTTTTGCCTCCTGTTAGCTCTTTTAATTGCAGCATGCTCAGATAATCGTACGACCAATTCTACCGATGGAGCAGCTGATTTGGATTTCGCCGCCCAACAAATTGATGAAGACAGTTTGATGCGGCGCATCACAATAATGGCATCTGACGAATTTGGCGGCAGAGCGCCTGCAACACCAGGCGGTTTAAAGACTGTTGAGTTTATTGAAGAAGAGTTCTTCAAAATTGGTCTCAAGCCCGCTTTTGGCGAGGGCGAACAAGCTTCGTATCGTCAGCCTGTTGGCTTAATTGAGCAGACCGTTACGAACAAGCCATCGTTGTTTATTGATTATGCGGATGGTAGCCGTGAAGAGTTGGCGTATGCCGAGAATTCAATTGCGTGGAGCCCCATTGAGCAAGAAGCAGCCAAACTTGAAAGCTCAGAGCTCGTGTTTGTTGGCTATGGGGTTGTAGCACCCGAATACAATTGGAATGACTACGCTGGAATTGATATGACCGGCAAGACGGCCGTTATATTAGTCAATGACCCCGGCTATCGCGCAACCACCCCAGAGCTCTTTAAGGGCAAAACCATGACCTATTATGGCCGCTGGACGTATAAGTACGAGGAGGCGGCTCGACAAGGTGCAGCGGGCGCGATTGTTGTGCACGAAACCGATGCAGCAGGCTATGGTTGGGATGTTGTTAGCGGCAGTTGGTCTGGCGCGCAATATATGCTGGATGCTAAAGATAGCACCGAGCCCAAACTGCAAGTGGCCGCGTGGACCAGCCGCGAAGCCGCGCAACGAATCATGGCTAAGAATGGCCTTGATTACAGCGCATTGGTGGAGCGTGCCGGGTTGCCTGGGTTTAAGGCCGTAAGCCTGAGTACATCTGTTAGTGCTGCACTAGAGATGACCAGTACACGCTCGGTATCGTACAATGTAGCCGGCATACTCGAGGGCAAGCAGAGACCCGACGAAGCGTTTATCTACACGGCGCATTGGGATCACCTTGGCACTAAGCCGAATGTGGACGGCAACGATAAGATTTTTAATGGTGCGCAAGACAACGCTACGGGAGTGGCAGGGCTCATGGAAATGGCCGAAGCCTTTAGGGCGCTACCCGAGCAACCCGATCGGTCAGTATTATTCTTGGCCGTAACCGCTGAGGAATCAGGATTGCTAGGTTCGGCACAATATGGCGAAGATCCCGCCGTACCGATGCATAAAACCGTGGCGGGGATTAACAGCGATAGCATTCCCACTTACGGCGAGACCGATGACATTGTGGTGATTGGCTACGGTAACTCCGAAATGGATCAATACCTTGCCGAAGTCGCCAGCACTCAAGGCCGTGTACTCGTGCCCGAACCCACTCCAGAAAAAGGCTTCTTTTATCGCTCCGATCATTTCAATTTAGCCAAGCATGGTGTTCCTATGCTTTACGCTAAAGCAGGCACCCAAGTGCGTGGACAGCCCGACGGTTTCGGAGCCGAAGCGTCGGCTCGCTATATTGCCGATCGCTATCATAAGCCGGGCGATGAGGTGCACGCCGATTGGAACAACGGCGCGGTGCTGCAGGACCTAAAGGCTAATTTTATGATTGGGGCAAAATTGAGTAACAGTAACGATTGGCCAGAGTGGTCGCAGGGCAGCGAGTTTAAAGCCATTCGCGACGCTTCACTTTCGCAAGAATAGCCAGGTATTTCCAAAGCAGGCGACTAGCGAGACGTATGTGCGATTGTTAGTCTTTATTCAAGTCGCCCATACGCCTGCTTACTGTTTCGCTATTTCTAGAATGTGAATTCTAATTAGGGGGCGGATTCTAATTACTAACCATAGAATACGCCCATCAAAGCACTCCCTCACTCCTGAGAACGCTGCGAACCTAACCATTAACGAGTTTACTCACTAGGAGACCAGATATGGCGACTACTAAAAAGGCAGTTCAAAAAGAAGCAGTATCAACTAAAGCAAAAGTTGAAGATTTAGTTGAAGACATCGTTGAAGATGTAACAGAAGAAGCAAACGAATTCGCGAGCGAAGTAAGTGCAAAATTCAATGAAAACTTGGCATCTGCACAATCTTTGGCCAAACGCGTATGGTTTGCTGGTTTAGGCGCAGTGGGCCGTTCAGCTGACGAAATTCAAACTCGTTACAACAAAGCCACTGACGAGCTGCAAGTTCGCTTCAACCAAACTAAAGCCGACAGCGAGCAGTTTGTTAAAGACCTCGTTGCCCGTGGCGAAAAAGTGCAAGACGAAGCCGAAGTAATCTTGAAAGAAGGCCGCTCAACAGTTGAAGAGCAAATTGAAATAGCGCGCGAGCGTATTACATCAATGGTTGACATTCCAGCACGCTTGCAAGACGTTTCAGAGAAGCTTGAGTCTCTGAGCAAAAGCTTGAAAAAAACTGCGTAAGTTTTCTTACTCAGCTATTCAGCAGTACTCAAAGGCCCGCCGATTTCGGTGGGCCTTTTTTTATGCCCGTGCGCTAAGCCAAAAAGGGCGACGCGAGCGATCCGAAAACACTCGCCCCAAATGCCTCTAAACAACCTACCTTTTACAGAACGAAAACTGTAATTTCAGCCAGTTTATTGTGCTAACTTCAGCAAATTAGCCACATTCCACGCGAAGCCGTGCTCGCTTTCAGCGGTTTGTTCTCAAAAAACATTACGATTACAAACACTTACTGAAAATCTTAGAATATTAACGCGCACAGCCTTGAGAGATATGAAGGCGACTCGCTTTACTACTCTAAGGAGGTATAAATTTGATCAATAATTCAATAGAATCAAGGACATGCAGAGGATTTTCGATTATTCGAAAGTCAAGAAACCGAGCTTGCTCGATATTAAGCTGTTATATGTATAGCCCATGCGGAAATATTTAAGTTACTTGACAGCAGAGACTTATGGGTTCCTTTTTGTAATATTGATCTATGCTCTCGCGATTAAGCTTTTTATTGGTGATTCTAGAGGGTGTGAGGGCGACTCCGAAGCTGCGGAATACGCTAGATCATTGAGCCAAAGCCGACTGAAACAGCTGCACAAAGATATGGAAAAATATTACAAATCTAGTGTGTCTTACGCCGATGAAATTCGTATTAGGGGAAACGCCGATGTTCCAGACGAGTTCAAAGACCTAGATGTCGCTAAGGTTAGACCCCGACGAGCTCACATAATGGTTGAGGGTTGTTTTGACCACTATATGTACATGGACTTCAAAGGTATAGATGATTCTAATTCCAAAGAAATAATATTGCGATACGGTGAACCATATGAAGGCGTACCACAGAAAACTGAACGGTTATGGCCCATATAAAAACATATACAAGTTGCTCTATTACCGTTTCGGCCAAAAGCTGGCCTTCACTGGACGCGCTAAAGCACGCCTCTTAGCTTGACTCAACTCGTTCGCTCCGCTCTCTGGGGCGTCAAAATGCTTCGCATTTTCCCGCCCGTTAGCAAGGCGTTATGTGAAAAAATGAATATCGAGCGCACTTTCAAAGCAGTACTGATTTCACCTTGGGCATCGCTCATCTTCGTCGTGTATATACTCGGCGAGCATCTTCTAACCCAAAGCACTGAATCAGTCTCGACTATTGCATCACAGATTCCCGGCACTCTGTTCGTGCTCTCCATGTTCGTATTTGGCTTTGTTGGAACCTCCTATCTCGTTGTTGTCTTTGCAGGCTTACCCGTGCATTGGGTTCTATCCAAGCTAGGCATAAGGCATTGGTCAATTTACGTATTTTCGGGGCTCTGTATTGGCTTGGTTTGGCAGTTCGCGCTACTTCTAGGTAGCGACATGCCAAGTCAGCTACAAGAAGGGGGCTATATTGCTTATGCTATTAATTCTGTGGTCGTTTCTTTGGTTTTCTGGCGCATTGCAGTAAATTCACATAACAAGAAAAAGCAGGCGGACGCATAAATGCGCCGCTGTTTTGGGCGTTATGCAAACAACATGACGAGTTTGACTTAAGATGCCTCCGAAAATAAGAGAACTAGTGAGAGATCTGGAAAATGCTGGGTTTCAAAATCGAGGTGGAAAGGGTAGTCATCGAAACTACGTTCATCCTAAGATCAGTAAACCAATCACTATTACTGGTAAGCTGAGCGCTGACGCAAAGCACTATCAAATTAAAGCCGTCAAGGGTGCTCTTGAGGAGTTATCAAAATGAAAGAAAGCGCAAGGTATATAAAAATCGTGGAATGGTCGGATGAAGATCAATGCTACGTTGGTAGTTCTCCTGGATTATTCTGGGGCGGCTGTCACGGTGATGATGAAAAGCAGGTTTTTGAAGAATTGCAGCAAATCGTGGCTGAAACCATAAAAATTTACCAAGAAGAAGGTCGGCCACTACCTAAGCCAACGTCAGGAAAAGACGTTGCGAACGCCCTTCAAAGTGTCGCATAACAAGGTTAAAAACTCCGACCTTCGGCCTGGACGCGCAAACAGCGCGCGTCCGTTTTAAGGGCGTTAATTGCACGCTAGACATCACAACGTTATGGCGCTATGATGTTGTCCATAGTATGCGAGGTGCAATATGAGTAACTTATCTAAAAGATCCACAGTTTATTTTGAACCTGAAATCCATCAGGCCCTAAGATTAAAGGCTGCGTCGTCAGACGTGTCTATTTCAGAGCTTGTTGACGAAGCGGTAAGGTTGTTGATGAGCGAAGATCAAGAAGACCTAGCGATTTTCGCAAAGCGTGCGAATGAAAAAGAAATAAGCTACGAAGAACTGCTTAATGATTTGAAAAAGCATGGCAAGATTTAAGGTAACGTTTAAAAAATCTGTTACTAAAGATCTTCGTAGCATTCCAAGCGCAGATGTCAAACGCATTCTAGATAAAATAGATTCGTTATGTGAGAACCCCCGAGCTAAGGGGTGTGTGAAACTATCCGCTCAAGAACGATACCGCGTTCGACAGGGGCTCTATAGAATTATCTATGAAATAAGAGATCGCCAGCTGGTTATTCATGTTGTCAAAATAGGACACAGAGCAGGTGTATATAAAGGCAATTAACAAGGTGTGCCAGCTAGCGCCGTCGGCGCATGGACATTCGCGGCGCTTCTGCCCCTGCACACGGCGTTAGCAGCTACTCATGAAATTACGAAAAGGGAAATAGTCATGCATGAGATCATTTGTCCACACTGCAAGAAAGCATTCAAAATTGACGAAGCAGGGTATGCCGACATTCTTAAACAGGTTCGTGATAGCGATTTCGAGCACCAGTTGCACGAGCGGCTCGAATTGGCCGAGACGGATAAGCAGAATGCCGTTGAACTTGCTACAACTAAGATCACTAGTGAGTTAGAAAAGGCTTCCTCAGCCAAGGACGCTCAGATCAAGGCGTTGATGGCTAAACTCGATGCCGGTGAGGTGGCACAAGAGCTTGCCGTGAGCAAAGCACTAAACGCCTTAGAGAAGGAGCGTGATAAACTCGCAAACGAACTCACGAAGGTAATGCATGACAAGCAAACAGACTCCCAGCTTGCAGAAGCGAGGCTTACGAACGAATTACAAAAAACAGTTTCAACTAAAGATACGGAGATTCACGCCTTAAAGAATCAGATAGATTCTATCCAGATTTCACAGAAGATTGCTGTTGCTGATGCGGTTAATGCAATCGAGAAGGAGCGGGATGAACTAAAAAGCGGTCTAATGCAAGCGCAGCTTGAGAAGCAGCTCGCCGAGAAAGCGCTCAAGGACAAGTATGAAACGCAAATCAAAGATCGTGATGATGCGATCGAACGCCTCAAAGAAATGAAGGCACGCCTATCAACTAAGATGGTTGGTGAAACTCTCGAACTGCACTGCGAAAACGAATTTAACCGCATTCGGGCGACAGCTTTTCCGAAGGCATATTTCGAGAAAGACAACGACGCTCGGGCTGGCAGCAAAGGAGACTACATTTTTCGCGACTCAAATGATACCGGCATTGAGATCGTCTCGATTATGTTCGAGATGAAGAATGAAAGCGATGAAACAGTTAGCAAGAAGAAAAACGAAGACTTTTTTAAAGAACTCGATAAGGATCGGAATGAAAAGAATTGTGAATATGCCATCCTCGTTTCCCTTCTTGAGCCTGATAGCGAGCTTTATAACTCTGGTATCGTTGATGTATCCCATCGTTTTCAGAAGATGTATGTCGTCCGCCCACAATTCTTCATTCCAATTATTACGTTGTTGCGAAATGCTGCCCAGAATTCATTGAAGTACAAAACTGAACTCGCCCTAGTCAAAGAACAGAACATTGATATAACGAACTTCGAGAGCGAACTTGAGTCGTTCAAGAGTGGCTTCGCCCGGAATTACGACTTGGCATCTAAGAAATTTAAGACAGCTATCGATGAAATAGACAAAACGATTGATCATCTTCAGAAAACTAAAGATGCACTACTAGGCTCTGAAAACAATTTACGGCTTGCTAACAATAAAGCCGACGACTTAACCGTAAAGAAACTAACCAAAGGAAATACCACGATGTCAGGAATGTTTGCAGATCTTAAGAACGATGACACTTCCGATTCTGTGTGAGAGTGTACTTACTTCTATTGCAGGTAAAAACGGCTAACAAGGAGCTACTGTCGGATAAATTTTGCGCTGCGCTCCAAATTTACCGGAAAGCGCGGCGTTAGGTTTCAAATGGGACAAAGTTAATCACCTTCATGCTTAACTTTAGATGTGGACTTAGTTTCAAAAATAATACCAAGATTTCGAAGCAACTATTTGGCATATCGAGTATGAATCCAATTAGGACTGACTGCCTAGGAGGGCAAAGACTCTATTTGTTTCGATTGATTTGCCAAGATGGCCGGGTCGTCAGTAACTTCTCTAGACGATGATGAACTTACTGTTAAAATTGCTCACGGCAGGTGAGTGTAACAAGGGCAACTAACCAGCTTCGCTTGTTTTACGCGCATTGTGCGCGCGGCAGCTTAGAGCGTTATCCGACCTAAGTGAACTTATTAATTCAACTGTGAGACAAAAATGCAATCAGGAACCAAATTGTTAGCGGCGTATTCGCTTGCCATTACTCTCGCTTCATTTCAGATGCCAGCTTCTGCGTGTACCGGCATATCGTTAGCTAGTGACGATGGCGGGGTTATCGTAGCTAGAACGGTCGAGTGGGCTTTGGGCGATGCAAAACATAATCAAATCGTGATCTTTCCGCGCGGAAAGGTATTTCGCGCACAAACCCCTGATGGTTTGAACGGAAAAACTTGGACCGGCAAGTTCGGCCTAGTTTCTGTGGGGGCATACGATCAGCCGCATGGGCCGGATGCTATGAATGAAATGGGACTCTATGTTGGAGTCTATTATTTCCCAGGGTACGCCGACTACACGCGATATGACAAAAGACATGCTGCGCAGTCAATGAGTGTAGGCGATTTTATGCAGTGGATGCTTTCATCGTTCGCATCTGTTGAGGAGGTAAAAAACCATCTCAACAAGGTTCGTGTTGTTGATGTAAAAGACCCAAGTTTTGGTGGTGCGCCACTGCCTTTTCACTGGAAAATCGCCGACTCTACGGGGGCTAGCATTGTTGTGGAAATAGTCAACGGCGGTGAAGTCAAGGTTTACGATACGTTCAAAGGCGTGATAAGCAATTCGCCAACGTATGATTGGCACCTCACAAACCTCCGAAATTATCTTAACCTAAACACGCAACCTGCCGCTTCCTTAACCATAGACGGCGACTCAATAGTTCCATTTGGAAGCGGTTCTGGACTTGTTGGCCTTCCCGGAGACTTTACACCACCATCACGTTTTGTCCGCGCAGCAGTGCTTACCGCTACAGCACGACCTTTGGCAAGCTCTGTTGATGCCGTATTCGAGGCATTTA
>CAYOXK010000033.1:0-722 GCA_964407915.1 uncultured Gammaproteobacteria bacterium
GTTGGCTACATTAATATTACTGGCGCCCCACACGAGCAGTCACAACGATCGCCCTTTTTAACCGCACCAGTCAGTCGACTCAAATTAATCGCGACACCGTCAGAATCTCAAGCTCAGACTTTGGCGGACTTTAATATAAATCGCATCCATTTAGAGATGCCTTATGCCACCGATTACTACTACACGGGCAGTGTGGTTAATGAGTTTTTCGAGTCGGCAGAATATTTAGTTAATACTCGTCAACTCTATCGTTTTAACAACGAGCGACGTGCGGTGCTCACATCGATTGACAATATAGGCGGAGATAACCTTAGCTTGCGGGTATTCTTGTGCCTTTTGTTTTTTGCTGCATCCTTTATCTTATTTCGGCATTTAAAATTAGACTCCATCGCCGCCTTTCGCGATTTAAGCTTTGCGCCACACACGAACAAAGGCAGAGAGTACGACGCAATTAACGGTGTACGCGGGCTCGCCGCATTGCTCGTACTTTTTAGCCACACGGCCCCGCACTTCGAGGCGGTGCAAATGGGACTGGCGATACTCTTTGTGATTTCTGGGTTTTTGCTGTCGAAGCCGTTTGTGAAAGAACCCACCGCGATTTTCGCTTACGCCACTATCGAGCAGTATCTTCTCAAGCGCCTCAAGCGAATTTTGCCCATGTACTACACATTCATTTTTTTGAATTTTGTACTGGTGTTGGAACTCGATGACGCCATACGACA
>CAYOXK010000033.1:732-25438 GCA_964407915.1 uncultured Gammaproteobacteria bacterium
ACGGCCACCTTTGGCCAATGACGCAAATTTTTGCATTTTATATGCTCTTACCATTTGTATTGCTCATAACCAGTGCGTGTTATCGCGTACATCGACTCCTGCCGCTCATCGTGCTGGCCGCTGTGTTTTTTACGTGGATCAACTACTTGTTGGACTGGACCCCGTTTTTCAATGGCCGCTTTTACAATGAATTTTATTTCTACGCTTTTGTTACCGGCGTGTTTGGCGCGTATCTACAGTACGATTGGATTGAAAGGTCCACCTTTTTTAAGTGGACTCGTCAAACCGACCTCCAGCGTGGTGCACCGGTCTGGGCTCTACAAGCATTCGCACTCACAGCCGCAGTGGTGACCGTACTCGCGATTCTCTGGTCCGCGCCTTACAAACTAACCGGCGTGATCAATTTTTGGATGAGCCAATTTTTATAAAGTGCGTATTAGCGCTTGCGATCATTCTATTTGCTGTCAACAGTATAAACACGTGGTTCCAACGCATCATCGCCAACCCTGTGTTTCGCTCAATCGGGGTGGTGGGGTTTAGCTTCTATTTGTTACACGGACTAGGTATCACGCTCACCCAAACGTTGCAGGAGCGATATTTGTTAAATGTCTGACCCGATGAGCGCACTTGGATGCTTACACTTGGCGCTTTGCTTATAACTTACTGTATGGCGGTCTGTACTTATTCGTACATCGAACGGCCATTCTTCGGTCGCAGCGCCCGTGCGGGTCAATCCGCGAAAGAAAGCCCCTAAAAGCCTTTTAAACGCAGCGATAAATCGGTAATGCTCGAGGCATTATCGAGCGCGACTTCATGGCTAATAATGTCCTCACGAACTAAGTGTTCTAAATAGTCATCAAAATACAAATTGCCTGAGCCTTTCTCGCGACTTTTAATCAAATCCTTGAGCTCTTTGAGTCGCTCGGGTTGAATAATGAGTTCACGCGCGAAAGCGCTCACTTGCAACACCTCACACGCTACAGCACGTCCGGTACCACTCTTCACTGGCAATAGTTTTTGCGTGACGATGGCCCTGAGGTTGTGGGCTAACTTAGCTCGGACCGTGGTTTGTTCAGGCCCCTCAAACGTCGACACAATTCGATTGATCGCATCAGCAGAGTTGGGAGCATGCAGCGTGGAAAACACCAAATGGCCGGTTTCGGCCGCTGTAAGCGCAATATCAATACTTTCGGCATCACGCATTTCGCCCATCAGAATAACGTCAGGGTCTTCGCGCAGCGCTGCTTTCATGGCCAGGGAATAGTTCGGCACGTCTATGCCAATCTGGCGCTGCGAGATAATCGCTCGTTGCTCCTCAAACTTGTATTCGATGGGGTCTTCGATGGTGAGTATATGCACATAACGATCTGCATTAATCTCGTTGAGCAACGACGCCATCGACGTGGATTTTCCGCTGCCCGTTGCGCCTGAGAAGATCACCAAGCCTTGACGCATTTTGCTAATAACGCGTACCTGCTCGGGCAAGCCGAGATCTTTAGGCGAGGGGATCGTGTTATTGATAACCCGCATCACCATCGCGAGCGCACCCATTTGTCGGTATAAATTAACGCGTACTCGATTATCCAAATTATCGGTTAACGCGAAGTCGACCTGCTTGTCGGCCTCAAACACCCGTAAGTGGTAGGGATCAACTAAGGGGAAAATGAGTCGCTCGATCATATCGTCGGTCATCGTTGGCGAGCCCTTGACTTGCCTAACACGTCCATCAAGACGCATCATAATTTGATGGCCTGAGCGAATGTGAATATCCGAAGCGCGGAACTCTACCGCCGAGGACAAGATACTGGTCAGAAACTCAAGTGCTTCCTTTTGGCTTTGTGCAGCGGGCATGGGCGATCTTCTTGGTGGTAGACAGAATAATACGGATGTTAGCAGTAATTTTGAGATGGCGGAGCGCGAACGCGCCAAACGATACTAGTGCTTGTACCTTTTTTAACATGTCGCGCTCTAGGCAGAGCGCTGAGCAACAACGGCTGTAAAACAATTCAACGCTCGGCCATTATCGATCTGCTCACGGGCTTTTTCAACAGCGCTGGGAAAGTCGAGCACGGGATCTACCGAGGCCATGATATTGGCACTTGCAGCGAGTAAAGCATGTCGGCAGGGGCTAACCTGCCCATTGAGTACAGAGACTCCGTGCTGATAGCAGCTGGCCGCTTGCGCGGGCATTGCTTGCCTCGGATCTGATGCGAGCGGTGCAGGATCATTAGAATCGGCAGAATGTGCGGATTTATGTAGTTCAATCGTGGGTTGGCTTAAACTGGCATGATACCGCGCAAACGGTTTGTGGCTGGCGATCATAAGCCCGCCCTCAATACCTTTATGTAAATGAATAAAGTCGTAACCGGCCTGCTGCGCAATGGCCGCATAAATCTCTGGATAGGCGCGGTGTACGTAGCCGATGGCAAGGTGGTTCTCCCCCGTGCTGCGAACCGGTGCTAGCACCCGCTCAAATGTTGTAATGGCCGTGCGCTTAATGATTCTATTTCGCAACGCAATGAGTCGATGCAGTTGGGGCAGATAATCAGCTTGATCAATATAACTCCAGCCATGGGTTTCTATGTCTTGCGCGACTCGCATTGGGTGTACTTGAAACCCAGCATGTCCTTCCAACACTTGTCGCGCAGTAACGCCAAATTTTGGCCCTACGCTTGCCACGCCGTGCATCACAACGCTATAACCGCACGCGGCCAGTACTGCCGGCACAAATGCCGACAAAGTTAGCGTGCGCGAGTAACCATCAAAAGGGTCCACGAGCGTAATGAGGTTGGGGGTGTTCACGCGTTGGGGGGTTATACAAAGCTGCGCGGCCTGAGTAAATCCGCGCATCTCCTGCTCACTTTCGCGCTTCATACGCAAGGCGATGAGCACCACGGCAACTTGTACTGGATCTAACTCATGCTCAAGAATTCCCTGCATTAAAAGCTGAGCATGCGCAAAGTCAAGATCACGCCCTCGTTCTGGGCCAACCGCGACTGCTTGAATGGCGGTACGAATTGCGTTATCAATTTCCGAAATCATAGGTCTCTTACAGGATTAAACGAGCTCGCGCCAGCTGAGGATTAAGTATTAGCGTATGCTTTATACAGCGCAACGATTATCATAACTAAGTTGAAACCTGCACACTAATCGCATGCAAAACTACCCTATTTTCATGGACCTTCACGACCAAGCTTGCTTGGTGGTTGGAGCCGGCCCTGTCGCGCTGCGCAAGATTCGCTTGCAAAGCGCCGCGGGGGCACGGATCACTGTGATTGCCCCAACGATGTGCGCCGAACTAGAAACGGAGTTTGGCCAATCGATTCGCTATCTTCAACGCAGCTTTACCGAGAGCGATGTACACGGCTACCGATTGATTACCGCCGCCACTAATGACGCAGCCGTTAATCGACAGATCTCGGCGTTGGCGCAACGTATCAACGTGCCGGTTAATGTGGTGGACCAGCCAGATCTCTGCAGTTTTATCACGCCCTCGATCATTGATCGATCACCCGTGATTGTGGCGATTTCAACGGGTGGCAGTGCACCCGTGTTGGCGCGCATGCTACGAACCAAGCTCGAGGCTTTAATTCCGGCCAGTTATGGCTTTTTAGCGGCGAGCATGCAACGTTTTAGAATACGCCTTAAAGAAGTAGCAACAGAAGAGACGGCTCGTAAACGCTTTTGGGAAGCCATTGTGTCGGGGCCGATTGCCGAACTTTTCTTCAGTGGTCGACACAGTGAAGGCGAAGCGCAGCTCGAAGCCGCCATAGAGCAGCTCGCGCGAGGCGAAGCAAGCTATTCAGGTGGTGAAGTATGGCTGGTCGGCGCTGGGCCCGGTGACCCAGATTTACTCACATTTAGAGCCTTGCGGCTTATGCAAAGTGCCGATGTGGTCCTGTACGATCGGCTGGTTAGCCCTGAGATTTTGGCGTTAACGCGGCGCGACGCCGAGCGAATCTATGTTGGCAAGCGCCGTGCTGAGCACAGCGTTCCGCAACCTAAAATTAACGAGCTCTTAGTCACACTCGCCCAAGAAGGGCACAAAGTGCTGCGGCTTAAAGGCGGTGACCCGTTTATCTTTGGGCGCGGAGGCGAGGAATTAGAAAAACTTAGCGATGCCGGAATCCCCTTTCAAATTGTGCCCGGAATTAGCGCGGCCAATGGCTGTGCGAGCTATGCGGGCATTCCCCTCACTCATCGCGACCACGCACAATCCTGCGTGTTTGTAACGGGGCATTTAAAAAATGGAAGTATTGATCTAAATTGGCAACAACTCGTCCAACCCATGCAAACGGTAGTGGTGTATATGGGTTTGGTCGGTTTGGAACATCTCTGCCGCATGCTCATCCAACACGGCTTGCCCGCAACCACGCCCATCGCCTTAATCGAGCAAGGCACCACCCAAGCTCAAAGAGTTTTTACGGGTACGCTGGCGACGTTGCCCAAAACCATCGCGCAGCAGGCGATACAAGCACCCACCCTGATAATCGTTGGCTCGGTCGTGAGCTTGCGCAAGCAGTTACAATGGTTCGAGCCCCAGGCAACTCCGTCGACTTAATGCTCGTAATGGAGTCCAGTTACTACGCTGCGCGTCGGCAAGCAAATTAATCCGATGGGATCATCGGCGCGCCCACCATTCTAGAGTTGCGCGTCCGCAAGTTGGCTTGCACCTTGGAAACCGCCCGTTCGCGCCAGATTATGATAATACCGCTCAGAATTGTGATGGCTGAACCGACTAACACCCAACCATCGACCGTTTCGCCAAAAAACACATAGCCCAACAAAATGGCCCACACTATTTGGCTGTATTGCATGGGCCCTACAAAGGCCGCTGGGGCCATATGATAGCCCCTTAATACAAAGTATTGACCGAGCAGGCCCAGCACGCCAATTAGAAACATCGTTGCTAGGTCGGCAAACGGCATCGCTTGATACACAAAATACAAGGCCGCCCCGGTCACCAAAATATTCGCCAGCAGCGGAAACATTATCATCGTAGCCATGTTCTCGGTTGAACTGATCTTACGCGAGATAACCGACGACGCCGCGCCACAAAAGGCGCTCGCAAACGCCGCGAGATGGCCGATACTGATAGAGCTGGGCGAGGGTCGCAGTACCACCAAAACGCCCACCAAACCGAGTACGATAGCAAACCAACGAACCAAGGCAATATGCTCGTTCAGAAACCATATCGCTAAGACTGAAATGATGAGCGGCGTGCAAAACAGGAGTACATAGGCTTCCACCATAGGAAGCTTGGTAAACGCAAAAAACCCTAAACAAAGTGCCGCAACGTGCAATGCTGCCCGCAGGGTTAGCAAGCCAGGATTGTGCGGTTTGAGCGACACAGGTTTGCCTTCAATAATGCGCGCTATAGAGAACGGCACATAACCAAAAAGCGTGGCGAAAAACACGATCTGCAACACATTGTAGTCGTGCAGAGATTTGACAAGCGCGTCGTGTGTGGAATAAATCGCAAAGCCTAGTAGCGCAAAGCAAATGCCGGGGATAATAGTATGCGTGGATAGATTTGCGTGTGTACTCATGGCTGTGTGCTAATGGCAGTTAGGGGTGGTTCTGAGCTGAAAATGCTGCGATCAATGAAGTTCCACTCCGAGGATATCTTATTCGCGATGAACGCTCAAAGCGGTACTCATGCTTTAATGGATCTATGTCCGCCAGTTCAGGCTATGAGTGATGGCGGCTCATGAAAGGGCGCGGTATAACGCCCAGCTAGCAGAGCACGCGATCCGCATAATTAACCGGACACCTCGGGACAATAAAAAAACCTCGCCGAGGCGAGGTTTTTTTGCAGCATCACATACGATGCTAGCACTCTGATGCCAGCACTCTATAGCCGTCGAAGCAATGGATTACATTACGTTACCCAAACGCACGCGTGACGGCTGTCTAAGATACCGCTTCGATAGATACGTGCTTGCGGTTGTTCGAACCCTTTGTTTCAAACTTCACTGTGCCTGTCTCTAGCGCAAACAAGGTGAAATCGCGCCCCATGCCCACATTCGGGCCAGGATGAAAGGTGCTGCCACGTTGGCGAACCAAGATGCTACCGGCGTTAACAAGCTGACCAGCATACCGTTTTACGCCTAAGCGTTTTGAATTTGAGTCGCGACCGTTACGCGAACTACCACCCGCTTTCTTATGTGCCATGAGATTGTCTCCTATCTACAAATAATGTCGATTTGAATGAGTTGAGATAAAGATTATTTCGCCGCTTTAAGCAGCTCTTTAGCTTGTTTAACCCACTCTTCGCGCTCAATGCGCCCCTTAAAATTGAGTTCAGCATCAACGCGCTCGATGTCTTGCGCGGTAAAATCAGCCACTTGTTGCAGGGTAGTGATACCCAGTGCATTTAACTTGCCAACCAACACAGGACCTACGCCTGAAATTTGGCTTAGATCGTCTTTGCCTGCACTCTTTTTAGCTGCTGGCTTTTTGTCGGCCGTCGCTGCTTTTTTGGTCACAGCGGCTTTTTCGACTGGCTTGGCCTCGGCTTTAGCGGCTGTCTTTTTAGCAGGCGCTGCTTTCACCGCCCCTTTACCACCAATGGCGATGATTTCTAATTCGGTATAGTTTTGTCTGTGACCCGTACGCGTGCGCGAATTTTGGCGCCGACGGAATTTCACAATGCGTAGTTTCTTGCCTCGACCATGCGACAGTACTTTGGCCTCTACCGCTGAATCCAGTGTAGGAGTACCCACTTGAACTTTATCGCCGTCTCCAATCATGAGCACATGATCTAGGCTAATGGTGTCGCCCTCTTCTACTTTAAGAGTTTCGACTTTGAGTTTGTCGCCAACGACGACGCGGTATTGCTTACCGCCGGTTTTAATGACCGCGTACATAATAGTTATCTCCAAATGGCGTTATGATGGGGTGTGGAATGTCATCAACGACATCGTTACACTTACTTCCGATATGACGGACCCAGCAAACAGGCGCGCATTGTATTGTTTTACCCCCAAAGCGTCAACTGGTTGGAGTCGGTAATTTTGCGCTTTAACACAGTTCGTATTTGGGGATTAGAGCGATTTACTCACGCAAGAACGCTTATAATTAGCTCCATTCACTTTTAAATCCTTTAGCCTCATGTCAGCCACTATATTAGTCGAACCTAGCCGCACTTTAGAGGATGCGATTGCGCTCGTTTATAACGAGCTGCAAGCTGTGGATAAAACCATTAACGCCAATCTAAAAAGTGACGTTGCGCTGATTAATCGACTTGGCCACTACATCATTCAAGCGGGAGGCAAGCGATTACGGCCCGTGGCGCTACTACTCACCGCCAAAGCACTGGTAGGCACTAAGGACTTGCCGGTTCATGCAATTACTCTAGCCGCGATTATTGAGTTTATTCACACCGCAACCTTACTGCATGACGACGTTGTAGATGAGTCGGAGTTGCGCCGAGGCCGCGAAACGGCCAACGAAGTGTTTGGCAATGCCGCCAGTGTGCTTGTGGGCGATTACCTATACTCCAGATCTTTTCAGATGATGGTGGAAGTGCAGAACATTGAGGTCATGGCCTTATTGTCTAAAACCACCAATCAGATTGCTGAAGGTGAGGTTATGCAGCTCTTAAACTGCGGCACGGCGTCGACAACTGAAGCCCAGTATCTCGAGACCATACAATCAAAAACCGCCATTCTGTTTGCAGCGGCCACTCAGCTCGGGGCGTTAATCACACAACAACCTGCTGAGATACAGCACAGCATGTATCAATATGGACTGCATCTAGGGACGGCGTTTCAACTAGTCGACGACGTACTCGATTACACGGCGGACGCGGCCGCGATGGGCAAAAATGCTGGCGATGACTTAGCTGAGGGTAAACCCACATTACCACTGATACATGCGATCGAACACAGTAACGCGAATGACAAACTCATTCTGGTCGACGCCATCGAAAACAGTCAACGTGATAATCTAACTTCTGTTTTAGAGATTATCCAGCGCACAGGGTCGCTCGATTACACGAGCGCAGCCGCCATTGAGCAAAGTCGTTTAGCAAAAGAGAGTCTTATCCAGCTCCCCGAATCCAACGCTAAACAGGCGTTGCTCACCATTGCGGATTTCGCCGTAACGCGCGTTTATTAGGTCGTAACTCGCTTTTGTTAGATAGAGTGCAGATTTAAGTCTACGCTCAGCTCAGCCAAGCTCTAATACAAACGGCAGTACTAACCCGCCTTAATGCCTCATTCCTGCATTGGCTCAGGTGTTAGGTCGATAGAGCTCTTCTAGAGTCAGTGATTTACCAAATTGAACCACCATACGCGCATGTTTTCTAGTGAGATCACGTGGGCGCTTTACACCACAGGAGTTGGCGATAATTCTAATTTCTTTCTCGAGATTTTTTATATAGTGCGCCACTTTAACGCGCTTATCTTCTACCACTAAACCCTTTTGACGATCTTTGTCGTGGGTAGTAATTCCAGTCGGACACGTATTCTTGTTGCACTGCAAGGCCTGAATACATCCCAGTGCAAACATGGGTCCACGCGCAGTTGAAATAAAGTCGGTCCCTACGCACAGGGCCCACGCCACTTCGGTAGGATTAATCAGCTTGCCAGAGGCGTTCACTTTGATGCGCTCGCGCAGACCATGTTCAATGAGTTTGTCGATCAGCATTGGCAAACTTTCTCGAATCGGCAACCCCATATCATCCATCAGCGACATTGGCGCTGCGCCTGTGCCGCCGTCGCTCGAGTCCACCGTAATAAAGTCCGGCGCATACTCTAAGCCCCGCGACTTAATCAAAGTAAAAAGCTCATCAAGCCATTGCTCAGAAGATATAACGGCTTTGAATCCAGTGGGTTTTTCGGTAACTCGCCGCACGCGAAAGATCATGTCCAATAAATCGCCGTTGTCATTGAGCTCGTGATGGCGATTGGGACTAATGGCGTCTTCGCCAATTTTTAAACCACGGATACGTGCAATCTCTGGGGTCACTTTTGCACCCGGCAGCATACCGCCTTTGCCGGGCTTGGCACCTTGACTCAACTTAATCTCAAACATCTTCACTTGAGGCAACGCGGCAATCTCAAAGAGTTTTGTTTCGGAAAGACCGCCGAGTTCGTCACGCACTCCAAACTTTCCGGTACCGATCTGAAACACGATATCGGCACCACCCTCTAAATGATACGGTGACAAACCACCCTCGCCCGTATTCATCCAACATCCGGCCGACTGAGCGCCATACGATAACGCGAGTACTGCGGGTTTGGAGATTGCGCCGAAACTCATTCCAGAAATATTGACTATCGAGCCCGTGGTGTACGGATTTGCACAAAAGGCTTCACCAATACTGATGCTCTTTGGCGGCAATGACTCTTCCGACAATGGAGGGAACGGTGCATTCACAAACATAACCGTTCCTTCGGGCCGCAGATCACGCGTAGAACCAAATGGCACGGTGCTATCAAGGTCGGCGGCGGCCCTATAAACCCATTGCCGTTGCGCGCGATTAAATGGCATTTCCTCGCGATCCATCGCGAAAAAATACTGTCTAAAAAATTCGCCCAGATGAATGAATAGATCGCGAAAATGACCAATGACCGGATAATTTCTTAGAATGGACGAGCTCTGCTGCGTTCGGTCCATGATATAGACCACGATCAAGGCCGCTACCGCCAGCCCGATTAGAAAGATGAACAAGAGTACGGAATACGTTATAAAGCCCGAAACCAGTTCGGTAATAGTGTCCATAGAGAATCCTGTGAGTAAGAGAGTTCGATCAAGGCCTGTGAGCCTCTTAAGACACGCTACGGTACAAAACACTTACAAAAATCGTAAATGGTTTGTTCCAACGCCAGTTTAAGAAAGTAAGGATAGCCAACAAACTGGGCGGACTCTAGCGAATTAGCGCACCACACAGTGAGTCGCCGAAACCTAAAGCGCGTGCTGAGTCACACAATAAAATTGAAGTAGACATAAAAAAGCCCGCTGCTGCGGGCTTTTTCAACAATCTAATCTAGCGGCCATGGACCTAGATAGGTCGTAGAGATGGGTCGTAGAGATGGATCGTAGAGAAAGATTTTACGAGGGCGCACATGCCGCGCCACTCAAAGACTTAGGTTACGCTTGCGCGCGCTCCTCAAACTCGTCATCGGCGCTCTCGAAAAGAGCAGCGTGAGCATCCAGATCAAAATCCACCAATTGCACATAGGCCATTGGCGCATTGTCACCTGCGCGGTTGCCGCATTTTAAAATACGGGTGTAACCACCTGGGCGGTCTTTCATCCGCACAGCGATGTTGTCGAACAGCTTGGCAACGATATCGCGATCGCGTAGCTTAGCGAACGCATTACGCTTGTTCGCCAAAGACGGATCTTTAGCCAAGGTAATCAACGGCTCAGTAAACATTCTGAGTTCTTTTGCCTTTGGCAGCGTGGTCTTAATTTGTTCGTGTTCGAATAACGATAAGGCCATATTTTTGAACATGGCTTGTCGATGGCTCGAGTTACGATTGAGTTGACGACCTGATTTTCTATGTCTCATGAGAACAACCTATTAACTTGTGAGTGCTTATCGGCCAGTGTCAACGCGCAGGGCGGCTGGCGGCCAATTTTGTAATTGCATACCCAACGATAAACCGCGTTGTGCAAGTACGTCTTTAATTTCTGTGAGCGACTTTTTGCCTAAATTAGGTGTTTTCATCAGCTCAACTTCAGAGCGAAGTACGAGATCACCAATATAGTAAATACTTTCTGCTTTGAGGCAGTTGGCAGAACGAACCGTTAACTCCAACTCGTCTACTGGACGCAACAAAACGGGATCTACTTCAGGCTCTTTATCTTCATGCGTAACGGCCGCAATTTCTTCTAAGTTAACAAACACCTGAATCTGTTGGCTCAGCGCCGTGGCCGCTTTACGAATGGCATCTTCTGGATCAATGGTACCGTTAGTCTCGATATTGAGAGTAAGCTTATCAAGGTCCGTACGTTGCTCAACGCGGGCATCGTCTACAGTGTACGACACCTTCAGTACAGGACTGTAGGTGGCATCTAACTGCATCAAGCCAATTTCTTTGTCGCTAGAATCCGATTTGCGGCTCTCTGACAACTGATACCCACGACCGCTGCGAACGGTTAACTCAGCGTGGAATTTGGCGTCTTTAGAAAGATGCGCAATCACATGATCGGGGTTGGCAATTACAATGTCCTGCACTGTTTGAATGTCGCCGGCGGTCACTACACCTTCGCCGCTAGCACTTAACGTTAGAGTTACTGTCTCGTCAAAATCCTTTTTAATCGCTACGCCTTTTAGATTAAGTAGGATGTCGATTACATCTTCTTGAACGCCTTCAATTGAAGAGTACTCGTGCAATACGCCGTCGATTTTTACATCGGTAATGGCGGCACCAGGAATGCACGATAGCAAAATACGACGCAGCGCATTGCCCAAGGTATAACCAAAGCCGCGCTCAAGCGGCTCAATGACTACTTTAGAGCGCACGCCGTCTTCAGTGTTAACATCAACAAAGCGTGGGGTTAACAATTGTTCAATAGTTTCAGACATTACAGGTTGTCTCCATGTTGACGTTCAATAATTCGAACGTTACAAATAATATGACTTGCGGTATCGGCTTAAATCAAACCAATGGGTTGAAGCTGAACGTAACCGCTCAGCGCACAACCTAGGCTACTAATTACTTAGAGTAAAGAGCAACAACAAGCGATTCTTGAATATCAGCGGACAGTTCGCTGCGATCTGGTGTTGTTTTAAATACACCCTTCTTAGCGCCACGGTCTACAGACAACCAGTCTGGAAAGCCGATTTGCTCGGCGATTTCTAACGCCGCACCGATACGAAGTTGATTTTTGGCTTTGTCACGTATCTCTATTTCAGCGCCCGGCGATACATGGTAAGAAGGCACGTTTACCACTTTGCCATTCACCTTGATCGATTTATGGCTCACAAGTTGTCTGGCTTCCGCGCGTGTTACCGCGAATCCCATACGATACACAACGTTATCTAAACGGGACTCAAGCAGAGTCAGCAGCATCTCACCAGTAGAACCTTTACCGCGAGCGGCTTCAGCATAATAGGCTCTGAACTTTTTCTCTAAAACGCCGTACATGCGGCGTAGTTTTTGCTTTTCGCGTAACTGCGTACCATAAACCGTTGTACGCGGACGACGCCCTTGCACATTCTGCCCGGGAACTTTGTCGATTTTACATTTTGACTCCAACGAACGCGCTGGACTCTTCAAAAACAGGTCTGTACCTTCGCGACGAGCGAGCTTACAGGTAGGGCCAATATATCTTGCCATTATTAATTCTCTAGTCTTTTAATGTTGCTCTCGAGGCGCTGTAGACTACAGCCCCTCGAACGGGTTAGACGCGACGCTTTTTAGAAGGGCGACAACCATTATGGGGGATAGGCGTTACGTCGGTAATTTGGGTAACGTCAAATCCACAATTGTTTAAAGCTCGTACCGCAGACTCGCGGCCAGGACCAGGGCCCTTAACGCGAACCTCAAGGTTCTTCATGCCGAACTCTTGCGCCATCTTGCCACAACGATCAGCGGCTACTTGCGCAGCAAATGGTGTGCTTTTTCGAGAACCACGAAAACCGGATCCTCCAGCAGTCGCCCAGCATAAAGCATTGCCATGACGATCACTGATCGTCACAATCGTGTTGTTGAAAGACGCTTGGATATGCGCAATTCCATCAACAATATGCTTTTTAATTTTTTTCTTAGCTTTGGCAGGAGTTTTAGCCATCTTAAATACTCTGTTAATTACGTTAGCAGCGATCTGCGCCTACAGCGCAAAAAGCCTATTTACGAATCGGTTTGCGCGGACCCTTACGAGTACGTGCATTCGTTTTAGTGCGTTGTCCGCGTAGCGGAAGTCCGCGACGATGCCGTAAACCACGAAAACATCCTAGGTCCATCAAGCGCTTAATATTCATCGATACTTCGCGACGAAGATCACCCTCGACCAAAAACTTAGCCACTTCTTGACGAAGTTTCTCTGCATCGGGTTCAGACAAAGCATTCACCTTAGTGGTGCGCTCAATACCGGCCGCATCACAAATAGCTTGTGAGCGAGTCTTTCCAATACCGTAGATCGACGTTAGGGCGATCTCGATATGTTTTTGTGAGGGTAGATTAATACCTGCAATACGTGCCACGTGGTGTCTCCGAATGCCTTCTCTTTTCTTCTATTAACTGGGAAGCTAAAGGGTGATTATTGTTTATTTTGCCGCGTTAACTGTCGCGTCAAAAGGCGCGCTAGGATAATAGCTAAACTTAAATAAATCAACCAATTAGCACTACTATTTCTAAACTAATACCTGCCGAAACAATGGCTAATGGATTAGCCTTGGCGCTGCTTGTGACGCGGGTCTGTGCAAATCACACGCACCACGCCCTTGCGGCGAACAACTTTGCAATTTCTGCAGATTTTCTTTACTGAAGCTCTTACTTTCATGATTTTCCTCTACACGCCTTTAGTCAAACGTGGTCTTAGCGGCGACGTTTACGTCCCGTGGATTTGCCGGTCAAATTGGTTTTTTTCATCAAACTTTCGTACTGCTGGGACATCAAGTGAGACTGAACTTGTCCCATTAAATCCATGATAACCACCACAATAATCAGCAATGAAGTTCCACCGAAATAGAACGGTACGTTGTAATTAACAATCAGCAACTCAGGCAGCAAGCACACTACCGCTAGGTAGATCGCGCCGACTAAAGTGAGCTTTGATACAACGCCGTCGATATAGCGAGCAGTTTGCTGACCAGGCCGAATACCAGGAACAAACGCACCTTGCTTTTTTAGGTTTTCTGCAATTTCTTTAGGGTCAAACGTGAGAGCCGTGTAGAAGAACGCAAAAAACAGAATCATGCCAATGTAAACGATGGTGTAAACCAATTCGCCTGGCTGCATTTTGGTTGCGATGTCGCGAAGAAAGCCCGCAACGCCGCCCGCCGAATCGCTGCCGAAAAACCCTACTAAACTGGCCGGAAACAAAATAATACTGGAAGCGAAAATGGGGGGAATAACACCGGCCATATTCATTTTCAGAGGGAAGTAACTTGACGGCGCTTGCATCATTTGATTGCCGCGCTGTTGTCTGGCGTAATTTACCGTTAAACGACGCTGACCACGCTCTACAAACACCACGAAATACGTGACCGCTACCACAGCCACCAACAGAATTACCACGAACAGGGGCGAAAATTCACCCGTTGAGGCCAATTCAAAGGTGCCCGCAACGGCACTGGGTAGCCCAGCCACAATACCAGCAAAAATGATCAGCGACATACCATTACCAATTCCTCGATCGGTAATTTGCTCGCCTAGCCATACTAGGAACATGGTTCCCGCGACCAATGCCAAAACACAGACAATGGTGAACTGTAACCCCGTAATCAGGACTACCGGCGCACCATTCACGGATTGCGCCTGCACGGCACTCGCAATGCCAAGACCTTGGAAGGTCGCAAGCACTACCGCCGCATAACGCGTCCATTTTTGGATCTTACGACGGCCCGATTCGCCCTCGGCTTTAATTTGCTTAAGCCGTGGCTCCACTGCCGTCAACATTTGCATAATAATCGATGCAGAAATGTACGGCATCACACCCAACGCCATCACCGACAGCCGCGACAGCGCGCCACCCGAGAACATATTCAATACATCCAGAATTGAACCCCGAGTTTGCTCAAACAGAGCTGCAACCTGAATGGGGTCTACGCCTGGCACTGGAATGTGACTGCCAATACGAAAAACAATCAGCGCTCCAAGCACGAAGCCAATTCGTTGCCAAAGTTCTTTTAGTTTTCCAGACCCTGCAAGGGCCATTGCTTGTTCGCGTGCCATGGTGTTTTAGTCTTAAGTCCTGTAAAGGTTAAATCGAGTTGCTAGTCAGAAAAGGCTTATTCAACCTTGCCGCCAGCCGCTTCGATAGCCGCTTTCGCGCCTTGGGTTACAGCCACACCACGCACCGATACAGGCTTACTGATTTCGCCAGATAACATAATTTTGGCGCGTTTGTCTGTGGACTTCATTAAGCCCGCTGCGCGCAGGGTCAACAAGTCAACCACGTCACCTTCAACCAAATTAAGCTCATGCAATCGAACCTCTACGGTCGAACGCGACACATCAGTGCTAAAGCCGCGCTTAGGCAAGCGCATTTGCAAAGGCATTTGACCACCCTCGTAACCGATACGCACTTTGCCACCGCTGCGAGACTTCTGCCCCTTATGACCACGACCCGCTGTCTTGCCAGTGCCCGAGCCAATGCCACGGCCCACGCGTTTACGAGCGTGCTTAGCACCTTCGGCTGGTTTGATCGTATTTAATCGCATTTTTAACCTCTAGACCTTGTAGTAGTTGTCTTAAAGACCACTATCGTTAGACTTCTTCCCACTTAAGTAGGTAAGCCACTTTATTCACCATCCCGCGATTCTCGGGAGTATCGATTACTTCAACCGTATGATGCATACGTCGCAAGCCTAGTCCTTTTACACAAGCCATATGTTGCTTGCCACGACCAAACATGCTTTTTACCAAAGTAACTCTTAACATTTTCTCTTTAGCCATTTTTTTTACCCGTCTCCAACGCCGATCCAGTGCGGATCTAGCTCGTGATGTCGTTTACCGACTTGCCGCGTTTAGCTGCAACAGACTCAGGACTTTTAATGGCCTGTAAGCCTTTAATTGTTGCTCGCACTACGTTAACAGGGTTGGTAGAACCAATACATTTGGCTAATACGTCTTTAACCCCAGCGGCTTCAAATACGGCGCGCATTGTACCACCTGCGATGATGCCCGTACCTTCGGATGCAGGTCGCATCACCACAGTTGAGCCCGCATGTGTCGCAACCACGGGATACTGCAAAGTGCCGTTAACCAAATGAACTTTCTTCATTTCACGACGCCCGGATTCCATCGCTTTAGAGACCGCAAGCGGTACCTCTTTGGACTTGCCGCGACCAATGCCAATACTGCCATTGCCGTCACCGACCACCGTTAGCGCACTGAATCCAAAAATCCGTCCGCCTTTAACTACTTTAGCTACGCGTCGAACATTGATTAACTGCTCTAAGCTTTCATCAACTGGCTCGCGCTCAGTACGTTGATTTCGTTTAGGACCTGCCATGATTTATCTCCGAACGCTTCTTATATTTTAAGACCCGCTTCACGAGCGGCATCTGCTAATGCTTTCACACGACCATGGTAACGAAAACCAGAACGATCAAAAGCGACCTGCTCTACACCCGCTATTTTAGCGAGTTCAGCAATTTCTTTGCCCACTCTCGCGGCTGCATCGCAGTTACTTGTATTCTTTAATTCCTTCCGCAGAGACGGTTTTACCGTAGAAGCCGACGCCAATACTTTGGCTCCCGTTTCATCAATAATCTGCGCATAAATATGCTGTGACGTTCTATGCACAGTAAGACGGTTTACACCCAATCTACTGATTTTTGCTCTGAGCTTTTTAGCTCGGCGCATACGCGCTTGCTTTTTGTCTTTCATTTCAATGTCACCGATTATTTCTTCTTAGCTTGCTTACGCACAACGTGTTCATCTGAATACCGAACGCCTTTACCTTTATAGGGCTCAGGTTTGCGATACGCTCTGATCTCAGCGGCTACTTGGCCAACTCGTTGCTTGTCGATGCCGGTAACCACAATTTCGGTATTACTCGGCGTAACGACTTCAATGCCCTCGGGCACTTGATAGGCAACCGGGTGCGAGAATCCTAAAGTTAGATTCAAAACCTGACCTTGTGCTTGCGCACGATAGCCTACGCCAACAATATTCAACTTACGCTCAAACCCGTTGGTTACGCCCGTGACCATATTGTTAACTAACGCACGCGTAGTGCCAGCTAACGCAACCGCTTGTTGGCTCTCAACATTAGCTTTAACTTTCAGCTCAGCGTCTTCCTGGATGATCGACACAAGTTCGTGTACGGTCCACTCTAATTCGCCTTTCGCGCCCTTCACCTTGACCAATTGGTCTGTGATTGCGATTTCAACACCACTGGGTACAGTGATGGGGGCATTTGCAATTCTTGACATGGTTTTCTCTCTATTAATGCAGCTTATTGAAACGTCCGATGGACATTGCTCAGCTTACTTAAACGGCTTAACTTCTCTGGGTGATGGTCGATTTGTTTAGCTTACGCTGCACAATACTTCGCCACCGACTCCGGCTGAACGCGCTGCGCGATCGGTCATGATTCCTTTGCTCGTGGAAACAATCGCAATGCCTAAGCCGCCATTAACACTTGGCAACTCTTCTGCGCTTTTATAAACCCGCAAACCGGGCTTACTAATACGTTTGATATTTTCAATTACTGGAGCGCCTTCGTAGTATTTAAGCTGGATCGTGATGGCGGGTTTCCCGTCAACATCATCCAGATTAAAGCCTGCAATATAGCCTTCATCCAACAATACTTGGGCAATCGCGCGCTTGATCTTTGAACCAGGCATGGTTAAAGACAATTTCTCTGCGTGATGTGCGTTGCGGATTCTTGTTAATAAATCCGCGATTGGATCTGTCATCATGGTGGTATACCGTTCTTTCTATCTGCTTGTTAATTCGCTAAATGCCGTTGGAGATTATTAATTACCAACTTGATTTAACAACACCAGGCGCCTGGCCTTTAAGAATTACTTCACGTAGCTTGTTACGACTTAAACCAAACTTGCGGTAGTAACCGTGCGGACGCCCAGTCAACGCGCATCGATTGCGTTGGCGCGCCTTGCCTGAGTCTCTTGGTAACTTTTGTAACGCCATCATTGCATCCCATTTGCCCTCGTACTCAGCTTTAGGGTTTGAGATCACCGCGCACAATTCGGTGCGGCGAGCTTGATAACGTTTGTTGAGTTTTTCTCGCTTTACTTCGCGAGCTACCATCGATTTTTTAGCCATAACGTATGCTTTCTCTATATTTAATTGAAGAACGGATTATTTCGCTCTTAACGGGAAATTGAATGCTCGTAATAGCGCTTCAGCTTCTGCGTTATTTTTTGCACTGGTGGTAATGGTTACATCCATGCCACGAAGAGCATCAACTTTGTCGAAGTCGATCTCGGGAAACACAATTTGCTCTTTCAAACCAAACGTATAGTTACCACGACCATCAAAGGACTTAACATTTAAACCGCGGAAGTCACGAATCCGTGGTATGGCAACGGTGATCAAGCGATCTAAAAATTCGTACATGCGTGTTCGACGCAAATTCACTTTGGCGCCGATCGGCCAACCATCTCGAATTTTAAATGCCGCAACCGACTTGCGTGCCAAAGTAACTACAGGCTTCTGCCCGGTAAGCGCCTCGATGTCGGCAACCGCAGACTCGATAATCTTTTTATTACCAACCGCTTCGCCTAAACCCATATTGATAGAGATCATCGTGATCTTAGGAATCTCCATCACGCTTTTAAAATTGAACTCTTCTTGCAATTTAGGAACTACATTTTTTACGTAATGTTCTTGCAATCTAGTCATGTTCTTAACCTTCTAATATATAAAACAGTGTCGTTTGAAATGGGCCAATCAAGGCATTTATAGATTCAACTACGAATCAATGCGTGCTCCGTCGGATTTAAAAACGCGATGCTTTTCGGCGCCACTTCCTTCAATACGAACTTTGTCAGCTTTCTTGGTCTTCGGGTTCAGAATGGCCAAGTTGGATAATTGGATAGGAGCCTCTTTTTTGAGAATGCCTCCCGTCACACCGGCCATCGGATTAGGCTTGGTGTGTTTTTTAACCAAATTGATATCGTTCACAAGAGCGCGCCCATCAGTCATTATCTTTAATACTTGACCGGTTTTGCCCTTGTCTCGTCCTGTAGTCACGATGACTTGATCGCCCTTTTTAATCTTGTTCATGTTTTGACCGTACTGGTGTCTTTATCTAAATCTAATTTGCGTTACAGCACTTCAGGCGCCAGCGAGATAATTTTCATGAAATTATCACCGCGCAATTCACGCGTTACTGGTCCAAAAATACGTGTGCCCAAAGGTTGCTTCGACGCATTGAGAATAACGGCCGCATTACGATCAAACCGAATCAACGACCCATCGCGTCGGCGTACGCCTTTACGAGTACGCACAATGACCGCGTCATAAACCGCGCCCTTCTTAACACGAGAATTCGGCAACGCTTCTTTGATGCTCACCTTAATAATGTCGCCAATCCCAGCGTAACGACGCTTTGACCCGCCTAACACTTTGATACACATAACTTTACGTGCACCACTGTTATCAGCCACATCTAAAATACTTTGCATTTGGATCATCGGTTTACTCCAACTCTATCCTGCTATTGTTTCGGAAATTTCGCGCTGCGCCTGACTAAACGACGATGGCCTTTTCGACCACTTTTACGAGCCGCCAAGACTTATTTTTTGACAATGGACGGCACTCTTCAATCAGCACAGTGTCGCCTTCACCACATTCGTTTGCTTCATCGTGAGCCAAAAACTTAGTCGATTTACGGATGTACTTCCCATACAAGGGATGTTTTTCGCGTCTTTCTACAAGCACTGAGATCGTTTTCTCGGCCTTGTTGCTCACCACTTTGCCCTCAATTGTGCGGGCGGTACTGGTAACTTCAGTCATTTCTTTAAACCTGGTTAACGGTTATACGCTCGAGCCTTACGCCGACGCTTTGGTTTCGTTTAATATTGTTTTAATGCGCGCAGCTTCACGACGGATCTGCTTAAAGCGAGCGGTATTGGTTAACTGCCCCGTACCACGCTGCATACGCAATTTAAACTCTTCTTTACGCAACGCCACGAGCTCATCAGCTAACTCTTGTGCCGACTTACCACGCAGCAGTGCTGCTTTTGATTCATTTGCCATTTCTATTCTCTGCCGTATCAGATTTGTGTTTAACCGAACTGGCGAACCACAAACTTACATTTAAATGGAAGCTTCGCAGCGCACAGCGTAAATGCTTCTCGCGCCAACTCTTCACTCACACCTTGTAATTCATACATCATCTGGCCTGGCTTAATTTCCATGACCCAGAATTCAGGGTTACCTTTACCTTTACCCATCCGAACCTCTAACGGTTTCTTCGAGACAGGCTTGTCTGGAAACACCCTAATCCAAATTCGACCACCCCGTTTAATGTGACGAGTGACGGTTCTACGACCGGCTTCGATCTGGCGTGAAGTCATACGACCACGGGTCGTTGCTTGAAGGCCAAAATCACCGAAACTAACCCGGTTTCCCGTGGTGGCTAGACCGCGGTTACGCCCTTTGTGCGCTTTGCGGAATTTGGTACGTTTTGGTAATAACATGATTAATTTCCTCTAGTGTTCTGCTAATCGTATACAGCGTTTAAGATTAATTAGCTTTCGTTGCTTCCTCAGCAGCAACACTATTGATTGATTCAAAGACTTCGCCTTTGAATATCCAAACCTTCACGCCGATGATCCCGTAGGTCGTCAACGCTTCGCTCGTTGCGTAATCAATATCTGCGCGCAATGTGTGCAAAGGAACGCGCCCTTCGCGGTACCACTCTGAACGCGCAATCTCAGCGCCATTTAAACGGCCCGAAATCATCACTTTGACGCCTTGAGCGCCAGCGCGCATGGCCGATTGCACAGCACGCTTCATCGCGCGTCGGAACATCACACGCTTTTCAAGTTGCTGGCAGATGCCATCCGCGACTAACTGTGAGTCAATTTCGGGTTTGCGAATCTCTTCGACGGCTACCGTAGTTGGGTATCCAGTCATGGCCGTAATTTGCTGACGCATACGGTCGATGTCTTCGCCTTTTTTACCAATGACAATGCCAGGACGAGCAGTGTGAATCTTTACATTAATATTTTGCGCAGGGCGCTCAATAGTGATGTTACTCACGGCTGCGTTCTTTAGCTTTTTGTTTAAAAACTCGCGGATCTTAAGGTCCTGAATCAAGTATTTTGAGTAAGTGCCACGCTCAGCGTACCATTTCGCGTCAAAATCCTTAATGATGCCAAGGCGTAATCCATTTGGTTGAACTTTCTGACCCATTTTAAACTCCTACTCGCTCGTCGCTCACAGCAACGGTTATGTGACTTGTGCGCTTTAAAATTCCGAAAGCTCGACCCTTCGCTCGGGGTCTAATTCGCTTCATCGTTGGGCCTTCGTCAACAAAACAGCTGGCAACGAACAATTCGTCGATGTCAGCGCTCTCGTTGTGTTCCGCATTGGCGATCGCAGACTCTAGTGTTTTCAACACTAAGGTAGATGCTTTTGTTTCACCAAAACTGAGAATTTCAATCGCTCGCGCGACCGACTTTCCACGAATTTGATCGACCGCTAAACGCGCCTTTTGAGGCGAAATACGGACGTTTTTTGCAGTTGCTTTAACATGCATGACTAATTCCTCTCTAGCGTCCTTTCTTGTCTGCGACGTGACCTTTAAACGTACGAGTTGGTGAAAACTCGCCTAATTTATGGCCAACCATATTTTCTGAGATCAACACTGGAATGTGTTGACGACCGTTATGAACCGCAATGGTCAAACCCACAAACTCAGGCAAGATCATGCTGCGACGTGACCAAGTTTTAATTGGCTTGCGATCGCTATTAGTAACGGCTTTCTCTACTTTCGCCCACAAGTGATGATCAACAAATGGGCCTTTTTTAATCGAACGTGGCATGGTGCTTTCCTAATGTCTATTTCTTACGGCGTCGAATGATCATCGAATCACTGCGCTTATTGCTGCGAGTACGATAACCCTTAGTTGGTACTCCAGTTGGCGACACAGGGTGACGTCCACCAGAGGTGCGGCCTTCACCACCACCATGTGGGTGATCTACTGGGTTCATAGCAACACCACGAACCGTAGGTCGGATACCACGCCAGCGCTTGGCACCGGCTTTACCTAACTTTTGCAGTGAATGCTCTGAGTTACCCACTTCACCTAAGGTAGCGCGGCACTCCAACAAAATTTTACGCATCTCGCCAGAGCGCAAACGAACTTGCGCGTACTTGCCTTCGCGACCAACAAATTGAATCGAAGTTCCAGCTGAACGTGCAAGCTGCCCGCCTTTACCTGGTTTCATTTCAACATTGTGTACGACCGAACCCACTGGAATATTGCGCAGCGGCAGAGCGTTTCCAACCGCAATCGGCGCGTCATCACCCGAGATCACTTGACTGCCTGCTTTGAGACCTTTGGGCGCAATGATGTAACGTCGCTCACCGTCTGCGTAGCACAATAAGGCTAAATGCGCAGTCCGGTTTGGATCGTATTCCAAGCGCTCAACTTTGGCTGGGATACTGTCCTTGTTACGACGAAAATCAATAACACGATATTTACGCTTGTGACCGCCACCTCGGTGACGAACAGTGATGCGACCCGCATTGTTTCTACCAGTGGTAGCACGCTTAGACTCCAGCAACGGTTTGAAACCGTCCCCTTTATGGAGTTCTGGCGTTACGACGCGAACGGTGCCGCGACGACCTGGAGAGGTGGGTTTTAGCTTTATCAATGCCATTTTTAATACCTAATCTAGACTGTTTTCTAGTTGCTTAATGCTTAGCTTATGCAGTGAAACTGCTTACGCTTGGAACTCGGCGAAATCAATATCGCTGCCTTCTTTCAAACGAATGTATGCTTTCTTACGATCGCTGCGCTTGCCAAGACTACGACCAAACCGCTTGCTCTTACCTTTTACATTTAAGATACGCACGGTATCGACTTCAACTTCAAAAGCTTGCTCAACAGCCGCCTTAACATCGTGACGGTTGGCGCTTGAAGCCACGTTAAACACTACTTGCCCGCCTTGTTCTGCCGCGCGAGTACTCTTTTCAGTAACCACTGGCGCTAGCAACACTTGGAACAACTCGTCTTTGCTTAATTTACTCATGCTAACTTTTCCTCTAAGTGCTTAACCGCTGCAGAGGTCATCACCACGTTACTAAAACCAATAAGGCTTAAAGGGTTGATTTCATCCGCTTCGATGATGCCCACGTGGTACAAGTTGCGAGAAGCCAAAATCAGATTCTCGTCAAATTGATCCGTTACGAACAAGACGTCTTTAAGCTGCATGTCTTGCATCTTTTTAACCAGCAACTTCGTCTTTGGCTCGCTCACAGTAAAGTCATCTGACACCACTAATCGTTCTTGCCGAACTAATTCAGACAAAATCGAACGCATGGCAGCGCGATAGGCTTTGCGGTTCATTTTTTGTGAGAAGTCTTGCGTTGAAGCAGGAAAAGTCTTTCCGCCGCCACGCCAAATTGGACTTCGAATGGTACCGGCTCGCGCACGGCCCGTGCCTTTTTGACGGAAGGGCTTAACACCGCCGCCAGACACGGCTGAGCGATTCTTTTGCGCACGTGTACCTTGTCTCGCGCCCGCTTGATACGCCACAACCGCTTGGTGGATCAACGCTTCGTTGTAATCGGCTCCGAAAACCTCATCCGACACTTTCAAGGCCGAGCCATTATTTTGCTTTAGTTGCATCTCTAATTACCTATGCTTTCTTCGCTTTAATCGAAGGCTTGATGATTAAGCTGCCGCCTTTTGACCCAGGCACTGAGCCTTTGACTAAAAGCACATTGCGCTCCACATCAACTCTCACCACTTCAAGGCCTTGCTGAGTACGCTTGCGCGCGCCCATGTGACCGCCCATCTTCTTGCCTTTAAAGACTTTACCAGGATCTTGACACTGACCCGTTGAGCCCAAAGAGCGATGCGATACAGACACACCGTGCGTTGCACGCAGACCACCAAAACCCCAACGTTTCATACCGCCAGCAAAGCCCTTACCAATGGTTGTGCCTTGCACATCCACTTTTTGGCCCGCTTCAAATAAACTCACACTGACTTCAGAGCCTACTTCAAGGGCGGCTTCGCTTGCTGATACACGAAACTCAGCTAAACGAGTACCCGGCGCTACATTCGCTTTGGCGTAATGGCCAGCTAAGGCTTTTGTAACGCGATTAGCGCGACGCTCGCCGGCCGCAACCTGCACAGCTTCGTAGCCATCTATCTCTGTTGTTTTGACTTGCGTAACACGATTGACCGACACGCCAACAACCGTAACAGGCACGGACGTTCCGTCTTCTTGAAAGACGCGCGTCATACCCATTTTTTGTCCAATTAATCCAAGTGACATCTTCTTATCAACTCTTATTTAGTTTGGGTTAAAGAAAGAACCGTTACGACGAACTTCAGACCAACCGACCTGAAACTCAAGTTGCCGCTTAGTTAACCTTAATTTCTACATCTACGCCGGCGGCAAGATCGAGGCGCATCAGCGCATCAACGGTCTTATCGGTAGGCTCGAGTATGTCAACAATTCGCTTGTGCGTACGTATCTCAAATTGATCGCGCGCCGTTTTATTGACGTGCGGAGACCGTAACAACGTTAGCTTCTCAATTCGTGTAGGCAAAGGAATTGGACCGCAGACGATCGCGCCAGTGCGCTTAGCTGTATCAACAATTTCCTGGGCAGATCGATCAATCATACGATGATCAAACGCCTTTAGCCGGATGCGAATTTTTTGATTTTCGACGCTCATAGTTAACCTTCTTATTAACCTTACTACTTCTTATTGGTGCTTTAACGGTTAAAGCACTTTATTGAACCGCGACGTTTAATGAGCCGCCGCGGCCCGTCTAACTTTCTACTGCTGGATCGATTAGTCGTTGATTTTGGCAACCACACCGGCGCCAACAGTACGACCACCTTCACGAATCGCAAAGC
>CAYOXK010000034.1:0-25032 GCA_964407915.1 uncultured Gammaproteobacteria bacterium
GTGTATTGTTAGTCAATCTGGGCACTCCTGACCGGCCGGTCTGCCCCAGCCTACGCCGCTATTTGGCTGAATTTTTAATGGACCCACGGGTGATTGAGCTGCCGAAGGTGCTGCGGGCAATCCTGGTCAGAGGCCTCATTGTTAATGTGCGCTCACACAAAAGCGCCGCCGCCTATCGCGAGGTTTGGACCGAACACGGTTCCCCCCTGTTATTCAACACCGTTGCTTTAGTTGCCAAAACACAAGCCTTATTAGGCGACAATTTTGTTGTACAAGCCGCCATGCGCTATGGCAACCCGTCGGTGCAGGCGGGGCTTGATGCGCTTTTTGCGTTAGGGATTCGCGACATCACCGTAATCCCGATGTACCCACAATACAGCGGCAGCACGAATGGCTCGACCTTTGATGCGCTGGCCGACGCGCTAAAGAAGCACCGCTGGGTACCGAGTATAAATTTTGTATCCGAGTATTATCAGCACCCCGCTTATGTGCGGGCCATTAGCGAATCTATTCAAAGTCATTGGCAAGTGCACGGCCGCGCTGAACGTTTGATGATGTCGTTTCATGGCGTACCCAAAAAATACATTACCAAAGGTGACCCGTACTATGCGCATTGCCAAGCGACTGCCCAAGCGATAGCAGCCGAACTCAACCTAGACTCGTCAGACTGGATGTTGGTGTTTCAGTCAAGATTGGGCGCGCAGGAGTGGTTAAAGCCGTATTGTGATGAAACGCTCAAAGCGCTGCCAGGGCAAGGCGTGAAGTCGGTAGATGTGATTTGTCCAGGCTTTAGCGTGGATTGTTTAGAGACGATTGAAGAGGTAGATGGCGAAAACCGTGAGTACTTTTTACAAGCGGGTGGCGAACGCTATGCCTACATTCCATGCCTAAATGACAGCGATCCGCACGCGCAGTTGTATGCGAAATTGGTATTGGGGAATTAAAAGGCTGTTTATTTGGCTCAAGGCTGTAGGCTAAAACCGAAACATAGAATCCGCAGATTTCGCAGATTAACGCCGATTAAAAAGAGATTGACTGGGGAGCTGGGGTATACCTTAGCGGCTCACTAGTCCGGCACGCCTTATCCAGTCCTAAAACTAATCTGTGCAAATCTGCGTTAATCCGCGGATTTTACGTTCTGCGTTAATCTGCGGATAACAAAGTTACTCAGGGCTGTTTATCTAGCTCAAGGCTGTTTATCTCGCTCAAGGCTGTTTATCTCGCTCAGGGCTGTTTATCTCGCTCAGGGCTGTTTATCTCGCTCAGGGCTGTTTATCTCGCTCAGGGCTGTGTAGCCGGATTTGGCCTAGATGGATGCCCACCATAATTAAACACTGCAGTGCGTTGCCACGACGCCCGCGCAGCCACTGCCCAGTTCCGAGTAACGCTTGCACACTTGCAAGCCACAAAGCATGAATCACATTGAGCTGCGACCCTGATTTGCCTTTAGCAATGCCGTACCTCAACAGGGCGAGCAGGCGCAAACGATGCGGCTCTAACCGATGCGCTACGACCGCGTTTGGCACATAGGTACCTTTCAGTTCACCGTGTAATGCGCGAACAAAAAAATCGGATTCTTCGCCTCGGCCAATGACTGGCCCGATCATGCCTAAGCGCGTATCAAACTTACCCACGCGCTCTACCGCCCGTCGAGTAATGGCAAAATTAGCGCCGTAAGGCAGTCTTGAATCTAGTCGATATTCGAGTGGTTCTTCACCAAGGTTATAGTTACCAAACAAACCATCGAGCAACGCATAACCCTGATCAGACCACCAAATGGGCGCGCTACCTTGCGCCCAAGCAACCGTGATTTTGCCACCAAAAAAGTCGCTGTCTGGGTTAGCGACTAGTGCGGCGCGATACGCGGCAGCCACTTGGACGCTCGGCAACACATCGTCATCAAGAAACACAACAACATCGCCTCGCGACTCTGCTAAGGCCCGATTACGTGCGTGCGACAAACCTTGTTGTGGCTCAAACACCTCTCTTATGGGTAGATTCTGAGCATACTGTGCGACCACCTGCGAAGTGTGGTCTGAACAGTTATTGTTAACGACCAAAATTTCGTCATCCGCCAACAGGGTTTGTTCCAGCAAACCGGCGAGCATATCGTGTAAAAGGTCCGCGCGATTATACGTGCAAACACAAATCGATAAACTCGGTTGCGTGTTGCTTTTAGATTGCTCGTTAGCTCGCTTATTCGTCATAGTGGCGGCTCTCCTGTAGCAATTGCTCTCTAAAAGCCGCTTGGCTTAAACGGTTGTAGCCCAACGTATGTGGCCATTCACTACCCGCCGAGTTCGCTGTTGCCCTAAGGCCCAAAATACACCGCAATCGATGTCCGACTCGATGCCCAAACCAACGCTCTAATCTACCAGTCATTGGCCAGTGAGCACTGATATTGTTAATGGCGCGAACGCGCTCGGGCTGCTGCCATATCTGCTGCAAAACGTTTACGGTTGCCGATACCGAGCGCGCAATGGTGTACCGGGCGGCAACGAGCTCGCGAGCGGCTGTAGCGAGTACGTGTCGAAGGTTGGAATCTTGTAAAGAGGCCAGAACCTTGGCCGCGCCATGCACATCGCCGATATCGAACAACAGACAATTTTGCTGATCAATCAACGCGGCTTCCTGCGCTAAACCAAGGTAGCGACTACTCACTACCGCGACACCCGCAGCCATGGCTTCCCACGCCACAATGGGGCCTGTTTCCCAACTCGAAGTGATGAGCATCGCATCACATTGGGGCAAGATTGAATCAAGCAGTTGGTCCCGCTCCACAAAACCCAAAAAAGTCACTGCGTTGTGGGCAATTTGGTCTTCCAGTAATGTCGTTAGCTCGGCCAGATACTCGCCTTCGCCGGCAATCAGTAATTTAAACCGAACGCCTTGCGCTTGTAGCTCAGCAACAATGCCCACTAAGTCTTGGCAGCGCTTCTGCTCGGTTTCGATGCGCCCAGAGAACAGAATGGTCAGCGAATTACCCTTTTCGGGGTCTACGTGCGCGGCCCGCAAATTAGGCTGTAGCGCAACAGACTCGCTTGGCAGTTGCACACCGTACGGTGCGTAGTAAATATGCTCGGCCGGCACTTTGGTGAACGCTTTAATGGCGGTCGATGTGAGTTTATTAGTGACGAGAACAGCATCAATATAGCTTTGTGCGTAATCGATATCAGCATAATAATCGGGTTCAAGACCATGCACTGAGGCAACCAATTTAAGCGGCCGAGTTAATTGTTGCCGCGCCAACTGCGTACCCTCGTAAGAATCGGGAACGTTCACAGACACCACAATATCTGCCTGCGTGTGGGCAATGGTAGCGGCAATCGCCTGCACTCGGCCCCAACGGGTATTCATTGGATTACGGATATGCGCTACGTGAGCGAACTGGTAGTACGCACAATACGTTGCAGCCGAGTGGTACTTACCATCTACCGCCCCACAAACACTTTTAAGCCCCGCTTGATTGAGCCCATTAATTAAATACTCTAACCACACCTGCACGCCGCCGAGCAAATAGGCGGAGGGTACTATAAACAGCACGGTGGGTTGCTTGGACAATGGCTTTACTCCTAAACTGAAGCTCGCTTACAAACGCTGATGTTCAGCCGTAACTAGATAATTGATTACGCCCATATATTCTTTGGTTTGATAGTCTTGAGCCCACGCTTCTACCACATTTAAGCTCGCTTGGTGTTCGCCCCATAGCCAGCGATTGGTTTCCGCATCCGACAACACAAGGCGCACCGAGTAGTCTCCGGGGGATAAAAACTTGGCGGGCAATTCAAACACAAAACGGTGCTTACCGGCCTCGAGTACACGTGTTGCATGTGAGCTATGTTGCGACACAATGTTCTGGCCGCCACGAACGAGGGTCATCGTAGCGCGAAAGGTTTGCAAGGGTTTAGCGTTGTCTATGTCAACGCAAACGGTGAGTGGCTTGAGCGGGTCGAAGACCACGTCGTGATTTTCAAAATCACCGTCAATACTCATCGACAGCACTTCCATCGCCCCAAGCATCGGCCCAGTAAAGCCTTTCTCTTGCGCACCGACCGATTGTTTGCGGCGCTCGCCATACGTCTTGATGGCGTTGGCCGTTTGCCCAAAGGTAATCAGCTTTCCTTGCTCGAGCAGCATAGTACGCGAGCACAGTTTGTTGACCATGCTCAGATTGTGGCTCACAAAGAGCACCGTACGCCCTTGCTGGCCCATGTCATCTAATTTGCCCAGAGAACGGTCCTGAAAACGTTGATCGCCAACCGCGAGCACTTCATCAACAATGAGCACATCGGAATCTAGATGGGCTGCAACAGAGAAAGCTAGGCGCACATACATGCCACTCGAATACCGTTTAACCGGCGTATCAACAAATTTTTCGACCTCGGCAAAGCTAACAATCTCGTCAAACCGTTGCAGAATTTGCGCGCGGCTCATTCCTAAAATTGAGCCATTTAAAAAGATGTTCTCGCGACCCGTTAATTCCGGATGAAAGCCCGTACCTACTTCCAGCAAACTAGCCACTCGGCCGCTAATTCTCAGTTGTCCTTCGGTGGGTGGAGTGATGCGGCTTAAAACTTTTAGTAACGTGCTCTTGCCTGCCCCGTTGTGCCCAATTACGCCAATCTTCTCGCCTGGAGCAATCTCAAAATTGATCTCTTTAAGCGCCCAAAACCGCTCTTGATCCTGATCTTGACCACTCAAGCGTCGAAACTTTTTAAACGGACTGGCAAAGGCGCTTGTTAACATTTCGCGAAATGAATCGTGCCGCTGCTCAGCTCCGCCAATCAAGTATTGCTTGCCGAGATTCTCGGCTTTAAGTGCAAATTCAGTCATAAATTAGATAATGTCCGCAAAGCGACGTTCGGCGCGATTGAAGTAAGACAAGCCAAAGGCCAGCAATGCGAGCGTCCATCCAAACGAGCAGGCCACTGCAAACCACTCAATGGGCGTGCCGAGGATGGCGGATTTGATACCGGCCACCCAACCAAATATTGGATTGAGATAGATGAGCCATCGATAGTCTTCAGGAATAAAACTGGCTGGGTAGATAACGGGCGTAATGTACATCCATATTTGCAACATAAAAGGAATCACAAACCGAAAATCGCGATACGACACTGTAACCGCCGCTAACCACGTACCCATGCCTATTGCTGCCAGTAGCAGACCCAGCAAAAATACCGGAAAGAATAGTATTTGAAGCGACGGCAACATTTGGTAGACCGCCATTAAAAGCACCAAAACAACAAACGAGACACAAAGGTCGATCACCGCAACCCCCATCGCTGCAAGTGGCACAATTAAGCGCGGAAAATAGACTTTGCCGATCATATTGGCCGCACTCACCATCGACGCACCAGCTGAGCTTACTGAGGTTTGGAACAGATTCCAGGCTAATAATCCAGAATACACAAATACTGGATAAGGGAATCCATCTGAGGGTATTTTGGCCAATCCACCAAAAATAATGGTGAAGATAATCATCGTAACCACTGGCTGCAGCACCGCCCACGCCACGCCTAAAACGGTTTGCTTGTAGCGTACCTTAATATCGCGCAACGTCATGTTCCACGCCAGCTCGCGGTACTGCCAAAGCTCACGAAACTTGGCGCGTTGCGATCCACTAGTGGCCGAAATTACCGTTAATGTTTTGCTCATAGTCTCGTATCTGCAGTTCGGGCTTTAAGTAGAGTAAACAATCCGACTCGTCGCAACAGGCTCACCAACTTAGTCAAGGTGTCTGCGCGCGCTGCCACTCTACCAAAGTAGACTGTAAAGGCAACCAAAAAGACGGATGTAGGGAAAAACACTCCTCGTAGCGTGGACAGAAAAAATAGCTATCCGCAGATTTATGAATTTGTTATCCACAGATTAACGCAGATTTGCACAGATTTTTTTTAAGAACGGGTAAGGTCTGCCGGACAAGTTAGCCGCCAAGTAATACCCCTGCTCCCCAGCCAATCTCTTTTTAATCGGCGTTAATCTGCGAAATCTGCGGATTATTTGTTTTTGCTCTGTAATGATAAACTTCTTTACCCACGTTCAGTTAATATGAACATAGTGTATCTTTTAATTCACTATACTAGATCATGACCCTGCTCTAAGATCATCCTAAGTTAATCAATGAGGTACTCACACATGAATAAGATTGATATTGGAATTTCGGAAACAGCGCGTAAGAACATCGCTCAGCAACTCGGAGCGTTACTCGCTGACTCTTATACACTGTACCTGCAAACACACAACTTTCATTGGAACGTAACCGGACCGATGTTCCCGCAGTTGCATCAAATGTTCGAAGTGCACTATACCGAGCTGGCGATTGCGGTAGACGATATTGCCGAGCGTATCCGCAGTTTAGGCGAGCCTGCACCGGGTACTTATAAAGCGTTTGCGCAACTGAGTAAAATTAAAGAGGTAGACAACATTCCCTCTGCTGAAGAAATGATTAAACTGCTTACTGAAGGTCATGAACAGGTGGTTAAAACATGTCGAGCAGCACTTGTTTATGCACAAGAAGCAGATGATGAATCATCGGCCGCATTAATCTCAGACAGAATGCGAGTGCACGAAAAAACAGCCTGGATGTTACGTTCGCTGCAAGGCTAAAATACAGGGCATACCTAACACTACTTAAGGGTACGAGCCTCTATTTAAATAGAGGCTCTACAACCTTTAGGAACGATCGTGCAAAGAATCGTAATTTTTGGTCAAGGCAAAACGGGAACGACCGCCCTGTACTATAAGATCATGGAGGCGTTACAACCAACGCGAGTGTTCGAGGCTTTTGAGCCTGCTGCATACTCTGAACCCAATGATCCTAATGAATTTGATTGCAGCTTGTCGAAGATCCTGCTCACGAACAACACCCATATAGATTTTGCCAAATATAGTAATTTTGACAATATTATTTATCTAATTCGCGATCCGCGCGACTGGATTCTCAGTGCGGTGCTGTTCAGAATGAGGAGTCCGCAAATAGCTAAAAATAAGCAATCGGTCTCCCGTATTCTCAACATCCTGAAGAGGAAGGAGGCCGCTCCAGAGTCAATCTCCTTTTTAGAGCTATTCGAAGAATTTACCATTTCCTCAGAGCAGGACATAGATTCAATTATTGCATGGATTCGCAATTTATATATTTGGCTGCACGGCTTTGAACAGTACTACGACCACGCCTTGACTTTTCGTTACGAGGACTTAGTTGACTCCAACCTCTCTGAATTATCACAGTATTTAAAACTGCCGCTATCCCAAGGTCATGTGACGATTCCCGACCCCGTGTCGCATGTTATAAGGACTCGAAGCTATAACCATTGGCGAGATTGGTTTGTAGAATCAGACGTGGCGGTTTTCAAACCTTTATTCGATCGTTACATTGATCGGCATGGGTACTCTCAAAACTGGAACGTAAACAATAGTCCAATCCTAGACCCTAAATTTGGATCGGAGTACGTGGCCAAAAACATGTCTGAGTTGTACTGATTGGTATTCTGAGCACGCCGTCATAATGGTTATCCACAGATTAGCGAATTTGTTATCCGCCGATTAACGCAGATTTGCACAGATTATTTTTAGGAACGGGTAAGGCCTGCCGGACTAGTGAGCCGCCAAGTAACGCCCTAGCTCCCCAGTCAATCTCTTCTTAATCGGCGTTAATCTGCGGATACTATTTTTTTACTCAACTTCAACGCAGCTCGCGCCCTAACTATACTAATGCGAGCGTGCCATAGAACAGTAGCGAGAAACCAACGTAGTAACCGTTTATGGTTCTGCGTTTGGCTTGGTCTTTAGTTCCACCGCCCCAATCCAGCAGCGCACGGTGTAGCAAGAAGGTGTACAGCACGTAATAGCAAAACGGAATTATATGGCGAACCACGCTGTAGTCGGCTAACGTTTTATCGAACAGCGCCAGGATCCAACCTAATTGTGCGACCAAGCCAAATACACCTAATACGGAATCGATCAATAGCCAGCGTACCGTTTCTTTACCGAAAATGGCGAGATAGAACACAAGGTACACGAGAATTGCGATACCTCCGTGCAGGAAAATGAACGACAACTCCACATCGCTGCCATAGGCCATAATAAAGCCCGATGCACCGAAGATACCCATATGGAAAATAAAAAATGGGTACACCATGTACCACGGCACGGTCTCGCCCGCTTTATAGGTCTTGCCGTTCATGGTTAGATCTTGATGCAGTTTAATGCCCATAAAATTCTTGTATCCCGCTCACCCTATCTAAGAGCGATAAACTCGTAATAGGTTCACTAAAAGTCAAAAATGGCGCTGATCACTACTGATTGAAAGCAGGGCTCCACCACCGCATCGAACGATGGATACGGTGCAGCCTTGGTAATTAGGTCCACCACGAAAGGCTTTAATACGGCATCATCTTCGGGGGCAAAGACCGTAATCGACGTAACCGCGTAGTTGCGATCAAGCTCGAACATAAACTGCACTGACCGCACGCTTGTGCGGCTCAAGTCCGGGGCCAACGAATGTTGTTGCATGGCTTGGGAAAACTGTTGCGCGATGCTTTCAACGTAAGCCATTTCGTTCGGCTCTTGGGTGGAAAAGTCGATAAAGGCTCGAGTTTGCGACCCACCATTGCTGCATTTGGCCGCCTCAAACTCGCTCCAAGCCGCCGCCTGCTCTGGGCTTATAACCAACTCTGGCGGCGCTACCGATGGCGCTTGCTCGTTTGTTTCGCTGGGCGGTTCGCTAGGCTTTTTCGCGTCAGCGTCAATCTGCCACTGCGCTTGCGCCGTAGCCGTCGCGTAAAACACACTTAGGGCTATGCTCAATATCAGCAAGCCCGCGCGAACAACAACAGGATCACGGTAACTAATACGTAGAGTCATTGCTCACCATCCCGATCGATTGCGACGCCGACTACCCGCCAACGACAAAATCCAGCCTAACAGAATACCCACCACAACAATGCCCGTGGTCACAAGGCGAGTTTTATTGTCGGTGGTATCGCGCAAAGTCTCGGTTTGGATACGAAAATCATCGAGCTGTAGCAATAGCTGCTGCACCTCGTTGCTCAAGCGTTGGTTTTCTTCGGTAAGGGCAATCGTGTCGCCTGAAATAGACTCTATTTGGGTGATGCGATCTTGGGCTTCCTTAAGGCGCGTGGCCAACTTCATATTGTCTTCAATCAGGAGCTGGTTGCCCTCTTGCGCGAGCGCGAGTTCAGCACGCACATCGCCTGGATCGGCGGTTAAAGCGTCCAACCGTTGTTGCAGTTGGCTCAGTTTATTTTTAGCCGGCACCGAGTTACTGATAAACCGAGTGAGCACGTAGCCGATTTCACCACGCGCCGTTTGTACTTGACTGTGTCCGTTGCCCGCGTCGTTATTCAACACCTCAATCGGAGTACCGCTGCGCAAGGGACGAATAATCTTGTTTTGCACGCTCGGACCGGCTCGGAACATAATCTCAAAGTCGTCGGTCACGTAGTTGGTTTGCGCTACCGTAAGACTGGTAAATAGCGCGCACAGGGTTACGCTAACAACCGTCTTCAACGAAATTTGCATCATAGTAATTAACTCTTATTCGATTACGCTGCAATTCAGCGATGGGGCACTAGTCTAACCCTAACTCTTTAAGCTTGCGCGTTAAAGTATTGCGTCCCCATCCCAATAGCTTAGCCGCATTTTGCCTATGCCCATCAGTGTGTTCAAGTGCTAAGGTTAAAAGGGTTCGCTCAAATTGCTGCGTTAACTCGGGCAAAATATCCTGCTTGCCTAGCATCACCCGCGACTGAGCGTGCTGCGCGAGCGCTTGTTGCCAATCGCTAATTTTCACTTCGGGTACAAAGCCAGTGATCTCCTTAGGCAGATCGTCTAAGGTTACTTTGTTGGCGGGCGCCATCACCGTTATCCAGCGACAAATATTTTCGAGCTGCCGAACATTGCCCGGCCATTCATAGGCCTTTAAGCAATTAAGCGCCTCAGGTGTGAGCACTTTGCGCTCTACCTGCAACTCGCGTGCACACTCTTTTAAAAAGCGTTCGGCTAACAGCGGCACGTCTTGGGATCGTTCAGACAACGAAGGCAAATTAATACGAATTACGTTGAGTCGATGATAAAGGTCTTCGCGAAAATGCCCCTGCTCTACTTGGCGCTCTAAATTTCGATTGGTAGCCGCCAGTACCCGCACATCAACGTCAACCAGTTGACGTCCCCCTACGCGATAAAAGCGCCGGTCGGATAACACACGCAGCAGCCGCGTTTGCAACTCGGCGGGCATCTCGCCAATTTCATCCAAGAAAAGCGTGCCGCCTTGCGCTTGCTCAAATCGTCCAAGTCGTTGTGCTTGCGCACCCGTGAACGCGCCTTTTTCGTGGCCGAACAATTCTGACTCTAACAGTTCGGCCGGAATAGCGGCAATATTGATGGCCACAAAAGGACGTTGCGCGCGTGGACTGTGCTGATGTAAGGCATTGGCTACGAGCTCCTTGCCGGTACCCGATTGACCACAAATCATCACATTAATATTGGAGCGGGCGAGTCGACCAATAGCGCGAAACACCTCTTGCATCGCGGGGGCTTCGCCAATAATTTCGACCTCGGGCGGTCCAGCGTCAACGTTTACCGCGCTATCGAGCGTGCCCTGGCTGGGTTCAACCGCGCGGCGTACTAAGCGCACCGCCTCGTCTAGATCGAACGGCTTTGGCAAATATTCAAACGCACCGCTTTCGTACGATGCCAAGGCACTGTCTAGATCGGTATGCGCCGTCATTACGATGCACGGCACTTCTTGATGCGTTTCTTTTAACCGCTTAGCCAATTCTAGGCCACTCATCCCCGGCATGCGGATATCGGTCATAAGCACATCGGGCTTTTTGGTTGCGAGCGCCTGCAGCACTTCTTCCGCGTCGGCAAACTCTACTACGTCAAAACCGGCCGAATCGAGCGCTTTGGTCAGTACCCAACGAATGGATGAATCGTCATCCACCACCCAAACTTTACTCATGCAATCCTCCCGACAGATCATCTACTGGGTCTATTTTGGTGGACAGATAAGGCAAGCTAATCGAAAAGCAGGTTTTACCGTGAAAGTCCTCTAGCTGCACAATACCCTTGTGGCGCTGCACAATCTCTTGAGTGATGGACAACCCTAGACCCGAACCGTTTGAACGACTCGTGATCAGCGGGTCAAACAATATGTCATGCAATTCAGCAGGCACGCCATCGCCCGCATCCCAAATTTTTATATTGAGACCTTGGCGATACGTTTCTCGATTGATCGTTACAAAACGATCAAATTCTGTGTGAATACCAATCACTGTTGTCTCCTTACCTTCTTGTGCTTCCACTGCATTGCCCACAATGTTCAAAGCCGCTTGAATCATTTGCTCGCGATCCACGCTAATTTCTGGCAATGCAGGGTCGTAATTTCGATGAATCACTAGTTCGTGCGGCGACTTTACGCTTACCAGATGCAGCACGTGTTCGAGCACCTCGTGAATGTTCAACAAGGTTGGTTTTAGTTGTTCGCGTGACCCCATCACCCGATCAACCAGGCGTGTTAAGCGATCCGCTTCTTTGATTAGAATCCCTGTGAGCTGGCGCCTAGACTCGTCTTTTATTTCTCGATCAAGAAGTTGTGCTGCGCCACGGATACCACCCAAAGGATTTTTGATTTCGTGGGCAAGCCCACGCATCATCAGGCGAAACGATTGTTGTCGTTCAACCTGATTTTTCTCGCGCATAAACCGCGAGATTCGATTAATACTGTTGATTTCAATCAGAACCACGGGCTCGCTTTCAGCGAGTTGCTGACCATTTCTCGGCTTATGGCCGTCGCTCAATACGCACTGCAATGTAAGATCAACGAGTGATTCTTTTTGATCAATCTCCAACGCTACTTCGCGTAGAGTAAAGTGGGCATTGTTCGTAAAACACTGATCAATGTAAGAACTGATTTTGTCGACTGGCACAACATCCGATAATGGCTGCCCCAGCAAATAACGTCTACTTTTTGCGAACAAGGTCTCGGCCGCTACATTCACCCTCTGCACGATCTGCTGACGATCCACCACAATCAAGGAGCTGTCTAAGTTCTCGATTAAGGTTTCTGGGTTCATCTCAAGTTGAATAAGCAGTTAGGGGTTATGGTCTAGATTTAACGCTCAATCGTTTTTTTGAGCGGACGGCTAATTTTCTTGATGACGGCATTGCACCAAAATAGTGCGCGCCTCTGCAAAAAAACGCCCCGGCGAGTCGAGGCGTTTTTAAGTGCAATTAGCAGCTGTAAGACATTTGGAACTCAATAGGATGAGTACTCATGCGCAACGCATCTACTTCGGTACGCTTAAGGTCCAAATAACCATCAATGGCTTCGTCAGTGAACACGCCACCGGCTTTCAAGAACTCGCGATCCGCATCCAACGCGGCCAAAGCGTAATCCAAGCCAGGTGCTACCGTTGGAATCTTAGCTTGCTCTGCAGGGGGCAAATCGTACAAATCTTCGTCTGCCGCTTCGCCTGGATGAATCTTGTTTTGAATTCCATCGAGACCCGCCATCAACATCGCGGCAAACGCCAAGTAAGGGTTAGCCGTTGAATCTGGAAAGCGAATTTCAATACGTCGGCCTTTTGGGCTCGAAACATATGGAATTCGGCAAGACGCTGAACGATTACGCGCTGAATACGCTAACAATACCGGCGCTTCGAAGCCAGGTACTAAACGCTTATAACTGTTGGTCGATGCATTAGTAAAGGCGTTGAGAGCACGTGCATGCTTAAATATTCCGCCGATGTAGTACAGAGCCAAGTCGCTCAAGCCACCATAACCGTCGCCTGCAAACATGTTTTGACCGCCTTTAAAAATCGACTGATGCACATGCATGCCCGAGCCATTGTCACCCACGATTGGTTTAGGCATAAACGTAGCTGTTTTACCAAACATGTGCGCGGTGTTATGTACTGCGTACTTAAAAATCTGTACTTCGTCGGCTTTTTTAGTAAGCGTGTTGAAAATGGTGCCGATTTCGCATTGTCCCGCAGTCGCCACCTCATGGTGATGTACTTCGGTCGGTACGCCCATCGCTTCAGCAGATTGGCACATTGCCGCGCGCAAATCGTGCAATGAATCAACTGGGGGAACTGGGAAGTAACCACCTTTTAGGCCAGGACGGTGCGCCATGTTGCCGCTTTCATACGGTTTTTCAGAGTTCCAAAAGGCTTCGGTTGAGTCGATCTCGTAAAACGCGCCGCGCGGCTCAGTAGAATAGCGCACATCGTCGAATACAAAAAATTCGTTCTCTGGGCCAAAGTAAGCCGCGTCGCCAATCCCCGTCTCTTTCAGGTATTGCTCAGCCCGCTTAGCAATTGAGCGCGGGTCGCGCACATAGCCTTCCATGGTCGCTGGTTCAATAATATCGCAGCGAATGTTTAAGGTTTTATCGTGAAAAAACGGATCCAGCACTGCTGTTCCGGCTTCAGGCATCAAGATCATGTCAGACTCGTTAATGCCTTTCCAACCGGCCACTGAAGAGCCATCAAACATTTTGCCGTCTTTGAACGTGTCTTCGTCAACAACGCTAGTAGGCACGGTTACGTGTTGCTCCTTGCCGCGTGTATCGGTAAAACGGAAATCGATGTACTTGATGTCCTCGTCTTTAATTCGTTTTAGTACGTCTTTCGCTGACATTACTCTTACCTCTTTTGTCTATGTGTGAGTGTCTGTGTATTTATTAACTAGCTCAGCATACGTCATGTGTATGCCCAGCGAGCGATTACCATCTACAAGTTGCTAAAGTTGAACAACCATCTCAACCTTTGCTGTATCACTTATCGCAATGTCAAAAAGTCATTGGCCACTGGTCGCTTGTTGGTTAAGCGATCACCGCAATAGGGTCGCAAGCGTTAAAAGTAGCGGCGGTAGCGATACCGTCGGTTAAGACAATAAGCACTTTTCGTGAAGCAATTAGCGTGCCAATTTCTAAATATTAGCGAAAATGCTCAAAATGAGGCTTAACGGCGGGTTTTAGCGCCCTATAAAACAGCAAGCCCACGGTTTGCGCTTCATTATAGGCACTATTATTGTGCAATTCTCCAAAAGTCGCACCATATTAGTGCATATCTTAGTATTTTATGGCTTTTCCTTGATTATCCTAAATGGGGATTTGCATTGTCTCCTTAACGGTTTCCATCACGGCGATGCTCGTTGAGCCTTGCACGCCTTTTACTGTAAGCAAATGGTTTTCTAGAAAATCACGATACGCGCCCATGTCTTTCACGCGTGCTTTAACTAAAAAGTCAAAATGGCCAGTCACAAGGTGGCACTCCTGCACTTGCGGTAGCGCTTTTATCGCATCTCGGAATATCGAGAAACTGTGCTGGCCTGTGCGGCTTAAGCTTATTTGCACATAAACGATTAAGCCCGTGTCGAGCTTTTGCGAATCTAGATTGGCCGAATAACCTTTTATAAAACCGAGCCCTTCAAGCTTGCGCACGCGTTCGATACAGGGCGTGGTGGTTAGACCAACTTGCTTACCCAGATCGGTATAAGTAAGCCGACCATCCTTTTGCAGTGCTCTTAAGATTTTGCGATCGTAATTGTCGAGCATTTGATTTCACCCATTTAGTAAATACCTTTGCTTTATAGCTAAATTACCAGACTAATCACTGCGAAATCAAAAAAATACCGAAATAAATCCTTAACGATTAAGTAACATCGTTCTATGATTTTGAAAACTACGGAGGTTTTCTCATGTTAATCGGTGTACCTAAAGAAATTAAGAACCACGAGTATCGCGTGGGTCTAAGCCCCGCGAGCGCCAAAGAGCTTATTGAACACGGCCATCAAGTCTGCATTGCGGCCGGCGCTGCTGCAGGCATCGGACTTACCGACGATCACTATCGCGCCTTTGGTGCCACCATCGTCGCCACAAACGAGGAGATCTATGCCAACTCAGAGCTCATCGTAAAAGTAAAAGAGCCGCAGCCGGATGAATGCATATTGCTCAGCGAAGGCCAGATTTTGTTCACCTACCTGCATCTGTCGCCAGACCCAACCCAAACCCAACTATTGTTGGCATCTGGGGTTACAGCCATCGCTTACGAAACGGTTACTGGCATTGGCGGTTCACTGCCGTTACTTGCGCCAATGAGTGAAGTAGCTGGCCGTCTCGCCGCACAAGCGGGTGCACATTGCTTAGAGCGCGCGCAAGGCGGTATAGGCGTACTGATGGGCGGCGTGCCAGGCACTGAACCCGCTAAGGTGTTGGTCTTAGGGGGTGGTGTAGTTGGTCAAAATGCCGCTTATATTGCTCGCGGCATGGGCGCAAACGTAACCATACTAGACCGTTCGATCCCTAAGTTACGACAACTGGATATGGAGTTTGAGGGCAAAGCGAACTGTGTGTTTTCAACGCGCGAGGCCATCGATCGCTACACGGCCGAGTCGGACCTTGTGATTGGTGCGGTCTTGGTGCCTGGGGCCAATGCGCCAAAACTGGTCACCGAAGAGAATGTTAAAAACATGAAAAAAGGGTCGGTTTTAGTTGATGTTGCAATCGACCAAGGCGGTTGCTTTGAAACATCGGTGGCCACTACCCACGCCGAACCCACATTCGTGAAACACGGTGTTGTGCATTATTGCGTGGCGAATATGCCGGGAGCAGTGCCACAAACTTCGACTTACGCGCTTAACAATGCCACTCTGCCATTTACGCTGAGCATCGCTAATCAAGGCTGGAAGAAAGCAGTACAGCAAGATGCACACCTACTGCACGGCTTGAATGTGCATGCCGGTAAGCTTACGTATAAAGCTGTGGCCGAAGCGCAAGGTTTGACCTACACGGATCCGGCCAGCTTGATTTAAGTTCTTTCTACATGGCCGCGGCGCTTATAGTAAGCCGCGGCGCTTTTAAGGAGCGCCGTGCGTATATTGCGCTAAACGGTTTGCGCGATGTCGATTTCCATTTCGTACTGAAAGTACTCAGGGTTGTAATAGATATTTAAGTGATCCTTGAGTACTTTTTGCTCGCCCTCTTTCCAAAATGAACGCCGCACGAGCCGCAACAGAGCTGTGCCCTCGGGCACATTCAGTGCGAGTGCGATGGCGGGGGTAGCAGGCGCCGCCCCAATCGTTTGCAAAGCATAGTTGACGTTAAGGCCGCGCTCTTTGAAGTAGCGCAATCGCGGAATCGTCTTAAAAATTTGTGCGTCTGGTGGCGTATCTTGCCACGCCGTCCAACTCGCGTAATAGCCAAACTCGCGACCTTTGTTTTCGCGTACCCGCACTAAATGCAAAGCTTCGCCACCGACCGATATACCGAGTTCCTCGCGTATTTGATGTGGGGGTGTGGCTACGTGACATTCTAATACGTTGGCGGTGGATAAACTCGCCACGCGTTCAATCTCTTCTAAAACGCCGATCATTGGCGCTTGAACGGGCCGCGCTTTGAATCGATAAATTACATGCGATCCGCGCCCACGACGGCGCTCTACCAGGCCATCCTGCGCCAACTCATCCATAGCTCGTTTAGCGGTTATGCGCGACACGCTAAACATTTTGGCCAACTGCTCCTCGGCGGGTAAGCGCTGAGTGTGGGCAATGCTGCCGTCTAAGATAAGCCCCTTAAGTAGCGCATAGAGCTGAAAATACAGCGGCGTAGGCGCATCCGAGTTGATGGAGCCTGCGGCCTTTACTTGCAGTAAGTCTTCGATTCCGTCCAGCATGTTCATCCCCTTTTGATCACCTTAGCTGCTGCATTAGCAACTGTGCGATTTATTTAGATGCAACTCTTTGTCACACAAATTTAACAAATGGTATATCATTATATCATTATTACAATATTCCGCGTGAAATTGAGCATCTCCTCACGGGGCCGAGCGGTCTGGCGACTGGCAGATTAAGCGCCGCCACTCATCCTCGATATGGCTCAATGCGGTTTGCGGTAAGCCCTTAACTAGACACCCACTATTGTAGAGCATATTTATGAACAAACCCTTGCACGGCGTTCGCATTCTTGACCTTACCCACATGTTGTCGGGACCCTATGGCTCGATGATTCTGGCGGATCTTGGCGCAGAAACGATTAAGGTAGAACCGCTGCAAGGCGAGGGCACGCGCAAACTACTCGCAACTGACCCAAAAAATTCGCTCGAAGGCATGGGTGCCTATTACATAACGCTCAACCGCAACAAAAAAAGCACGGCCATCGACTTGAAAAGCGCTGAAGGCCTAGAAGTGTTTTACGATCTTGTGAAGAATGTGGATATCGTAATCAGCAACTTTGGTGCGGGTGTGCCCGAACGGCTTGGCATTGACTACGACAGTTTGAGCAAAATAAACCCACGTGTGATTACCTGTGTGGTGTCGGGCTTTGGTTCAAGCGGCCCCAACCACAAACGGCCCGCGTTCGATCAAGTAGCGCAGGCCACGGGCGGTGGTATGTCAATTACGGGCAAAGACCAAGATACCCAGGTGCGCGCCGGCATACCGATTGGCGATCTTGGTGGCGGCATGTTTGCCGTTATGGGCATATTGTCGGCCTTATTCGAACGCGAGAAATCAGGCCATGGTCAACACGTTGACATCTCTATGCTCGATTGCCAAATCTCCATGCTCAATTACATGGCCACGATGTATTTCTTATCGGGCGAAGACCCTTACCCTATCGGCAACTCGCACTTCGTGCATGTACCCTACGACACGTTTAAATGTGCGGATGGCTATTTAGTAATCGCCGTGATCACTGACAACTTCTGGAGTAATCTTAAAGAAGTGGTGCAGATTGATGAATTTAATGATCCGCAACTCGACGGCCAACCAGGTCGGTGGGCCGCGCGCGACATGATCACTACGCGTTTGAACGAGGTGTTGTCTGAACACACGGTAGCCCATTGGGTAACGCTTTTAGAGGCCAAGCGCATTCCATGTGCGCCGGTAAACAAATTTAGCCAGGCTTTAAATGACGAACAGGTGCTGCACCGCAATATGGTGGTTGATCTGCCTCACCCGTCGGGCAAATCGACGAAGGGTCCGGGCAATCCCATCAAACTGTCGCGCACCAACGAAGAATCGTTTAGCGCGGCCCCTTTGCTCGGGCAACACACCCAAGAAGTATTTGCATCGCTGTTGGGATACGACACCGCAAAACTCGATGAACTCAAACTAAAAGGAGTAATCGCGTAATGGACAATAAAGTTATTATCAATGAAGTTGGCCCGCGCGACGGGCTACAGAATCAACCGAAGATATTACGTTCTGCCGAGAAGATCCGCTTGGTGGAAGCGCTATTAGCCGCGCGCCTCAAGCATATTGAACTGGGCGCTTTTGTATCGCCTAAGGCGGTTCCGGCGATGGCGGAGACTGAAGAAGTGGTCGCCGCATTTAACGATTCGCGCGCCCAATTCTCAGTACTCGTACCCAACCGAAAGGGCTACGATCGGGCCGTGGCAGAAGGCTGTAAAACGCTAGCGATGGTAGCCTATGGTACCGAAGGCATGGCGCAAAAAAATGTGCGCATGAGCCGCGACCAAGCCGTGGCCGAAACCATTGCTATGGCTGAGCAAGCGCAGCAGGACGGCGTAACGCTGATCGCAACCATTGCCACCGCGTTTGAATGCCCCTTTGATGGCAAAGCCGACCCAGGCGTGGTCGCGGACATTACCGCTACCTTTTTAAATCACGGCGTAAGCACCGTGGTGATCGCCGATACCATCGGCGCGGCCAATCCCGCACAAGTAAGTGCGCTGATGCGCCGTCTAGTCAACGAAAACGGGGCGGCACGTTTAGCGTGCCATTTTCACGATACGCGCGCCATGGGTGTCGCCAATGTATACGCAGGCATCGAAGCGGACATTCGCCGCTTTGATGCGTCCATCGCGGGCCTAGGCGGTTGCCCGTTTGCGCCGGGCGCGAGCGGCAATGTGGCCACCGAAGACACGGTAATGATGCTAGAACAGATGGGCTTTGATACAGGCGTCGACTTAGACGCATTAATGCGCGCTTCTGACCTAGCCGTGGAGCTAACCGGCACAGCGCCCGGCGGGCGGGCTAAAAGTTGGCTCAAGCCACACCTTGCCAAACAAGCACAGCTGCAAAAAGCCAGCTGAGCAGAGCCATCTATTCACCTGACACTAACCAACACAAAAATAACTATTTAGAGGATCAATCATGGGCTATCGACTCGGTGTTGATGTAGGCGGGACCTTTACCGACCTACTCTTGATCAACGAAGAATCCGGCGAAACATTCACCGCCAAAGTACCCTCCACTCCCGAGGATTCGTCGATTGGGGTACTCAATGGTATCGCGCGTATCTGCGAAGAATCTGGCATCAACCCCAAAGACGTGAAACGCGTAATGCACGGTACCACGGTTGCCACTAATGCGGTGCTCACGGGCAAAGGAGCGACCGTTGGTTTGGTCACTACGGCGGGCTTTGAAGACACCTTGCAAGTAGCCCGCTCGTACTGCCCTGGCGGTTTAGGTGGCTGGGTAACCTTTGTAAAAAAACCCTTGCTTGCACCTTTAGAGCTCACCATAGGCGCACACGAGCGCATGAGTGCGAGTGGCGAAGTGGTGCGCGAACTCGACGAAGCACAGCTGCGTAAAGACCTTACCGCCTTAAAGGCTAAAGGGGGGATTGAAGCGCTGACCATTTGCTTTATTAACGCCTACGTTAATGCCGCCAATGAACAAAAAGCAGCCAAAATTGCCGCCGAGATTTTTACCGATGTGCCTATTTCTATTTCCAGCGACGTTGTACCAGAAATGCAAGAGTACGAGCGCACTGAAACGACCGTGGTCAACTCCTATGTGCGTCCGCAAGTGTCCAAGTATGTCGCCAATTTACAAGCGGCGTTGGAAGACAAGATGGGCGCTGATACGCAGTTGTCTATTTTGCGTTCTGATGGCGGCCTAGCATCGTCGCGCGCAGCGGGCGAATCCCCCGTTAATTTGCTGATGTCAGGGCCTGCGGGTGGCGTAACGGGGGCTATTTATTTTTGCCAACAGGCGGGTTTTGAAAACATCTTAACGTTTGATATGGGCGGAACTTCCACCGACGTGGCGCTTATTCAAAATTCTAAAGCACGGGTACGCCGCGAAACCATAGTCGGCGATGTGCGGGTACGCGCACCCTCAGTGGATGTGCGCACGGTGGGGGCGGGCGGTGGCTCCATCGCGTTTGTGCCTGAACTCACTAAGGCCTTGCGCGTGGGCCCAGAATCAGCGGGCGCCGTACCGGGCCCAGCCTGCTACATGAAAGGGGGCGAGCTGCCCACCGTATGCGACGCTAACGTCGTGCTCGGCTATTTGCCGTCGGATGCGCAATTAGGCGGTGCGATGCAGATTAATCGCGACGCGTCAGTGACCGCCGTGCAAAAGGTCGCCGACGCCATGGGCATTGAATTGATGGAAGCCGCCGAGGGCATTATCAAGATTGTTAATGAATCCATGTTCGGCGCACTGCGTTTAGTGTCGGTAGAACAAGGCTATGATCCGCGCGACTTCGCGCTAGTGGGCTTTGGCGGAGCAGGCCCGTTGCACGCCAACGCACTGGGTATTCTTACCAACGCCTGGCCAGTAATCGTGCCGCCCGGCCCGGGAGTGCTGTGCGCGTATGGCGATGCCACCACGCAAATCCAAGACGAAGCAGCACGTACCTATTTAATGCTCGCGAGTGATTTAACCGATGCGCAGTTGACCGACGACCTGAAGAGTTTGCGCGACCGCGCGGGCGAATCGCTGTTAGCCGATGGCATTGCCTTGGATCAGCAAGATGTGATCTATCAGGCTGATTTACGTTACGCAGGTCAAGCCTTTCAAATTACCGTGGACTTCAGCGAGGCCGAACTTGCGGCCAAAGGCGTAGCCCTGCTGACCTTGGCGTTTGACGCTGAGCACGAGCAGTTGTTTACGTTTAAACTTGAAGACGGCCACGAGATTTTGATGATTCGTGCTGTTGTACGCGCCAAAGCAAAAGAATTGGCCGCGGCCACCGTAGGCGACTCGTCCGCCAGTTTGCAGGATTGCGTGTTGCAAAACACCCGCTTTTATTACGAGGGCGAATGGCACGAAGGCAAGCTGTACGACCGCAATAAACTACAACAGGGCCTGGTGATTGACGGCCCTGCCATTGTGAGTGAGATGGACTCTACCACCGTTGTATTGCCGGGCTATCACGCCACGGTCGACAAAATCGGCAACTTACTCATTAACCCTAACGCGTAATACGGAGGTCGTTATGCCAGCCAATATTATTGAGACGAACACTACGCCTCTAAACCGAATAGACGTAGACGGAGTGACCGTCGACATTATCGAAAACTCCTTGCGCAATGCACGCGAAGAAATGGACGCGGTGTTGTTCCGCACCGCGATGTCGCCCGGCATTCGCGAGCAAGGCGATTGTTTTCCAATGATAGCCAATCGCGAAGGCAAAATGGTCGTGGGCCAATTCGGCTCCTTCATTGGCCCTTTCATGCAAGCCTACAGTGGTGACATTGAAGAAGGCGACGTTATCCTGACCAACGACCCTTACCTGTGCAATGCCGCTGTGTCGCATTTGCCCGACTGGATTGTGTTAGTGCCAGTGTTTAAAGAAGGTCGACATATCGCGTGGTCGGCCATGTTTGGGCATATGTCCGACAACGGCGGTATGGTGCCGGGTTCTATTCCGATTGAAGCCACCACCATCTATCAAGAGGGCATTCGCATCCCACCCACCAAGCTGTACAAAAAGGGCGTACTGCAAAGTGATTTGCTTGAACTCATTTTGCACAACGTGCGTACCGCACAGTGGAACCGCTTTGACCTCAACGCCCTAGTCGCGGCGTGCAACACGGCGGCAAAGCGCTGTGTAGAACTGGCTGAACGGTTTGGCGACGATGTGTTTTATTCCACCATGGACACCATGTTGCAGCGCAACTACGACGCCATGAAACACATTATCGAGATGTTTATTCCTGAAGAGCCCCGCGAGTTTACTGACTACCTGTGTGACGACGGAATGGGCATGGGGCCCTATAAAATTAAGTGCAAAATGTGGCGCGAAGGCTCTGTGGCGCATTTCGACTTTGACGGCACTGACCCTCAAGCACAAAGCTCTGTGAACTTTTATATGAACGAAGACATGTTCAAAATGTTCTTCGGCTCGTTCACGATTAACGTAGTAGACCCGCAGATTGTATTTAACGACGGCTTTTACGATCTCGTTAAAGTTAATATTCCCCAAGGCAGTTTGCTCAAGCCCAACTTTCCGGCCGCACTCTCAGGTCGCACCCATGCGTTGGGGCGAATCTTTGACGTACTCGGCGCATTACTGGGTATGGGCGCACCTGAGATGATGCTCAATGCAGCTGGCTTCTCGGATTCGCCACACTTGTTTTATTCGGGCTACGATAAAAAAGGCGAGTGGTTTCAATTATTCCAAATCGGTTTTGGCGGTATTCCCGGCCGCCCCGTCGGCGACGGTCCCGATGGCCACTCCTTATGGCCCGGCTTTACCAACGTACCCAACGAATTTATTGAATCGTACTTTCCATTACGCATAGAGCGCTACGAGACCATAACCGATTCGGGCGGTGCGGGTTTGCATCGTGGCGGTAACGGTTTGAGTGTTGCCTATCGCTTTTTATGTGACGGTGATATCGGCATACATGACGAGCGTTGGCTCACCTACCCTTGGGGCGTACTCGGGGGCGATACGGGCTTGCGTTCCACCAAGCGCATCGTGCGTGTGGACGGCAGCGAAGAATGGCTACCCGCCAAAGTGGAAGGCGTTAAAGTAAAAGAAGGTGATGTGCTTTACTTTAACACTTGGGGTGGTGGCGGTTGGGGTGACCCACTTAAACGCGATCCCGAATTAGTGCGCGCGGATGTGGCACGTCGACTCGTATCGCGCGAAGGGGCTAAACGCTATGGTGTAGTCATTAACGATGCAGGCGGTGTTGATGCCAAAGCCACCGACGCACTGCGTAGCGAAATGGCCAGTACACGACCTGCCAAAGCCGAGCTGTTTAACTTTGGTGGCGACCTCGAAGACATTCGCGCGCGTTGCGAAGCCGAAACGAGTTTGCCTGCACCGGTCAAGCCCGTGTTTATTGGAGCACGTGCTAACGGCTAAAAAGAAGTTACTGATGCGCGTATCGAGCTAGACGCTCTATTCGCAAAATCGCCAAGCCCGCGTTAGACTGTGTTGCTAACGCGGGCTTGTTTTTTAACCGCCCGACGCCAGCCAATTTACCCACAATAAGACCATGCAAGACACGCTACTCACTACGCACACTCCCGCCTCCCTCACCGCCGGTTTAGGGAACAATCCGGCGCTCATCATCGTCGATGCCATTAAGGGCTTTACCGACCCAGCTTGCCCGCTCGGGCACGCCTGCGATGCGGCGGTTGGCAAAATCCAAACCTTGATAAAGGCGTTTAGAGATCGTGGATATTTAGTAGTGTTCACAACCGTGGTGTACGACAACGACGAGCAAGCCAGCGTGTTTCGCGCCAAGCTGCCAGCATTGAATGTTCTGCAGCGTGGCGAACCGTGGCCTGAATTAGATGAACGACTCGAGTTCGCTACCGGTGATTTGCTCATTGAAAAACAGTGGGCAAGCGCTTTTCATGGCACCACGCTCGCAACGCAACTAGAGCAACGCGGGATTGACTCGTTAGTGGTAACGGGATTCACCACCAGCGGCTGTGTACGCGCCACCGCGGTGGATGGCTTGCAATACAACTACCCCGTGATTGTGGCAGAAGACGCCTGCAGCGACCGCACTCCCGCAGCACACACCGCCAATCTATTTGATTTAAAGGCGAAGTACACGCAGGTGCAATCAACTGAGGATGTGCTTAAGGCCCTGAGTTAAAACCTCGATTTTGTGGGCAAAGGTTAGAGGCTGAGCGGTCTGCTACTATTTGCTAAGGCTTGGCGAGCCCTGCGTCTTTGCGGTTAATCTAATAGATTTCCACGCACCATGTATTTGCATCGGAAGCCGCATCTTCTATGAGAGTTTTATGATCAAGTAACTTATTAAGAATCACGTTTTTGGGCTTATTGCCGCATCTCAGCCAAATTACAAGTGGTGGCCCACCCCAAAGAACGCTGTATTCATGGAAGTCAGCGTCTAATGTGACTATCGCGTAATCGTGCTCTTTAGCGTAGACCCAGATATCTTTGTCTAAGGACTCCCCCATTTCTAACAAACTCATTTGGACGGTACCCGGATAACTCCTCGACAGCTGTTCCACAATGCGATGAGAGAGGTTTTGATCCAGCAAAAGCTTCATGCCGCAACAATTACCACCAAATGATGTTCTCGCTCCGCTGCATAAACCAGACAAGCTTGTATGTCATCCGCAGAAAGTTCGGGATAATCATTGAGGATTTCTGACACTGTCATACCTGCAGCCAACCAGCCCAATACATCGTAAACACTGACTCGCGTGTGCTTAATACACGGTTTGCCACTGCGCTTACCGGCGATTATTTCAATATGCTCTTGATAGTTCATTGTTGTTACCTGAGTTGCCCAACTCTTGAGACCCTAAAATCAACATAACTGTTTTGTCTCACAAGCATTGTCGTCGTAAAAAGCGATTCAATTACTCCACCCACTACATTTCGAATTTCAGGCTTAGAGCCGTGATTTGCCAAGAGGGATTTGTCTTAAGAATTCCACTTAGCCCGAGTATAAAAATGTTGAACCACAGATACTAATATAACATTCACTAATATCCTCGCAACAACTCTGCCATCTTGCGGCTAGGTGATTTCAAACTTATACATTGCGGTTGCCTCATCTACGAAATCGGCCGAATTTAGGCCTTGTTATTGGCCTAATCTGAATAGACGATCAATTCGATGTTCTTGACCCACATCTGCGAGAATAGGTGCTTAGTTTTTACGCGAGTCCCAAAGATCCACAAACCCAATTCAAACTAGAGACTAAAGCCTTTAGCGCACGCCAAAATTTATTGGTGTTCGATACGATAGGGTGCTACTGCGACTTCAACAGCTCAATGAAGAGCGACAGATAGCAGGACTGCGAGCGATTG